>NZ_JAFBCQ010000001.1:0-310222 GCF_016907815.1 Microbacterium aurum
GTCGCGGAGCGCGTCCTCCTTGGTGAGGATCGTGTCCTTGCTCAGCGTGTCCTCGATGGACTCGTAGCCGGCGAACTCGTTGAGGATGTCCTCGCTGGACAGGCCCAGGGCCTTGAGGAAGACGGTGACCGACTGCTTGCGCTTGCGGTCGATGCGCACGCCGACCTGGTCGCGCTTGTCGATCTCGAACTCGAGCCAGGCGCCGCGGGAGGGGATGACGCGCGCCGAGACGATGTCCTTGTCGCTGGTCTTGTCGGGCGTCTTGTCGAAGTAGACGCCGGGCGAGCGGACGAGCTGGCTGACGACGACACGCTCGGTGCCGTTGATGATGAAGGTGCCCTTGCCGGTCTGAAGCGGGAAGTCGCCCATGAAGACGGTCTGGGTCTTGATCTCACCCGTGAGGTGGTTCATGAACTCGGCCTCGACGTACAGCGGGGCGGCGTAGGTCTTGCCGCGCTCCTTGCACTCCTCGATCGAGTACTTCTCGGGCTCGAGGTACGGGTTCGTGAAGCTCAGCTGCATCGTCTCGCCGAGGTCTTCGATCGGGGAGATCTCCTCGAAGATCTCCTCGAGACCGCTGATCTCGGGCACGTCGGTGCGGCCGGCGGCCTTCGCCTCTGCGACACGGGCCTTCCAGGCGTCGTTGCCGACGAGCCAGTCGAAGGACTCCGTCTGCAGAGCGAGCAGATCGGGAACCTCGAGGGTGTCCGTGATCTTGGCGAACGAGAGGCGCGAAGCGCCGCGGCCGTTCTTGGGGGTGGTGGTGGAATTGGTTGCGTTGCGCGCAGCAGCCAAGGGGATTACCTCCATGAGCCCGGGCGGGGGCTGGTTTCCTTGTCGTCAGGTGGAGTGCTCCGTTCCACTCCTGCGCACACCCCGCGACGGGGCGGGGGCGCAGGCACAAGCCGACCACCATATGAGGGCATGGGGGAAGGGAGCGCAACTACCCACTATAGACCGCGCGACGCGCCATGGCAAGCCCGATCCTTGACGAGTTTCGGATGCTGCGGTATAACCGCGCGGCGGTCGGGTCAGGCGCGGTGGTCAGGCGGGGCGGGCGTGACGGAAGCGCAGGCGGGTGCCGGGGCGGGCCTGCGCCAGCCGGTCGCGCGCAGCATCCGTCACGACGGCGATGACGGGGTATCCGCCGGTGACGGGACCGTCGGGGCCGAGGATGACCGGATGCCCGTCGGGCGGCACCTGGATGGCGCCCGCGAGCATCCCCTCGCTCGGGAGCTCGGCGTGCGCGAGCGGTGCGCGCCGCGCGAGCGGTGGTCCGTCGAGGCGGATGCCGACGCGGTCGGCCCGCGCGGAGACCGTCCAGACGGTGTCATAGAGGGCCGCGGCATCCGCGAACCAGTCCTGCCGCGGACCGGGCGCGAGGGGAACCTCGAGGAGGGCGTCGTCGGGCGGGCTCCACGGGTGCAGGGTGTCGGGCGGGATCGGCGCAAGCGGATGCGCGTCGGCGAGCGCGAGCACGGCGCCGGGGCGCAGCGGCGCGGGGCCGAGCCCCGAGAGCGTGTCGGTCGCGAACGCGCCGGCGAAGGCACGGGCATCCGCCGTCGCGAGTCCGCCGCGGACGGCGAGATAGCCGCGCACGCCGTGCGCGAACCAGTCGACATGAAGCTCGGCGCCGCTCGGCCACGGGTGCGCCGTGTAGGGATCGACGGCGCGGCCGCCGATGGTGATCGGGCCCCAGGCGCCCGTGACGACGACGTGGAGGTCGGCCCGGGCGACGGCGCGGAATCCGCCCATCGTGATCTCGACGCCGGCGGCATCCTCGGGATTGCCGACGAGGCGGTTCGCCGTGCGCAGCGCGGCGCGGTCGGCGGCTCCGGATGCCGCGATGCCCTCCGCCGCGTGCCCCGGCCGCCCCTGATCCTGCACCGTCGCCAGCAGCCCCGGCTCGACCACCGCGAGCGCCCCGTGTTGGATCCCCCACCCCTGACCGCGAGACACCCTGTGTGCACCGAGACACCGCGTGGCATCCGGTGTCTCGGTGCAGGGGTGGTGTCTCGCGGGCGGGGCGGGTGCGGGTGCGGGGGTGGGAGCGGGGGCGGGGGTGGGAGCGGGGGTCGGAGCGGGGGCGAGGGTGGGGGTGGGGGTAGGGGCGAAGCGCACGCGGGCGCCGGGGGCGAGCAGCGCCGGCGGGTCTGCCCCGGGGTCGAACAGGGGCGCGGGCGTCGTGCCGATGAGCTGCCAGCCGCCGGGCGTCTCGCGCGGGTACGCGCCGGTGAACCCCGCCGCGAGCCCGACCGCCCCGGCCGGCACGCGCGTGCGCGGCGTCGCGAGGCGCGGGACGTCGTGCGGCCAGTCCGGGCTGACGAGGTAGCCGAACCCCGGCGCGAACCCCGTGAAGGCGACCGTCCAGGTGCACGCCGCGTGCAGCGCCGCGAGGTCGGCGGGACGGATGCCGAGGGCGCGCGCAAGCTCCTCGAGGTCGGGCCCGTCATAGACGATGGGCAACTCGACGATCGGGGCGGCGGCGGATACCGCGGCGCGCACGGATCCGCCCTGCGCGATCCACGCGCGCGCGGCCGGGAGGCTCAACCTCCGGGGATCGACGTGCACCAGCACCGTGCGCGCCGCCGGGACGAGGTCGATGACCCCGTCGCGGCGGGTCTGCGCGAGCCGGGCGTGGACGGCGAGCACCTCGTCGAGGGTGTCGACGGCGACGAGCAGGCCGCGATCCCCGAACGGCAGGATGCGCGGCGCGGTCGGGTCGACCTGCGGCGCGGGCACCGGAACCGGCGTGGATCCGGTCACCAGGGTGCCTGGATCTCCACGCCCGACGCGACGAGCGCGTCGCGCACGGCGCGCGCCATCGCGACGGCACCGGGCGAGTCGCCGTGGACGCACAACGACACGGCGTCGGTGCGCACCCGCATCCCATCGACGGCCACCACGACACCGTCGGTCGCGAGGTGCACGGCGCGGGACGCGACCTCCGCCGGGTCGTGCAGCAGGTCGCCCGGATCCCCCCGCGGCACGAGCGAGCCGTCGGCCAGGTAGCCGCGGTCGAGGAACGCCTCGAGGCGGAAGCCCAGCCCCGCCCGCGCGGCCGCGCCCTCGATCTCCCCCGCGAGGCCCAGGACCGGCAGGGCACGGCCGAGCCTGGCCGACACGTCGGCGACGGCGGCGGCGACGGCCCCCGCGTGCGCCGGGTCATCCCGGACCGCGTGATAGAGCGCGCCGTGCGGCTTGACGTAGCGGAGGTCGGCACCCGCCGCGACGAGGGCGCCGAGCTGGTCGGTGACGGCCGCGCGGAGCTCGGCGGCGGGCATGGCGAGGCGCACGCGCCCGAATCCGGCGCGGTCGGGGTAGGACGGGTGGCCGCCGACGGCGACCCCGCGCGCCAGCGCCCGCGCGACCGCCTCGCGCATCGAGGCGGTGTCGCCCGCATGCCCGCCGCACGCGACCGAGGCGCTGGAGATCAGCTCGAACAGGCCGGCGTCGTCGGCCGTCGAGGCGCCGGCGACCGTCTCACCCAGGTCGGCGTTGAGGTCGATCGCCATCATCTCGCCACCGTACCGGGCGCGGCCGTGTTCGGTTCTCAGTCTCCGTGGGGCCCGGGCCGGGCGCCACGCCCCGGAATTCCGGGGTGGGCGCCCCGGATGCGGCCCGCGGGGACTGAATTGCGGACACGGGCCGGGTGGTGGGGGGCGGGGGCTCACCCGCGGCGCGGGCGCACAACTCAGGCAGAAGGGGTGGGTGGGGGCGGGTTGCGGGGCCGGGCCGGGTTCTGCCTGAGTTGTGGCCCAGCCGGGCCGGTAGCGTTGCGGTATGGCGCGCGCGCGAGTAGAGGATGCCGCGCCGCAGGCGCGCCTGTCGGACGGGTCCCTGGCCCGCGTGATCCCGAGCCGCTTCACGGGCGGGTACGAGCTCGACGTGGCGGGCACGCCCCAGTCGCACGTCGACCTCGACGACCCGACGCACCTCCACTTCGAGTACGTCGCCCGCATGGCCGCGGTGATCGACAGGCTCCGGATGCCGGGGCAGCCCCTGACGGCCATCCACCTCGGCGCGGGCGCACTCACGCTGCCGCGGTATGTCGAGCACACCCGCCCCGGCTCGCGTCAGCAGGTCATCGAGCTCGAGCAGCCGCTCGTCGACCTCGTCCGCGCCGAGCTGCCCCTCCCCCGCGGCGCGCAGGTGCGCGTGCGCATCGGCGACGCGCGCGACGTCGCCGCACGGCTCCCGGCGGGCCTGCAGGGCGCCGCGGACCTCGTCGTGTCCGATGTCTTCGCCGGATCTCAGACCCCCGCTCACCTCACGACGGTCGAGTACTTCCGCGTGCTGGCGGGGCTGCTCGCCCCCGACGGTGTGCTGCTCGTCAACGTCGCCGACGGCGCCGGTCTCGCCTTCGCGCGCCGGGAGGTCGCGACCGTCCGCGCCGTGCTCCCCGAGGTGATCGTGCTCGCGGAGGTGCAGACCCTCAAGTGCCGACGCTTCGGCAACCTCGTGATCGCCGCATCCGCCGCGCCGCTGCCCACCGAGTGGCTGCCCCGGCTGATGGCCGCCGGGCCGCACCCCGCGAAGGTCGCGCAGGGCGCGGAGATCGACGAGTTCGTACGTGGGGCGAGCGTCGCGACGGATGCCGACGCGACCGCGTCGCCCGAGCCCGCGGCATCCATCTTCGACCGCTGACCGGCGCCGCCGCGGCGTGTACGGCCCGGTTCGGGCGGGACCCGGGTGAGACTGGAGGGGCCTGAGCCGCACGACGAAGGGGATGCCGGTGAGCGATATCAAGGGGCACGACCCGGAGACACTGCGCGAGATCATCGACCCGCACGAGTGCACCGAGCGGCTCGCCGAGCTGGGCGACCAGCGGAGCCTGCCGGCCCTGCTCGAGCGGGTGTGGCTGCTGAAGGTGCTCGGCAAGCTCGAGGACGCACTGGTGATCTCGGAGCAGTCCGTGCGCGTCGCGCGGATGGGCGGCACGCGCAAAGACCTGCTGCGGGCACGGATCCTCCACGCGAGCGTGCTGCAGTTCCGTGGCGCCTACGCGGCCGCGCACCAGGAGCTGACGACGTGCGCCGAAGAGGCCGACGGGCAGGGCTGGACGGCTCTGGCGGCGTTCGCGCTACAGCACCGCGGCAAGGTGAGCTACGACGCCGGCGACTACGCCGACGCCCGCGCCGACTTCAAGCGCGCACTGTTCCTGCGCCAGGAGGCCGGCGCCCCCGAGGACCAGCTCGAGTCGACGCTCCTCGCGATCGAGGCGGCCGAGCGTCGCCGTGCGAGCGCATCGGTCGCCAGCTGAGTGTCGGAGGCCCGTCCTACCGTGTCGGCATGACCGAACTGGTGACCGTCCGCCGTGCGGCGGAGGAGCTGATCGCGACCCACCTCGACCCGTCGTGGTCGTTCGCGTTCGACAACGCCAAACGACGGGCCGGGGCATGCGACTACACCCGCAAGCGCATCACGGTCTCGCGTTACCTGGCGGCGCGCTACGACGACGAGACCAACCGCCAGACGCTGCTGCATGAGGTCGCGCACGCCCTCGCCGGTCCTCGCGCCGGCCATGGCGCGAGCTGGAAGCGCACGGCGCGCGCGCTCGGGTACGTCGGGGGGACGACGCACGACGGCGAGACCGCCACCGAACTCGCGCCCTGGGTGGGCGTCTGCCCCGCTGGGCACGTCGCCTACCGGCATCGCCGCGCGACACGACCGACGTCCTGCGCCCGCTGCCGCCCGACGTTCGACGACCGGTTCCTCTTCACATGGACCCGACGGGAGATCACCCCCGCGACACGGCTCGCGGCGATGACCCCGCGGTAGCGGGCTTCACGCCGAGCGCCGTGCCCTCAGTCGTATGTGGCGAAGGTCCCGTCGCGCAGCACGGGGACGGATGCCGCGGCATCCACCTCGGCGGCGGCGAGGACGTCGGCCCGCGCATCGCGCTCCAGCAGCTCCTGCCCTGACCCGCTCGCCGTCAGCAGATGCCGTGTCGCGCCCCGCAGTCCGCGGAACGCCTCGCCGGCCGCCGCAGCCTCGGGTGAGGTGTGATCGAGGCCGAGCGTGCCGAGGGCGTCGATGATCGCACCGGCGCCGAGGAGGTCTTCGACGGCGAACCGCAGCGGGGCGTCGGGCTCGCGGGAGGCGAGTTCGCCGGCCGCGATGACCGCGACGCTCGTCCGCGCGCCGCGGCGCTGCTGCTCGGCGAGCACCGCGGCGGCGACCGCGGCGGCGTTGCGCAGGCAGCCGAGCAGGACCACGGCATCCGTCTCGCCCGCTGCCGCGGCGACGGCGGCGCCGTTGAGGGACACCGCGTGTGCGGCATCGTCGAGCGCGACCGTCTCACCGGCGGCGATGCGGTCGGTCACGGAGGTCGAGAACCGCAGCACGTCCACGACGACGACGATGTCGGATGCCGCGAGCCGGTCGAGCCCGTCGACTCCCCACTCGAAGCGGATCTGATAGCGGGACTGGTCGAACGGCGTGCTCACCCCTCCAGCGTAGGCGGCTGCCGCGACCGCCCCGGGGCCGGCCGCCGCCGGCACCATCGCCGCCGGCACCATCGCCGGCGGCACAATCGCCGACCCCTTACCCCCGGGCCGAACCCTTACGCCCCAGCGCGCCCAGGAATGAGGGTTCGGCGGGGAGATGAGGGTTCGACATCACGGGCGAGGCGGGGCAGGAGCCGCGGTCAGGCGCGGGCGTCGATGACGGGGGCGAGCGCGAGGACCAGCCCCAGCACGTTGCGGGCGCCCCGCTGCAGTTCCCCGCGCGTGAGCCCGTCCGTCCGGGCGAGCGAGGCGAGGATCGAGTCGTCGGCGTAGGCCTGGGGGCCGGCATCCGTCTTCACGCCGCCGGGCATGAGCACATCGACCTGCGCCCGGACGCGGTAGGCGTTGTCGGCGAGGTCCGGGAAATCGGGGTCGACGGCATCCTCCATCCACCAGTCGGTGATGACGCAGCCGGTGTAGCCCCACTCGCCCCGCAGGATCGTCGTGACGAGGTCGTGGTGGTAGTGCGCCCACACGCCGTTGATCTTGTTGTACGAGGTCATGAGCGTGCGGGGCGCCGCCTCGCGCACGCAGATCTCGAAGCCGCGCAGGTAGATCTCCCGCAGCGCGCGCTCCGACACGCGGGAGTCGTGGCGGGTGCGGTTGGTCTCCTGATTGTTCGCCGCGAAGTGCTTCGGGCAGGCCGACACCCCCGCCGACTGCACTCCCGCGACGACCGCCGCGCCCATCCGCCCGGTGACCAGTGGATCCTCGGAGTAGTACTCGAAGTTGCGACCGCACAGCGGGTCGCGGTGGATGTTCATGCCGGGGCTCAGCAGCACGTCGGAGCCCTTGCGCACCATCTCCTGGCCGTGCAGCGCCGCGAGCTCGCGCACCAGCGGGGCGTTCCACGTCGAGGCGAGCGCGGTGCCCGACGGCAACAGCGAGGCGTACGACGCGAGCCGCAGTCCGCTCGGCCCGTCGGTCGTCGTGATCGGCCGCACGCCCTTCTCGCGCAGCGACTCGGAGACGCCGCCCAGCACACCGGCATTGCCGGGAGCCCCCAGCGGGCTGTGCATCGTGACGTCGCCGCGGGCGAGCAGCGCCAGCTCGTCGTCAGAGAGCTGCGCGATGAACGCGTCGAGCGTCGCGTCGCCGGTGGCGACGTTGTCCAGACGGATGCCGCGGTCACCGGTCGGGGCGATCTCGGCGGGCAGGGCGTCGAGGACGCGGGCGCGCCGGGAGACCGTGCGGGTGGGCACGTCCTCCCACGCCGGCATGGGGCGGCCCGCTCCGTCGCGGCCGCGGGTCATGCGAGCGAAGGCGTGCGCGGGGTCGACGGCAGCTGCCTCGCTGAGCTGACGGACGACCCGCAGGCGGTCGACGCGGCGCACGGCGACCTCGGTCGCGGTGCGCACGTCCGTGCCGACGAAGACGGGGTACGCACCCGGTTCGAGCACGTATGCGCTGCGATGACCGGTCACCCCGCCGTCGTCATACGACGCGAGGTCGCGGAGGTCGAAAGTCAGCTCCAGCCGGGCGATCTCGCCGGGGGCCAGCAGCGGCGTCTTCGCGAAGGCGGCGAGCCGGCGCGCGGGCTGGGCGAGCAGACCCTCGGGCGCACCGACGTAGACCTGCACGACCTCCTTGCTGGCGTGCTCGGCACCGGTGTTGCGCACGTCGACGAGGATGCGGACGATCTCGGCATCCGCCCCGCCCGCGTCGCCCGCCTCGCCCCGGCGACCGGCACCGTCCGAAACCTCGGCGACCTCGACCGCGAAGGTCGTGTACCCGAGGCCGAAGCCGAAGGGGAATTGGACGCGCTCGGGGGCGAACGTCTCGAAGTAGCGGTAGCCGACGAAGACGTCCTCGGCGTAGACGCCGACGTCGGGATCGCCGAAGTTGCCGGCGCTCGGATAGTCGTCGTAGCGCCACGCGATCGTGTCGGTGAGGCGCCCGCTCGGCGCGATCTCTCCGGCGAGGACGGCGGCGACGGCGCGGCCGCCCTCCATGCCGCCCTGCCACGCGTACAGCACGCCGCCGATGCGGTCTCCGTAGTCGGCGAGCCAGCCGAGGTCCATGACGTTGCCGGCGTCGACGACGACGACCGTGCGGGCGAAGGCGGCGGTGACGGCGTCCAGCATGGCGCGCTCGTCGGCGGTGAGGAAGTAGCTCCCCGGCGTCAGCGTGCTCTCGCGCGCCTCTCCGGCGGCCCGCCCGATAACCACGACGGCCGTGTCGGCGCGCGTCGCGGCATCCGTCGCGACAGCGGGATCCAGCGGCATCTCCGGGAAGTGGTGCGGCCAGTTGCCCCACGTGCCGTCGAAGCTCGGCCGATGCGCCGCGCACCACTGCCGGTACTGCTCGGCGACCACCTCGTCGACGGCGACACCCGCGTCGCGCAGCCCCGCGGTGAGATTCCAGACATAGGGGACCTTCACGTCCCCGCCCGAGCCGTAGCCGACCGCGAACCAGTCGTACTGCACCCGGCCGAACACCGCCGTCGGACGGTCTCCGAGCGGCAGGATGCCGTCGTCGTTGCGCAGCAGCACCACGCCCTCCGCCGCGGCCTGGCGGGCGAGGGCGGCGAGCGCCGGGTCGAGGGTGGGATCGGCGTCCTGCAGGATGCTGGAGATCTGCGCGACCGATTCGACCGGCGGCAGCGCGTGGGACCGGTCACCGGACTCGATGGCGGCGGGCTGGGGCATGGAGCACCTCGGGGGTCGTGACGAATGGGAGCGCTCCCACAGTAGCGCACGATGCCGCGTGCGAGGTGGAGTGCGCGGCGGCGAGCATGCGGCGGCGCGGGCGGCGAGTGCGACACTGGAGCATGCGGATCATGCTGAAGCTCGTGCTCGACTGCGACGCCGACGCCGCGTGGCGCGCACTGCACTCCCCCCGCGCGATCGCGGAGCTCTACGGCCCGCTCGTCGACATGGCGCCGATGGACGCCGCGGGCCTGCCCACCCGGCTGGCCCCGGGCGTCGACGTACCGGTCGCGCTGCGGCTGGCCGGTGCGGTGCCGCTCGGTCAGCAGCTCATCCACATCAGCGAGCGCTCCGCCCGCGACGAGCGCGGGCCGGTGCGGATCCTCCGCGACAGCGGCATCCCGCTCACCGGCCCGCTGTCCGCACTCGACGTCTGGGACCACCAGATGGCGGTCTCCCCCGCGCCGGGCGACGACGGCAAGACCCTGTGGCGGGACCGGCTCGTCATCGGCGGTGCCGCGGCTCCCGCGCTGTGGCCCATGCTGTGGGCGACGTGGCAGTGGCGCGGCGCGCGGCTGCGCGCCCTCGCGCCCACCTGGGCGCACGACCCGGCATCCGCCCCGGCCGATCCGGCCTGACGCGAGGTGGGGCTGGGCGCACGCGGCCGCCGCGGTACTGCTACTCCGCGAGGGCCTCGACCGCGGTGACGCGGGTCGCGAGCCGAGTCGGGACCACCGTGGCCACGGCGGTGAGCAGCGCGGTGGCGACGACTACTACGAGCACCGGCAGCCACGGGATCGCCGGGGCGACGAGCGTCGGAGACGACCACGCGGGCGGCACCGACACCGAGCCGAGCAGAGACTGCGCCGCGACCCAGCCGTAGACGACCCCGAGCACGAGCCCGAACAGCAGCGCCGTGATCGTGACGTGGACGGCCTCGAGCAGCACGACGCGGCGCACCTGCGCGGAGGTCAGGCCGAGCGCGCGCAGCAGCCCCAGCTCGCGCCGCCGCTGGACGATCCCGATCGTCAGGAGGTTCACGAGGCCGACGCCGGCGATGACCGCCGACACCGCGACGAGCCCCATCATGATGGCGGCGAAGGTATCCATGACCCGCATCATCTCCGCCGGCGGCTCGCCGCCGGCGGAGGCCGTCATGACGGCCTTGACCGACTCGTTCGCGACGGCGAACATGACGACGAGGGTGACGCCCATGACGACGCCGATCGCCATGCGGCTGGCGCGTTCCGGGTAGCGCAGCGCGTTCTCGGCCGCGAGTCGCGCCGGCGCGGAGCGTCCGAACAGCCGGCCGGTCAGCCGCAGCAGCGGCGGCATGATGAGCACCGCACCGAGCGCGAGGCCGGTGAACGAGAGGATGCCGCCGACGAACGCCACCACGACGCCGAGCGGGTTCAGCATCCCGACCACGACGCCGAGCGCGAGAAGCGCGGCACCGGCGACGAACAGCGCCACTGCGGCGACGTTGCGCCCGCGGGACGCGGCCGCCTCGTCATGCCGACGGGGCGTCGAGCCCGCAATCGCCTGCAGCGGCGTCACCGACAGCACGCGGCGCGACCCGCTCCACGCGCCCGCCCACGTCGTCAGCGCGACGACCGCCGCGGGGAGCACGAGGACGGGCTGCAGGATGTCGTAGGCGACGTCGAGGCCGAGCGCGTTCCCACCCCACCACAGCAGCAGCGCGGCCGCCGCGACACCCGCGACGAGGCCGACCGCGGCGCCGAGCGTGCCGACGATGAGGCCCTGCCGGGCGACCTCACCCCGCTGCGATCGCGCCGACGCGCCGATCAGGCGCATCAGCGCGATGCGGCGGACGCGGCCGGCCACGATCGTCGCGAAGGTGTTGGCCGTCACGATCGCGGCGACGTAGATCGCGACGCCGACGAGCAGCACGCTCAGGATGCCGAGGACCACCGTCACCGTCTCGCCACCGCCGAGATAGGGATCGGCATCCACCCACGCCGCGATGTATCCGGTCGCGCTCAGCAGCAGGACGCCGAAGGCGGCCGAGATCGCCGACACGAGGATCGTCGCGCCCATCCCGCGCTCGCGCAGCCACGCCGCGGACCGGGTGCGCCGCGGCATCCGGGTCGCCGTCTCCGATGTCGTCTCCGGCGTCGCCGGCGTCGCGACGGCGGTCATGCCGCCACCTCCGCGGCGAGCATGAAGGCCGAGACCTGTTCGGCGCTCTGGCGCGGCTTGTCGGCGACGACGCGACCGTCGCCGAGGAACAGGACGCGGTCGGCGTGGCTCGCGGCGACCGGATCGTGGGTCACCATCGCTATCGACTGCCCGTGCTGACGGCTGGCGGCGGCCAGCAGGGCGAGCACCTCACGGCCGGAGCGGGAGTCGAGGTTGCCGGTGGGCTCGTCGGCGAAGACGAGGTCTGGCGCCGTCGCCAGGGCGCGGGCGATCGCGACGCGCTGCTGCTGGCCGCCGGAGAGCTCGTGCGGGCGGTGCCGCAGCCGCGGCCGCAGGCCGAGGGAGTCGATGAGGCCGTCGATGCGCGCACGCTCCAGCGCGCTCGGGGTGCGACCGTCGAGGTCGAACGGCAGCAGGATGTTGCCGAGCGCGTCGAGGGTCGGCACGAGGTTGAACGCCTGGAAGACGAAGCCGACGCGGCGTCGCCGTAGGATCGTCAGCTCGAGGTCGGACAGGCCGGTGATCTCGGTGTCGCCGATCCAGGCGCGGCCGCTGGTCGGCGCATCCAGGCCCGCCATGATGTGCATGAGGGTGGATTTGCCCGACCCCGACGGCCCCATGATCGCGGTGAACTCCCCGCGGCGGATGCCGACGGTGACGTCGTCGAGCGCCCGCACCCCGGTCTCGCCCGCGCCGTACGTCTTGCTGAGGCCCTGCACCCGCGCCGCGAGGCCGAGCTCTGTCGTCGTGATCTCCATGCCGTCGACGCTACGGAGGGCGCGGCGCCGGCCGCGTCCGCCGCGGGTCGCGCCCGCGTACATCGCGAGGATGATCCGCCCGGTGCGGTCGGCCGGCCGTCGCCGGCCACGGTCTGCCGGCCGCGGTCGGCCGGTCGCTCGGCCTGGTCGCCCACCCCGTCCCGCGTCACCCCGTCCCGCCGTCGCGAAAGCAGGCTGAACCGGCTCATCGGGGCGTGCGGCGGCCGGTTTCGGTCGATTCGCCCTGCTTTCGAGACACGCTGGACGGGGGACGGCGCGGACGGGGCCGCCGAGACGGCGGCGGGCCGGGGCGGGGTCAGGCCAGGCCGTGCTCGAAGGCGAAGACGACGAGCTGGACGCGGTCGCGCAGGGCGAGCTTGGCGAGGATCCGGCTGATGTGCGTCTTCACGGTCGCTTCGGAGAGGAACTCGCGCTGCGCGATCTCCGCGTTCGACAGTCCGCGGGCGGCGAGCGCGAAGATCTCCCGCTCACGGTCGGTCAGCTCCTCGAACGCCGGGGGCGCGGGGCGCACCGCCGGTGCGGCGAAGTGGGCGAACAGGTCGCGGGTGGCGGATGCCGCGATGACGGCCGACCCGGCGTGGACCGTGCGGATCGCGGCCAGCAGGAACTCCGGATCGGCGTCCTTCAACAGGAACCCGCTCGCCCCCTGCCGGATCGCGCGCGCGGCGGCCTCATCGAGGTCGAACGTCGTCAGCATGACAACGCGCGGCGGGGTGTCGGCGAACGACGTGTCGGCGAGCAGCTCGGCGGTCGCGGTGAGGCCGTCCATCACCGGCATCCGGATGTCCATCAGGACCACGTCGGGACGGGTGGCGCGAATCACCCGCAGCGCCTCGGCGCCGTCACCGGCCTCGCCGACGACCTCGAGATCGGGCTGCGAGGCGACGACCATCCGGATGCCGGCGCGGAACAGCGCCTGATCGTCCACCAGAACGACGCGGATCGGCACGCTCACTCGCCGCCGCCGATCGGGAGCGTGGCGCGGACGACGAAGTCGCCGCCCTCGCGACCGGCGTCGAGTGCGCCGCCGACGAGCTGCGCACGCTCCCGCATGCCGATCACGCCGTGCCCGCGGGGCGCCTCACCCTCACCGGCGGGTGTCCCCGACGCTGGGGCGCCGGGCGCCGTGGTCTCGTTGCGCACGCTCAACTCCACCCGGTCAGCATGCCACGCCAGCGCGATGTCGACGGGCGCGCCGGCGCCGTGCCGGAGCGCATTGGTGAGCGCCTCCTGCAGGATCCGATAGACCGCGAGCTGCACCCCGGTCGGGACCTCGACCGCCGGCGCCGGATCGACGTCGACCCGCAGCGCGATGCCCGCCGCGCGCACCTGGGCATACAGCTGTTCGAGGTCGGCGAGCGTGGGCTGCGGGCCGTCGGCCTGCCGGTGTCGCAGCTGCGCGAGCAGCATGCGCACGTCGGAGAGCGCGGCCCGCGCGGTCGTGGAGATGGTGCCGAGGGCGGATGCCGCGGCATCCGGATCGGACGCACTGGCGTAGCGGGCTCCGTCGGCCTGCGCGATCACGACCGCGAGGGAGTGCGCGACGACGTCGTGCATGTCCCGGGCGATCCGCGTGCGCTCGGACTCCGCCGCCGCCTCGGCCTCGGCGACCTCCTGGGCGCGCCGGTTCTCGCGGGCCCGGATGCCGGTGCGCACGAGCGCGCCGACCGTCCAGGCCAGTCCCAGGCCGAACATCGCGGCGAGGGCGACGGCGAGGGCCGTCGTGATCGTCGAGGCGCTGAGACCGGCATCCGTCAGCGGAGCGAACAGGTAGATCGTGATGACGAGCGCGCCGACGAACGTCGACGCGAGCCCTGCCCAGAAGGTACGGCGACTGCCGTAGGCGGCCGTGGCGTACAGCACCCCGAAGACGGCGATGTCCGCGGTGCTCGGCGGGCGCGCCATCGCCATCTGCACGATCGCGCCGACCCAGGCGACCGTCAACGCGAGCCCGGGCGCGGCCCGGCGCAGCGCGAGCGCGCCGCCCATCAGCAGGGCGACCAGCACGGTCCCGAGCGCGTTGTTGTCGTAGAAGCGGCCGATCGACAGGTCGAAGGGGAGGGCGACAAGCGCGAACAGTCCCGCCACGACGATGTCGATGACGAGCTGCGTGCGGGTCAGCCGGCGGAACACGCTTCGACGCTACGCGACCGGGCGTGGGGCGGCATCCACCGCGAGATGTATCCGCGAGGTCGCCGCTCCGGCCGCGAGGTCGCCGCTTCGCCCGCGAGGTCGCCGCTTCGCCCGCGAGGTCGTCCCTCCGGCCGCGAGGTCGCCGTGTCCTCCACGAAGTCGCCGCTTCATCCACGAGGTCGTCCCTCCGGCCGCGAGGTCGCCGCGGCGACCTCGGCACCAAACCGGCGACCTCGGCACCAAACCGGCGACCTCGGCACCAAACCGGCGACCTCGGCACCAAACCGGCAACCTCGGCGCGCAACCGGCGACCTCGGCGGCGGATGCGGCGAGATGGGGTCGGTGGTCAGGCCGCGGGGACGACGGGGCGGTGCTCGTAGAAGGTCTGCAGGACCACGGTCGTGCGGGTGCGGACGTTCGCGGCGAGGCGGATGTCGCGCACGAGGTCCTCCAGCGCGCGCGGCGAGGCGACTCGGGCCAGCAGCATGTACGCCGCGTCGCCGGCGATCGAGTGGCACGCCTCGATCGCATCGAGGTGCTCGAGCAACTCGGGGGCGTTGTCGGGCTGCGCGGGGTCGAGCGGGGTGATCTCGATGAACGCCGCCAAGGGGCGGCCGACCTGCTCCGGGTCGACGACGGCACGGTAGCCGACGATGACGCCGCGCGCCTCGAGGCGCCTGAGCCGAGCCTGCACGGCCGAAACCGACAGCCCCACCGCCGCCGAGAGGTCGGCGAGCGTGGCCCGCCCGTCGCGGGAGACCTCGGCGATGATCCGCTGGTCGACAGCATCTTCCATACATGGAAGAATATCGGACAGAAGACGGCGACGCCGTAAATATTCCTGTAATCGAGGATCGGAGGTTCACATGAGCATGATCACGACCGCCCGCGCGGCCATCATCGGGGAGCCCGAGGTCGTCGAGGACGGCACTCCGATCGCGCAGCAGCCGGCCTGGCTGAGGCTGAAGGATGCCGCGACCGCCCTCCAGGACTTGCAGGCGCAGGACGGGTCGATCGCCGACGCCGACTCCCACGACGAGGCCCGCGCCCTCATCGAGACCATCGTCGGCGCGATCCGCGCACTGACGCCGCTGTTCCCGCACGATGCCGAATACCTCTCGGCATCCGTCCACGATTTCGAGCGTTGGGTCGACTCCGGCCTCGGCGTGCCCGACTTCCTCGAGTCGCTCGTCGCGTTCCAACCGCAGCAGCACCGTGTCGACGGCCTGCAGCACCTCGTCGTGTTCCCGATGTACACGCAGAACGGGTCGCGCGACCGCCACGTCGAGGCCGTGCTGTGC
Organism: Microbacterium aurum; assembly: GCF_016907815.1. Lineage (NCBI taxonomy): Bacteria > Bacillati > Actinomycetota > Actinomycetes > Micrococcales > Microbacteriaceae > Microbacterium > Microbacterium aurum. The sequence continues at coordinate 15,531 of NZ_JAFBCQ010000001.1, forward strand.
GAAGTAATCTGGCCCGAGTTCATCGCGGAGCTCGAGCAGACCTACACCAACGGGCTGTTCGTCTCGCTGCGGTTCATCGACTTCACCCCCGGCTACGACACCGACTCCGCCGTGCTGTTCCCGGAGACGGTCGCGATGCGCGAGATTCCGGCGTTCACGTGGGGCGCGATCTTCCAGGACCGGGAGGCGGCGCGGTACCGGCGCGTGGTGGCCGCGGCATCCGAGATCACGAAGCTCGCGCTTCCCGAACCGGCGGCGCGGATGCTGGCCGACCAGCAGCTGGCGGAGGAGACCTTCGTCATGTGGGATCTCATCCATGACCGCACGCACATGCGGGGCGATCTGCCGTTCGACCCGTTCATGATCAAGCAGCGGATGCCGTTCTTCCTCTATTCGCTGGAGGAGCTGCGGTGCGACCTGACGGCGTTCCGCGAGTGCGTCGCGCTCGGCGCGCGCGACGATGCCATCGGCGAGCACGCGCGGCTCGTGCAGTACGCCGTGATCTTCGACCGCATCTTCCGGTTCGCGATCACCGGCTCGCGCGTGCGCAACTACGACGGGCTCGGCGGTCAGCTGCTGTTCGCGTGGCTGCACCAGCGCGGCGTGCTGCATTGGACCGACACCGCGCTCGCCTTCGACTGGGACGAGGTGCCGGCGGCGGTGGTCGCGCTCGGCGACGCGATCGACCGGCTGTACTGGGAGTCGATCGACCGGCCGAAGGTCGCGCACTGGCTCGCCGCGTACGAGCTCGTGCGCAGCGTGCTGACCCCGCACCCGGCGTCGCAGTGGGCGCGCGGCCTGCCGGGCGACGTGCTCGCCGGGCCGCCGAAGGGGTACACGGATGCCGTGATGGACGACGAGTTCCCCCTGTCGATGTTCTTCGAAGCCCTCGAGAAGAAGATGCGGGAGGTCATCTCTTCCACCCGCGGCATCACGGGTCGCGATGCCTGAGCCCGCCGGGGTGGGGGCCGCGGCGGCGGCGCGGGCTGCGGGGGCGGGGGCCGGGGCGGCGGGGGCCGCGGGGAGCAGGCCGAGCGCCATCGCCGAGCGGGCCCCTTCGCGCCGAGGGGGCCCGTTATGGCACGGCGACAAGGGGCTGTCTCGGCGGCAACGGGCGCAGTCGGCGAAGGGGCTTCGCGCCGCGGCCGCGGCGGCGCGGGGGCGGACGTGAGCGTGCGGGGGCGGTGTGTGCTCGTGGCGGGGGCGACGAGCGCGAGCGGGGATGCCGCGGTGCGAGCGCTGCGCGCCGCCGGGGCGACGGTGGTCGCGGTCGGCCGGGATGCCGCGCGGCTCGGCCCGCTAGGCGCGCTCGGCGCGCGGACGGCCGTGTGCGACCTGACCGATGAGGCGGCCGTCGCCGCGCTCTCGGCGGCGCTGCGCGCGGACGGGGTGCGCGTCGACGGCATCCTGCACCTCGTCGGCGGGTGGCGCGGGGGCGGCGGGATCGCGGGCCAGAGCGACGCGGACTACCGCGCACTCGAGGGAGGGCTCACGGCGCTCCGGCACGTGAGCCGGGCGTTCTGGGACGATCTCGTCGCCGCGCCCGCCGCGCGCACCGCGATCGTCTCGTCGACCGCGGTGGCGCGTCCCCTCGCCGGCGGCGCGAACTACGCCGCCGTGAAAGCCGCCGAGGAGGCCTGGGCGCGCGCGATGGCGCAGGGCTTCGCGAAGGCCGCGGATGCCGGCGCCTCGGCCGCGGCGTTGCGCGCGGCATCCGTCATCTTTCGGGTGCGCAGTCTCGCGGGGCTCGAAGACGATCTCGCCGCCGCCTTCGTCGGGCTGTGGGATGCCGAGGCGTCCGCCGTCAACGACCAGGTCATCACCCTCGGGGCGTAGGCGCCGCGCCGCGCATTCCCTTGGCAGTCGTGGCTGCTACCCCGGGCGGGAAACCACCACAACTGCCCAGCCAACCCCACAGCCCCGGCGGGAGGGGGGCCCGCGGCTACGAGCCGGGCTGGTCCGCGGACCCGCCGCGAACCTGGGCTGCCGACGCCGGCGAAATGGTCCCCGCAGCACCAGCCCCCGTACCCGCACCCGCAGCACCCTCGTCACCCTCGAGCGTCGTCGGCGCGACGGCGTACTCGGCGGAGAGGATGCGGTAGGACCGGGTCGCGAACGCGAGGGCGCCGATGACGATCATGATGATCCCCGCGAACAGGAACACGAGGGCGATCCCCCGGCCGACGCCGTCGCCGAGCAGCCATCCCCAGGTGCGGCGTCCGGCGTCGGATTCCATGTACGGGATGATCCAGAACTCCGCGATCGGCGCGATGAGGAACGAGGTGATGGGCGCCGCGGACACCTCGATCGCCGCCGCCGCCCCGAACACGCGCCCCTGCTTCTCGAACGGCACGACGCGCTGGATGACCGTCTGCTCGGCGGCCTCGACCGCCGGAACGAGCGCCATGTAGATCCAGATCCCGAGGACGTACACCCACCACCAGTCGCGGATCGTGAACAGCGCTCCGACGAGACCCATCACCATGACCGTGATCAAGAGCGTCCGGATGGGGTTGCGGCCGAGCCCCTTCGCCGCCACGATCGCCCCGCCCGCGATGAACCCGGTCGAGGTCACGCCGAGCACGACACCCCACCACTCCACCGGGAACAGGGTCAGCCCGTACGGATCCATCAGCGCCATGTACACGCCGCCGATGAGGTTGTTGAACGTGGAGAAGATGATGAGCGCGAACAGCCCCGGCACCGCACGGATGGCCGCCGCCGCACCGCGCACATCGATGAACTTCGCCTCGGGGTCGCGCTCGGGTTCGTCCTCCGGCACGCGCAGCATCAGCAGATGCACGAGCGCGACGGCGGTCAGTGCCACCGCGATGACGAGCGTCCATCCCATGCCGAGCAATCCGATCGACAGGCCGGAGAAGACGCTCGTGACGAGGAACGCGAGCCCCTGCACAGTGCCGACCATGCCGTTCGCGTTGGCGTGGCGCTCGGTGGGGACGAGCAACGTCACCGTCGTCGACAAGGCGATGTTGCGCAGGTTCTCGATGACGGCGCCGGCGAGGATGATGCCGGAGAACAGCCAGAACCACGGGCCGCCGAGATCGAGCAGTGCCGACTCAGGCTGCACGAGGTACAGCGCGGCGGCCAGGATGAAGGCGGCGAGCGTGATGAGCGCCGACAGCACCATCACCCGGTGTTTGCGGTGGCGGTCCACGACCGTGCCGAACACCATGCCGAAGATCGCCAGCAGCAGCATGTACGCCCCGCCGATGATGCCGGTCGCGAGCACCGACCGCGTCTGCAGATACACCCAGAACGTCAGCGCGAACCACAGGTAGCTCGTGGTGATGTTCGCCACGGCCGTGTTGACGAGCACGTGCACGAACGTGCGCATGCCGTGCGGCGGGACGGTGCGAGCGGATGCCGGTGGCTCGGACATACGGCGAGGGTACGGGAGACCGCCGACATCCGATACGGGGCGAAGCGAGGACGCGGGACCCGCACCCACCCGCGATGCGGAAGCCGCACCCACCCGCGACGCCGGAGGCGCACCCACCCACGACCGCGAAAGCGCCCGCCGGCGACGCGGAAAGTAGGCTGGATGCCGTGACCACCCTGCATGACGCGGCCGTCCGCGGCTTCGCGAGCGACAACTACTCCGGCGTCCACCCCGAGGTGCTCGCGGCCATCGCCGCCGCGAACGACGGCCACCAGATCGCCTACGGCGAGGATGCGTACACCGCCCGCCTGCAGGAGGTGTTCGCCCACCACTTCGGCGAGGGCGTGCAGGCGTTCCCGGTGTTCAACGGCACCGGCGCCAACGTCACCGGGCTGCAGTCGATGCTCCCCCGCTGGGGCGCGGTGATCGCGGCATCCACCGCCCACATCAACGTCGACGAGGGCGGGGCACCCGAGCGCGTCGCGGGGATCAAGATCCTGAACGTGCCGACCGAGGACGGCAAGCTCACGCCCGACCTCGTCGACCGCGAGGCGTGGGGCTGGGGCGACGAACACCGCGCGCAGCCGCTCGTCGTGTCGATCACGCAGTCCACCGAGCTCGGCACGCTGTACACGCCCGACGAGATCCGCGCGCTCGCCGACCATGCGCACGCGCGCGGCATGCGGCTGCACCTGGACGGGGCGCGCATCTCCAACGCCGCCGCCGCGCTCGATCTGCCGCTGCGCGCGTTCACGACGGATGCCGGGGTCGACGTGCTCAGCTTCGGCGGCACCAAGAACGGGGCGCTCGGCGCGGAAGCCGTCGTGGTGCTCGACCCCGCGGCATCCGAGGGTCTGACGTATCTGCGCAAGCTCAACATGCAGCTGAGCTCGAAGATGCGGTTCGTCTCGGCGCAGCTCATCGCCCTGCTCGAGCCCTCAAGCCATCCGGACGGCGACCTGTACCTCCGGAACGCCCGGCACTCCAACGCGATGGCGCAGCGGCTGCGCGCCGGCGTCGAGGCGGGCCTTGCCGATGGGTCGATCTCGGGCGTCGCCTTCAGCCAGCCGACGCAGTCCAACGGGGTGTTCGCGACGCTGCCCGACGGTGTCGCCGATGAGCTGCGGAAGGCGTTCCGGTTCTACGACTGGGACGCGGCGAAGAACGAGGTCCGCTGGATGTGCTCGTTCGACACCACCGCGGACGACGTCGACGCCTTCGTCGCCGAGCTCGCGCGCCTCACCTGACGCCGGGCCCGCCGCGGCGGGCCCATCCCGGCCGCCGCCCCGCCGCGCCGCGATCAGCGGCGGAGCGCGGCGAGCACGTCGATGAGGGCTTCCGGGCCGCCGACGTTGCCGGGCACCACGACGTAGAGGCGCTCCTCGCCCTCGGCTGAGACGAGGTCCCACACCGAGACGCCGGGCAGCACCTGCCCGCGCACGAGCGCGCGGCTGGCGCCGACCCCGGTGCGGCCGAGCTCGTCAGTCCGCGGTGGGTGCCTCCGCGGCGTCGTCGGCGGATGCCGGGGCCGCGGCATCCGGTCGGATCAGCTCCTTGACCTCGCTCATGAAACTCGTCAGCTGCTGCTGCTGCCAGCGCAGCTGCCGCGTCCGGTCCTCCGCGTCGCGCAGGACGGACTGCGAGTGCGCCGTCACGGTGTCGATGATCTTCTGCGCCTTGGTGCCGGCGCGGTCGAGGATCTCGCGGGCGCGCAGCTTCGCATCCGCCTCGAGCTGCTGCGACTGCGCGCGCATCAGCTTGTCGAAGTCATCGGCCTTCGCCGTGATGCGCTGCGCGTGCTCGAGCGAGGCGGCCACCTGGTCGTTGGCGTCCTGCGTGATGCGCTCGGCGTGGGCGACGGCCTGGTTGTGCAGCACGAGGAATTCCTGCTGCGCGTCGTCCTGGCGGCGGGTCAGCGACTCCTCGAACTCCAGCGCGCGCATCCGCTGCTCGCGCACCGCCTCCTCCGCCTCGGCACGCGCCTGTTCGGTCTCGCGCGCGACGAGGGAGCGCAGCGCCGCCGCACCCTTCTCCGCCTCGGTGCGGATCGCGGCGGCCTCCTGCTCGGCCTGCGTCACCTTCTCGTCGGCGTGGGCGCGCTCGCGCTCAAGCTGCGCCTGGTGCGCGGTCAGCTCGGTCTCGATGCGCAGCCGGGCCTGCTGCGCGTCGGACTCCGCCTGCGACAGCAGCACATCGGCATCCGCCTGGGCCTGCGCACGCCGGGTCGCGATCTCCTCACGCGCAGCCTCGAGCAGCCGGTCGGCCTGTACGCTCGCGTTCTTGATGATGACGCTCGCCTGCTCCTCGGCGACGCGGAGGACCTCCTCGAACCGCTCTCGGCCCTTCGTGGACTCGTCGGCCGCGTTCACCAGCTCATCGCTGAGGGTCGCGACCTTCTCCTCGGCATTGCTGGCCTTGGCGGCCTCCACCGCGAGGTCGGCCTCGAGCGCGGCGACGCGGGAGTGGAGATCGTCGATCGTGGCGAGGTGGGTCTTGATCGTCGCGACGGCGCGGCGGTACTTGTCCTTCAGCTGCGCGAGCTCTTCGGAGTGACCGCTGCGGGCCGCGGTGAGCTCGGCCATCGCGGCGTCGACCTCGGCCTTGTCGTAGCCGCGGAAGGTCGTCGTGAACGACCCGGATGCGGCGGGAGGTCCTGCCATGAGCTCGTCGAACGGCGACGTGTCGGCGCTGTCGTCGCGGGTGGGCTGCTGGTCGGACTCGGACGGCACATGGGACACGGGGGTCTCCGCTTCGGCGCGGGCGGCGCGGGGGCGACTCCGGGTGGGGGATCGTCGGCTCGGGCAGCCGACAGGGGGAAGGATACCGGAAGCGGGGCGGGTTCTCAGCGCCCGGCGAGCCACTCCCGGTAGGCGTCGAATCCGTAGTCCCGGCCGAGGAAGGCTCGCACCAGATCGGCGGCGTCCCGGCTGCCGCCGGGCTCGAGGATCTCGCGGCGGTAGCGGGCGGCCGCGTCGGGGTTCATGAGGTCGCCGCCGAAGCCCGAGAGCAGGTCGCGTGCGATGACGAGGGACCACTGGTACGTGTAATAGCAGGCGCCGTAGCCGGTGAGGTGACCGAACCCGGCGTAGGGGTGCCGCCCGCGCAGCGGCTTCACCGGACTCGTCGCGTCGTACCAGTGCTCGGTCGCCGCCTGCAGGTCGGCGGGCCGGTCCACGTGCAGGTGGTAGGAGACCTGGGCGTGACCGAGCTGGCGGCGCACCTCGAGGGCGCGACCGAAGCCGTCGGCGACCTTCATCCGCTCGACGAGGTCGGCGGGGATCGGCTCGCCGTCGGCGTTGGCGGTGAAGCTCGAGAGGACACCGGCATCCCACGCCCACTCCTCCAGCAGCTGACTCGGCGCCTCGACGAAGTCCCACTCCGTCGCGACGCCGGTGAAGCGGGCGAAGCGCTGCGCGCCGCCGAGGATGTCGTGGACGAGGTGGCCGAACTCGTGGAAGAACGTCACGACCTCGTCGTGCGTCATGAGTCCCCGCGCGAAGTTGCACAGCAGCACGGCCTCGGGGAGCACGCGCCCCGCCACGCCCTGCGCCAGGCCGAAGCAGGCGGCGTGCGTGTACTTGCCGTCACGGGGATGCAGATCGAGGTGGATCCGGCCGAGTCGCGCCCCGGCGCGCACGACATCGTAGGAGTGGACGTCGGCGTGCCAGGTGGGGACGTCGACCGGCACGTACTCGACATCGAGCAGGCGGCCGGTCGTGGCGAGCAGTCCCGGCAGCACGCGGTCGAAGCGGAAGTAGGAGCGCACGAGCTGCGCGTCGACGTCGTGACGCTCGCCGCGCAGCGTGCTCAGCAGATAGAAGAGGTCGGCGATGGTGACCTCGGTGGCGTCCGGGTCGTCCTGCTGCAGGCGCGCGAGCAGGATGCCGTACTCGCGCTGCGCGGCGTCGGCGGAGGCCTCGTCCAGTCGGTCGAGGAACTCGGCGATGGCGCGCCCGCCGTTCTTGCCGCCGCCGCCGATCATGCGCGGCTCGGTCTCGTAGTCGGCCCAGTCGCCGTAGCCGAGCAGACCGGCCCGCTCCGCGCGGACGGCGAGGAGTTCGGCCAGGACGGGGTCGTTCTCCGGCCAGGCGAGGTCGTTGTAGGCGGCGACGATCGCCGTGCGGGTGGCGCGGTCGCGGGCGTACTCGCGCACCGGCATGAGGTCGGGGTAGTCGGTCGTGAGCACGACGAGGCCGTCGTCGCCGACGGGATGCGCGTCGAGGAAGTCCTGCGGCAGCCCCGCGAGCGCCTCGGGCGTCACGCGGATCTCACGGCGGCCGTCGCGGATGTTGCGGGAGAAGGTCAGGCTCAGCTCCGTGTCGCGGTCGGTGAGCTCGCGCACGCGTTCGCGCTCGGCGTCGGGGAGGTCGACGCCGCCGCGGCGGAAATCCTGGAGCACCTTCGCGAGCAGGCGCCGCTGCTGGTCGTCGAGGTCGGCGGCGGTTGCGGCGGCGTCGGCGGGTTCGGCAGCGGCGTCGGCGGCGGCCATCGCCTGAAAGAGATCGCGGTCGAGCAGGCGGGATGCCGAGAGGGCTTCGAGCCGCTGGACCTGCTCTTCAGCGATCGCGCGCACCGCGGCATCCGGATGGGCCTCGCTGAGCAGGTAAGACTCGTTCGTGGCTGCGAGGAGCGCGATCTCGGCGTCGTTCCACAGCTCCAGCCGCGCGGCGGCGTCGAGGTCGGTCCCGGCCACCAGCCGGGCGTCGACGTCGGCGACGACAGCAACCGCCGCCGTCGGCCGCTCGGTCGCGAAGGCGGTCCAGCCGGCCGGGTCGGTCGGGAAGGCGAGGGGCTCGGGCGTGGTCATGAGCTCGAGCCTACGCGGGCACCCGATCGCCGAGACGGGGAATCCGCGACGAGACGGAACGCGTGGCGTCCCGTCTCGTCGCGGATGTGCCGTCTCGCGGGGCGCGAGCGGTCAGCGGCGCGGGCGCAGCAGGTCGCCGAGGCTCGGCTTGAAGTGGCGGGCGACATAGGTGACGGCCTCGTCGACGCCGAATGCGCGCGTGGAGTTGCCGACCCGGACCCACAGATCGGTGCTGCCGCCCTGCGCGACGAACACCGGCTCCGGCGAGCGCGGGCACCGCACGGCGCAGACCTCGTGACCGTCGATGTCCGCGAAGCGGATGCGGGGCAGCGCTGCGGCGTTCTTGCCGAGGCTGGTGGACAGCATGTCGCGCAGCCAGAGCTCGAATCGGTCGGCATCGGGGGTGCGCAGCGTCGCGTAGTCGCGGTCGAGTCCGAGCGCTCGCCCGGCGTCGTCGACGCCGATGACGAGCGTGCCGCCGGAGCTGTTGAGGAAGGCGGCGACCGTCTTCGCCACCACCTGCTCCATCCGCGGGTCCTTCTTGTCCTCGCGGACGTTCCAGCGGGCGGTCTCCTTGAACTCCACGCCTTCGCTCTCACCAGCCGCGATGAGCGCGGCGACGTCGACGCCGCCGGGGTCGCTGCGCACGAGGGCGGCGACGGCGGCGACCAGGAGCGACAGTCCCAGGCTGCATCCGACCGCCAGCATGAGCGTCGTCGGCATCCACAATCGCTGTCCGTAGAAGAAAAGACCGGTGATCAGCAGCCCGACGCTGACGCCGACGAGCGACACGATCGTCATGATCGAGACCGGCAGCGACAGTCGCGCGCCGAAAAGGCGGCGAAGCACCACCGCGATGAGGAACGCAAAGAGGAGCGTCAGCGGGAGAGCGATCGCGAACTCGACGAGGGCGGAGCTCTGCGGCGTCACCGCAGCGCACCCACGCTCGCCAGGGCGAGGCGCAGCAGCGTCGAGCGGCCACCCTCCATCTCCTCGGCCAGTGACGCCGACGACGCCTCCTCCGGAGTCATCCACGTGACCTCGAGAGCATCCTGGCGCGGCTCGCAGGTGCCCGTCACGGGGACGACGAACGCGAGCGAAACGGCGTGCTGCCGGTCGTCGTGGAACGCGCTGATGCCCGGGATCGGAAAGTACTCCGCGACGGTGAACGGCACCGGCTGCGGCGGCAGCTGGGGGAAGGCCATCGGCCCGAGGTCGTTCTCGACGTGGCGGAAGAGCGCATCACGCACGGTCTCGCCGTAGCGCACCCGCCCCGACACGATCGACCGCGTGATCTCCCCCATCGGCGTCGCGCGCAGCAGCACACCCACCTGAGTGACCGTACCGACCCCGTCGGTGCGCACCGGCACGGCCTCGACGTAGAGGATGGGCAGCCGTCGCCGCGCCTCAGCCAGTTCGATCTCGGTCAGCCAGCCGGGATTCGCGGCGCTGCCGGGTGTCGGCGAGCCGAAGGAGCCGTCCCCGACGGGATGCCCGGGGCGCCCGCCCTGGCCGAGCGAGGACCCGAATCCCGCCAGCGGGTCGCGGGGCGTCCCGTCGTCGCCCTGCTCGTTCGGGTCGGGGTCGGGGGTGCGAACGGCCATGCTCCATGTATACCCCGGTGCGGCGACGCGCACGCGAACCGTCCCGGTGGTGAGAGGGCCACCGCGCGGTGTCGGGCGCTGCTGAGAAGATGGGCGGATGAGTGAGATGGTGCCCGTGGATGCCGATGCCGTGCTCTGGTCCGCTCCCGCCGACGAGCGCGCGGGTCGCCCGCTGCTCGTGCTGCTGCACGGCTACGGCTCGGACGAGCGCGACCTGTTCGGGCTCGCGCCGTTTCTCCCGGCGGAGTTCGTGGTCGCCGCCGTGCGTGCTCCGCTGTCGCCGCCCTTTCCGACGCCCGGCTGGTCGTGGTATCCGATCGAGGGCCTGGATGCGCCCGGCGGTGACGCGGTGACGACCGCCGCGCGGAGCCTCATCGACTGGCTCGACGCGGCGACGCCGGCTGAAGGGACGGTCGGCCTGCTCGGCTTCTCGCAGGGGGCCGCCGTGGCGCTGCAGGCGCTGCGACTGCAGCCGGACCGATTCGCGTTCGTGGTCAACCTCGCCGGGTACGTCGACAGCGGGGCCCTGCCCACCGACGAGCACCTCGCCGAGGTGCGCCCGCCGGTGTTCTGGGGCCGGGGTGCCCGCGATGAGGTGATCCCGGCGGCTCGGGTCGAGCACACGATCCAGTGGCTTCCCGATCATGTCGAGTTGAGCGGCCGGGTCTATGCGGGGCTCACCCACAGCGTGTCGCAGGAGGAGCTCGTCGACGTGCGCGCCTTCCTGGAGAAGCAGCTGGCCGCACAGCGGCCCTGACGCAGAGGGATGAATGCCGAGGGATGCCGGGCGATCGACTCGCGCGCCGCGGGGTGTGCGCCGGCATCCGCCCGGGAGTGTTGCGGTAGACTGTGCCGGTCCCCGTCCCGAGTGTGAGGAAGACCGTTGAAGGGTTTCGACGCCGCGCTGTGATCCCGCGCTGAGCCGTCGACCCTCCGCTCCTTTCGGACGCCAGGGTTTCCGACGTTCGGCGCACCCCATCCGCGCCGGCTCGTCGGACCCTCCCGCCTTGCGCTGTCGTGCGCTCGCGGGGCCTCGGTGCCGTTCGCGCCTGCGCCCGAACCTTCGGGAGGCACGTCATGCCGATCTCCACTTCCGCGGTCACCCTCGACCGCATCACCTTCACCTGGCCCGACGGCACGCCCGCCCTGACCGATGTCACGGGCGCGTTCGGCGCCGGCCGCACCGGGCTCATCGGCCGCAACGGGTCGGGCAAATCGACACTGCTCGCGCTCATCGCCGGCACACAGACCCCGGCATCCGGCACCCTCGTGCGCACCGGCACCGTCGATCTGCTGCGGCAGCGCCTGGACGCCACCGAGCGCGTCGCCGACGTGCTCGGCGTCTCCGGGGCGCTCGACGCCGTGCGCGCGATCGCCGCGGGCGACGTCGACCAGCGCCATTTCGACGCGGTCGGCGACGACTGGGACGTCGAGGCGCGCGCGACGGCCGCGCTCGCCGAAGCCGGGCTCCCCCACGACGCGCTCGACCGGCACGTCGGCGACCTCTCCGGCGGCGAGGCCATGCTCGCGGCGATCGTCGGTGTCCGCCTGCGGGCGCACCCCATCGCCCTCCTCGACGAGCCCACCAACAACCTCGATCGCGACGCCCGCGCCCGCGTGTACGACCTCGTGCGCACGTGGCGGGGCACCCTCATCGTCGTCAGTCACGACACGCAGCTGCTCGAGCTGATGGACGAGACGGCGGAGCTGTACGCCAACACGCTCGCCACGTTCGGCGGTCCCTACTCCGCCTGGCGCGAGGCGCTGGATGTCGAACAGGCCGCCGCCCGTCAGGCGGAGTCGGCCGCCCGGCAGCTCGTGCGCCGCGAGAAGCGCGACCGGATCCATCAGGAGCAGGTGCTCGCCACCCGCGCCGCCATGGGCCGGAAGGCCGCCATCGAGAAGCGCGAGCCGAAGATCATCATGGGCGGCAAGAAACGGGCGGCGCAGGTATCGGCCGGGCGGCTGCGCATCGAAGCCGCCGGCAAGGAGGCCAGCGCGCGGGCGGCGCTCGACGCCGCCGAGCGGCGGGTGCGCGACGACGAGTCGGTGCACATCGAGCTGCCCGACCCGGGGGTCGCCGCCGGGCGCCGGATCGCGACGATCGGCGACGACGAGCGGTCCTGGGTGATCCAGGGTCCGGAGCGCGTGGCGCTCATCGGCCCCAACGGCGCCGGCAAGACGACGCTGCTGGAGCGACTCGTGGCGGGGGCCGCGGGGGCCGCGGCTGCGGGGGCTGAGTCTCCGGCATCCGGTGTTCCAAAAGCAGGCCGGATCGACTCGTCGGGCCCGGATGACACCCCCACGGGCCGGTTCAGCCTGCTTTCGGCACGCGCGGAGGCGCACACCGACCGGATCGGGTATCTCTCGCAACGGGTGGACGGGCTGGACGACGGCGCCTCGCCGCTGGAGAATTTGCGCCGCGCAGCGCCGGGCATCGGCGATGTGGAGCTGCGCAACCGGCTGGCGCGGTTCCTCCTGCGCGGCGACACCGTGCTGCGGCCTGTGCGGGCGCTGTCGGGCGGGGAACGGTTCCGGCTGGCCCTCGCCTGCCTCGTCATGGCCGACCCGCCCCCGCAGCTGCTGGTGCTCGATGAGCCGACGAACAACCTCGACCTCGACACGGTCGACCAGGTGGTCGAGGCGCTCGCCGCCTACCGCGGTGCCGTGCTCGTCGTCAGTCACGACGACGGCTTTCTGCGCCGGATCGTGCCCGATCTCGTGCTCGAGCTGCGGGAGGGGACGTTGACGGAGGTCGGGTGATCCTACGCGGGCTGTTCGCCCGGCGCGAGCGACCGCCCCGATGTCGGTGGCCCGCGGGAAGATGGGTCGATGGCGAATGTGCTCGAGCGGTTCGGTCCTGCGACGCAGGACTGGTTCCGTGGCGCCTTCGCGCAGCCCACCACCGCCCAGACCGGCGCGTGGGAGGCGATCTCGGCGGGCCGGCACGCTCTGGTGGTGGCGCCCACCGGGTCGGGCAAGACGCTGTCGGCGTTCCTGTGGGCCATCGACCGGGTCTTCCACGAGAAGGCGGCGGCGCCCGCAGCCGACGCCGGCGCGGCCACGACGGGCACGACGCAGAAGAAGCGTGCGACGAAGGATGCCGGTGGCACCCGCATCCTCTACATCTCTCCGCTGAAGGCGCTCGGCGTCGACGTGGAGCGCAACCTGCGTTCGCCTCTGGTCGGCATCGGACAGGCCGCGCGACGCCTCGGCATCCCCCTGCCGGAGATCACCGTGGGGGTGCGCTCGGGCGACACGCCCTCGGCCGACCGGCGCAAACTCGTCACCGACCCGCCGGACATCCTCATCACGACGCCGGAATCGCTGTACCTCATGCTCACCTCGCAGGCGGGGCAGACCCTCAGAGGCGTCCACACCGTGATCGTCGACGAGGTGCACGCCGTCGCCGCCACCAAACGGGGTGCGCACCTGGCTGTCAGCCTCGAGCGCCTCGACGCGCTGCGTCGCGCCGACGATCCCGACGTCCCGGCGGCGCAGCGCATCGGACTGTCGGCGACCGTCCGCCCCATCGACGAGGTCGCGCGCTTCCTCGGCGGGTCCGCTCCCGTGGAGATCGTCGCGCCGCGCGCGACCAAGGCGTTCGACCTGAAGGTCGTCGTGCCGATGGCGGACATGCTCAATCCGCCGCCGCCTCCCCGTGCCGCCGACGAGACGGCGACGGATGCCGGGGGGAGCGGCGACCCGGACGGCGACGGCGACTGGTTCGCCCCATCGCAGCCGTCCGAGATCACCGGCTCGGTGTGGCCGCACGTCGAGGAGGCGATCGTCGATCGGATCCTCGCGCACCGGTCGACGATCGTGTTCGCGAACTCGCGTCGGCTCGCCGAACGGCTCACCGGACGGCTCAACGAGATCTACGCGGAGCGTCTCGACCCGGCTGCGGCGTCGGGGACGGGCGGCGCAAAGCCGCCCGCTGCGATGATGGCGCAGGCGGGAGCGTCGGCCGGGGCGCCGCCCGAACTGGCGAAGGCGCACCACGGCTCGGTGTCCAAGGAGCAGCGCGCGCAGGTCGAGGACGAGCTGAAATCCGGCATCCTGCGCTGCGTCGTCGCGACCAGTTCGCTCGAGCTCGGCATCGACATGGGCGAGGTCGACCTCGTCATCCAGGTCGAGGCGCCGCCCTCGGCGGCGTCGGGCCTGCAGCGTGTCGGGCGCGCCGGACACCAGGTCGGCGAGGTCAGCCGCGCCGCCCTGTTCCCCAAGCACCGCGGCGACGTCCTGCACACGGCGGTCGTCACGGAGCGGATGCTGGCAGGCCAGATCGAGGCGGTGCGCATCCCGCAGAATCCGCTCGACATCCTCGCGCAGCAGACGATCGCCGCGTGCGCGCTCGAACCGGTCGATGTCGAGGGATGGTTCGAGACCGTGCGTCGCTCCGCGCCGTTCCGGACGCTGCCGCGCTCCGCGTATGAGGCGACGCTCGATCTGCTGGCGGGGAAGTATCCGTCGGACGAGTTCGCCGAGCTCCGGCCGCGGGTCGTCTGGGACCGCGATCACGGCACGCTGACGGGCCGCCCCGGCGCGCAGCGCATCGCGGTGACGAGCGGCGGGACGATCCCCGACCGTGGCCTGTTCGGGGTCTTCGTGGCCGGCGAGACCCGCAACGCCCGCGTCGGCGAGCTCGACGAGGAGATGGTCTACGAGTCGCGCGTGAACGATGTGTTCACGCTCGGGACGACGAGCTGGCGCATCGTCGAGATCACCCACGACCGCGTGAACGTGCTGCCCGCCTTCGGGCAGCCCGGCAAGCTGCCGTTCTGGCACGGCGACGGCCTCGGCCGGCCCGCCGAGCTCGGTGAGGCGCTCGGCCGGTTCTCCCGTGAGGTGTCGGGGGCCACCCCCGACACCGCGGTCGCGCGACTGCGCGAATCGGGTCTCGACGACAACGCCATCGAGAACCTACTGGCCTATCTGGCGGAGCAGAAGGAGGCCACCGGCAGCCTCCCCACCGACCGCACCCTCACCGTCGAGCGCTCCCGCGACGAGGTCGGCGATTGGCGGGTCATCCTTCATTCCCCGTACGGCATGCACGTGCACGCCCCGTGGGCGCTGGCGGTCAACGCCCGCATCCGCGAACGGCTGGGGGTGGAGGGTTCGGCGGTCGCGAGCGACGACGGCATCATCGCGCGGGTGCCGGATGCCGAGAGCGAACCCCCGGGCGCCGAGCTGTTCGTCTTCGAGCCCGACGAGCTCGAGCAGCTCGTCACCGACGAGGTGGGCGGCTCGGCGCTGTTCGCCTCCCGGTTCCGGGAGTGCGCGGCGCGGGCGCTGCTGCTGCCGCGGCTCAATCCGAACAAGCGGTCGCCGCTGTGGCAGCAACGGCAGAAATCGGCTCAGCTGCTCGAGGTCGCGAAGAATCACCCGACGTTCCCGATCATCCTGGAGACCCTCCGCGAGGTGCTGCAGGACGTCTACGACCTGCCCGCCCTGCTGCGGATCGCGCGCTCGATCGGTGACCGCCGCATCCGCCTCGTGGAGACCACCACCAGTCAGCCATCGCCCTTCGCGCGCGACCTGCTGTTCGGATATGTCGGTGCGTTCATGTACGAGGGCGACTCACCGTTGGCCGAGCGCCGCGCCGCCGCGCTGTCGGTCGATCCGGCGCTGCTCTCCGAGCTGCTCGGCAAGGTCGAGATGCGGGAACTGCTCGACCCGGCGATCATCGCGCAGTTCGAGCGTGAGGCCCAGCGACTCGATCCGGCCCGTCGCGCACGCGGGGTGGAGGGCGTCGCGGACCTGCTGCGTCTGCTCGGTCCCCTGACCGCCGCGGAGGTCGCGGCGCGGCTGCAGCCGGCCGACACCGCCGGGGAGGCATCGACCGCCGGAGACGCTGCGACCGCCGGCGAGGGTTCGACCGCCGGGCCGGCTCCGGCCGCCGGGCCGGCTCCGGCCGTCGGACCGGCTCCGACCGCCGCGCCGGCGGACCGGGACGAACCGCCGCATGCCACGCCGGAGGCCGCCGCGGCGCTCCTGGACGAGCTGGTCGGTGCGCGGCGAGCCATCCGGGTGAGCGTCGGCGGGGCCGAGCGGGTGGCGGCGATCGAGGATGCCGGTCGGTTGCGCGACGCCCTCGGTGCGGCACTCCCCGTCGGCATCCCCACCGCGTTCCTCGAGCCCGTCGTCGACCCGCTCGCCGACCTCGTCGCGCGGCACGCCCGCACGCACGGGCCGTTCCGCACGTCCGATGTCGCGGCGCGGCTCGGGATCGGCGCGGCCGTCGCGCGGCAGACGCTGCAGCGGCTGGAGTCGCAGGGTCGCCTGGCGAGCGGCTTCTTCCTGCCCGACCCGGCGGCCGGCTCGGGCCCTGGGGCTCAGGCCGGGAGCGGCGCGGATGATCTGGAATGGTGCGACAGCGAGGTGCTGCGGCGGCTGCGGCTGCGGTCGCTCGCCGCTATCCGCGGTGCCGTCGAGCCGGTGTCGCCCGAGGCGTTCGCCCGGTTCCTGCCGACGTGGCAGCACCTGACGCGACCCCTCGACGGGATCGACGGCGTGCTCGCCGTGATCGAGCAGCTCGCCGGCGTCCCCCTGCCGGCCAGTGCGTGGGAGTCGCTGATCCTTCCCGCGCGGGTGCGCGACTACTCCCCCGCGATGCTCGACGAGCTGACCGCGACGGGCGAGGTGGTGTGGTCCGGGCACGGGTCGCTGCCCGGCCGCGACGGCTGGATCGCCCTGCATCCGGCCGACGCCGTCCCGCTCACGCTGACCCCGCCGGACGACCCCGAACCCCCCACAGAGCTGGAGCAGCGCGTCCTCGACGTGCTCGCCGCCGGCGGGGCGTACTTCGCCGCGCAGCTGACGGCGATGACGCAGGCGGAGAACGAGCAGTCGGTCGTCGACGCCCTGTGGAACCTCGCCTGGACCGGGCGGATCACGAACGACACGTTCGCGCCGGTGCGGGCGCTCCTCGCCGGCGGGTCGCAGGCCCACCGCACGGCGCGACGCACACCGCGGGCGCGGATGTTCCGCGGAACGCCGCTCGCGGCATCCGTCCCCCGCGCCGCCCCGCAGCGCCCGCCGCTCATCGGCGGTCGCTGGTCGCTGCTGCCCGAGCCCTCCACCGATGCGACGCTGCGCGCGACGGCGGGCGCCGGGCTGCTGCTGGAGCGGTACGGCATCGTGACGCGGGGATCGGTGCAGGCCGAGGGGATGCCGGGGGGTTCGCGCAGGCGTACCGGATTCTCGCCGGCTTCGAGGATGCCGGTCACTGCCGTCGCGGGTACTTCATCGAGCGGCTCGGGGCGGCGCAATTCGCGGCATCCGCGACGGTCGACCGCATTCGCGAGTTCGCGGCGTTGCCCGACCCAGCGCCCCTGCAGGCGATCACGCTCGCGGCGACCGATCCGGCGAACCCGTACGGTGCCGCCTTGACGTGGCCGGCGCTGGACGGCGTGGCGCACCGGCCCGGGCGCAAGGCGGGCGGTCTCGTGACCCTCGTCGACGGCGCGCTGGTGCTGTATCTCGAGCGCGGCGGCCGTTCCGCTCTCGCGTTCACGGACGACGAAGAGGTGCTCGCGGCGGCGGCGCGCAGTCTCGTCGAGACCGCCCGCGCGCGGCGGCTCGACACCCTGACGATCGAGCAGGTCTCCGGCGCGTTCGTCTACGGCACACCGGCGGGCCGGGCGCTGCAGGCCGCCGGGTTCGTCGAGGCGAGCCGGGGACTGACCCTGCGGCGGGCGCGATGACCCCCGGCCTGCCGACCGCGCCGATCGCGCCTGAGCGGAGCGACCATGCCTGAGGGCGACACCGTCTTCCGCACGGCGCGGCGGCTGCACGAGGCGCTCGCGGGCGAGGAGGTGACGCGGTTCGACATCCGCGTGCCGCGGCATGCGACGGCCGACCTCACCGGCGAGGTCGTCCACGAGGTCGTGCCGCGCGGCAAGCATCTGCTGATGCGGATCGGCGCGTTCACGCTGCACTCGCACCTGAAGATGGAGGGGCGCTGGCTGGTGTTCGCGCACGGCGAGCCGTGGCGCACCCCCGCGCATCAGGCGCGCGCGATCGTCGGAACGTCGCGGGTGGATGCCGTGGGTTTCGAGATCGCGATGGTCGATCTCGTGCCGACCGAGGAGGAGGATCGGCTCGTCGGGCACCTGGGACCCGACCTGCTCGGCCCGGACTGGGATCCCGTCGAGGCGGCACGGCGGCTGCACGCCGACGCCCGCCCCGTGCACGTGGCCCTGCTGGATCAGCGGCACCTCGCCGGGCTCGGCAACGAGTACGTCAATGAGCTGCTGTTCGTCCGCGGCATCCTGCCCATGCGGCCCGCGACCGAGGTCGACGTCGCCGGTCTCGTCGACACTGCCGCCCGCATGATCCTCGCGAACCGTGACCGCTCGGGCCGCACCTTCACCGGCGATACCCGACGCGGTCGGCAGACGTGGGTGTACGGACGCGACCGGCGGCCGTGCCGACGCTGCGGCACGCTGATCCGGCGTGCGGAACTGAGTGCGACCGACACGAGCGAACGCAACGTGTTCTGGTGCCCGCGCTGCCAGAGGTGACCGCAGCCTGACGCCGCGGCGAGGGGGGACGGCTCCCTCGACGCCCGTCGGGTCAGCACTCCACAACGTTGACAGCGAGGCCGGCCTCGCTGGTCTCCTTGTACCGCGCGGACATGTCGGCGCCGGTCTGGCGCATCGTCTCGATGACGGTGTCGAGGGTCACGACGTGCGTGCCGTCGCCGAGCAGCGCCAGCCGCGACGCCGTCAACGCGGTCGACGCGGCGACGGCGTTGCGCTCGATGCAGAGGATCTGCACGAGACCGCCGACGGGATCGCACGTCATGCCCCGTCAGCAGGAACGTCTGCACATCACCCGGGTCGAAGCCGCCGACCCGGCACGCGTGGTACATGACCGCGGGCAGCACACCCGCGGCGCCGTTCGTCGCCGCGGGGTCAGTGACCCAGGTAGCGGCCAGGACGGTGGTTCAGCGCGAGCACGAGGTTCAACAGCACGGCCCCGACGGCGCTCATCACGACGTTCGGCCAGGGCATGACCAGCACCGCGGCGAGGATGATCAGCAGGTCGAAGATCATCATGGTCCAGCCGGCGCGGAAGCCGGTGCGGTCCTGCACCTCGAGGCCGATGATGTTGACGCCGCCGACGCTCGAGCGGTGGCGGAACAGGATCAGCACGCCCACGCCGGCGAGCAGGTTCCCCGCGAGGGTGCCGTACCAGGGCTCGATCTGCGTGATCGGGAAGAGCGCGTCGTGCACGAGCGCCCATGCCGACACGAGCGCGATCGCGATGATCGTGCGGATGGTGAAGTCCCACCCGCGCCGCCAGACCGCGAGCAGCGCGAACGGCACGTTGATCACCGCGAACAGCAGCCAGAACGGCCAGGCCGTCGCATACCCGAGCAGCAGCGAGAGCCCGGCCGTGCCGCCGGTGACGGCGTGCGCCGCGTGCAGCAGGTGCAGTCCGAGCGAGACCAGGAACGTCCCGGTGAGGATGCCGAGGACGTCCTCGGCGACGGAGTGGGCATGCGCCTTCTCGTCGAACACGAGCGACGGCCCGGTCGTGGGGTCATCGGCGTCGGGCGTGGTCACGGCATCCATCCTCGTCCATGCGTCCACGACGGGAATGATCCCTCCCCTGCGGTCGTTGCAGAAGGCGGAGGGTTTTTCGTGGGAAAGAACTACATCGACATCGAAGACGACCAGGGACAGACGCTGCGCTACCGCAAGCACGTCAATGGTCGCGGCCTCGTCGCCAACGGCGCCAAGGTCCACTCCAGCGCGCTCGTGGAGGCGGGGGCCTACATCGAACCGGGAGTGCAGATCGCCGCGGGCGCGCACATCGGCCGCGGCGTGTGGATCGAACCCGATGCCGTCATCGGCCCTGACGCGGAGATCGCACCGCACGCCCACATCCGCTCCGGCGCGGCGATCGGCCGCGGCGCCAAGATCGGCGTCCGCACCGTCGTCGGCGCGCACGCGCGCGTCGCCGGCGGTTCGCTCATCGGCGACGACCAGCAGATCGGCGACGGCGAGCAGGTCGCGACCGACCGCCGCGGACTGCGTCTGGCGGCCTGACCGGCCTCGCCCCCTCGGACGGCGCTGCGGCGATGGGCGCCCGCCCGGCCGTCACGGTGCGGCGTCTCGGCGGCTGACTGTCGCGAAAGCAGGCTGAATCGCACATTCCCCGGTCCCCCGGGCGCGAGACGGTCGATTCGGCCTGCTTTCGCGAGCCGGGGCGCGCGAGGTCAGTACAGCTAGGGCTGACGCGCGCGGACCCTGACGCGCATTGACGCCGGGGCGTGCGACGCCGGGGCGGGCTGAGGCCGGGGCCGCGGCGTCTCGGCGGCTGACTGTCGCGAAAGCAGGCTGAATCGCACATTCCCCGGTCCCCGGGGCGCGAAACGGTCGATCCGGCCTGCTTTCGCGACGCCGGGGCGCGCGAGCCGGGGCGGGCTGAGGCCGGGGCGGCGGCGTCAGGCGAACAGGAAGAGCACGAAGCCGATCAGCGGCAGCGTCCCCTGGATCGCCGCGGGGCGCAGGTACTTCGCGCCGCTCGTGACGAGGACGAGTGCCGCCGCGAGCATCGACCCGAGGCTGAACAGGACCAGCGCGCGCCCCGCCACCTCGGCGGTCGTTCCGGCATCGCCCGCCCAGAACAGCGCGAGCCCGATGACCACGCCGATCGCGAGGAACAGGTTGTAGAACCCCTGGTTGTAGGCCATCGGCTTCGTCACGTCGGCGGCGGCCTGATCGGCCACCCCGAAGCGACGCCAGACGCGGGGCCGGGTCCACTGGATCGACTCCATCACGAAGATGTACACGTGCAGGAGAGCGGCGAGAGCCGCCACAGCGGTCGCGATGATCGGCACCATGTCCGCACCCTACCGCGGGTACGCTGGCCGGATGGCCGGTCGAGCGTCACCGCGGGGCGGAACCCCGTCACGCCGCCCGCGCGGCGGCAAGGGCACGGGTGGCAGGACCCCCGGTGCCAAGACGCCCACGGGCAAGACCCCCGGCGGCAAGACCGGCGCATCGGCGAACCGCCCCGCCGCGACCCCGCCCCCGCGCGGCCCGTTCCGCCTCGGCGCGATCGAGGGTGCGACGCCGGGCAAGTGGATCGACATCTGGCAGGAGCGGATGCCGGGCGTCACCCTCGAACTCACACCCCTCACGATCGCCGGCCAGCGCGCGGCGCTGACCTCGGCATCCGTCGACGCGGCACTCGTCCGCCGGCCGCTCGATGAGGCGGGCTTGCACGTCATCCCCCTCTACGAGGAGGTCGCGGTCGTCGTCTGCGGCGCGGACTCCCACCTCACCGCCGCCGACGAACTGACCCTTGCCGACCTGGTCGGCGAGGTCGTGATCACGCCGCACGACGCCCCGCTGCAGCTCCACGTCCCCGGAGCGCTCGCGCCGCGGTTCGACCCGCCGGAGACCGTCGGCGACGCGATCGCCACCGCCGCCACCGGCGTCGGGGTCGTCATCGTCCCGCTGTCACTGGCCCGATTGCATCATCGCAAGGACGCCGCGCACCGCCCGCTCGTGGACGGTCCCACCTCGCCCGTCGTCCTCGCCTGGCCGACCGGCGACACCTCGCCGCTCGTCGACGCGTTCATCGGCATCGTGCGCGGGCGCACCGCGAACTCGTCCCGCTGAATCCCGCGCACCCCCGCCGGCGGAGGCCGCCAGACAGCGGCCACCCCGCGCACACCGCCACCCCCGGGGCACGGCGAGGGGCCGGCGAGTCCCCACCCACCGGCCCCTGGACGGACGCAGAATCCCCCCGGACAACCGTCCTTGCGAAAGCGCCGATCCCCGCTCCCCAGAAGCAGCCCCCGTTGGATCTGCTCGGCCCTTTCACCGATGAAGAGCGCCGAACGGCCGCGGTGATACACGCCGGGGTCAGAATCCGTTGCCGTGCACGAGGAACGGCGAGCGGATGCCGGTGCGCGCGCTCGCCGCGGCGAGGGCGACCGCCGGCGCCTCGCCCGCGGCGAGGCCGGTATGCAGCGCGGCGAGCAGCTCGCAGGCGTCGTCGTCGGCGACCACCACCGGCGCGGCGACGACCGCGCCGGCACCGGCGTGCAGCCACGCCCGCGTCATGCCGACGGCCTCTTCTCCCCAGCGCACGGCCGAGCGGCCCGACTCGCACGCCGACAGCACGACGGCCCGAGGGACCGTCGGCATCCGGTCGATGTCGTAGCCGAAGAGCGCGCCGTCGGCCAGCTGCAGACCGGAGAACAGCGGGTTGTCGAGGGCATGGCGGCCGTGCGCGCTGATGTGCAGGACCTCCGATGTCGTTGCGGCGGCCGCGACGGCATCGACGGTCGCCTCCGCGCCGGACAGGACGATCCCGGCATCCCACGCCGCGACGGCGAGCGTCGCCTCCTCCATGCCGCGCGCGACGCGCGGCCCCACGGCGACGACCGTGGTCGCAGCCCCCGGCGCGGAGGGCGCCACCGGGCCGGCGGAGCCCTCGACCCCCGCAAGACCTCCCTCTCCGCGGCCGCGCACCCAGTGCGACATCGACGTCGCGAGGGTGACGGCGCGACCCTCGAGCCCGGGGAGCATCGCCCACGGCAACCCCGCCAGCACGCCCGGCGCCGTGATCACGACGCGCCGCGGCGACACCGCACCGGGGGCCACCGCCAGCGGACGGTCCACGATCAGGGCGGACAGCCGCTCGAGCCGTTTCTGCAGCGACGCGCGGACGACGCCGGCCATGGGCCCCGACCGCACCGCGGCCGACATGTCCAGGTCGGAGCGCAGCGCGGGGAGCGAGGTGCGCGCCTCCGCCCAGCCGGCGAGGTCGCCGAGCGCTGCGCCGGCGGCGGTGACGACGACGCACGAGACCCCGTCCCCGGTGAAGACGTAGGACAGGAGGGCGGTCTCGGCATCCAGCGCGCCGGCGGCCGCGGGCAGGTCGACGGGACGCTCGAGGTCCGCCGCTCCGGTCGTCGTCCACTGCCGACGGCGCAGCCGTTCGCCGAGCGCGATCGCGCGCGGGTCGCTCGTCCAGTCGTCGCCGGCGGCGTCGGCGCGCAGCAGCCGCAGCTCGCTGAGATCGGCGGCCTGCTCAGGGTCGGGCGGCGGGCGCAGCGGCACGACCTGCACGCTGAGGTGCCGCGCCCGCTCGGACCACTCGAACACGACGTCGGGCCGCCGCGACCGCACCGCCGCCCGCAGCCCGGTCAGCATGAGCGTGCTGCCGTGCATCGCGAGGGAGGTCTGCAGGTCGAGGCTGCCGAAGGACGCCCGCCAGGTCGCGAGCTCGTCGATCCCGGATGCCGCGTACCGGCGCGCCTGCGCGTCACGACCCGCGCGGGCGGCGCGCTCCGCGCGCACCTCGTGTGCCAGCATCCGCACCTCGAGCGGCGCCGTCTCACCCGGCGTCGGCACCCGCCCCGCGCTGCGGCCATGGCGCGCGCGCCAGAGCTCCCGCGTCAGTCGCAACGCGATCGCGTCGGAGCGCAGTCCGGCGCGCGTGAGCGACGCCGCCACCGGTGCCACGTCACGCTCGTCGACACGCAGGTCCGCGACGGCGCGGCCGGCGCGATCGATCGTGCCTCCCGACAGCTGGGCGCGCAGCTGGACGCCCCGTGCTCGATGCGCCCACGACCGCGCTCCCAGCGCCGTGAAGTGCCGTGCCGCACGCCCCGCGACGCGGGCGGCTTCGGCGGGGTCGTGGCGCAGCAGGGAGCGCGCGAGGTGGAGTTCGGCCTCGGCGCGCGCCTGCGGCATGCCGTTGGCGTGGAAGGCGCGAGCGGCCTCGCGCAGCAGGCGCTCGGCCTCGGTCACCAGGCCCGCCTCCCGCAGCGCTTCGGCCATGTCGACGTCGCCGATCGCGGCGTTGGCGGCGGAGGCGGCCGCGATGACGGGACGCGCCGCGCCCATTTCGCGCATCGCGCGGACGAGGTCGCCGCCCAGCAGCGCCGTGTAGCCGAGGTTGTGGCGGGCTTCGGCGACCTCGACGGGATCGCCGTGCCGCTCATAGGCGTCCACCGCCGCTTCGAGGTCCGCGGTCGCCGCGGCGAGCTGGCCGCGCTGCATCGCGACGAGGCTGCGGTTCATCCGGAGGTTGGCGACCGCCAGCGGGTCGTCGGGGATGGTGTCGATCGCGCGGCCGAGCCACTCCAGCCCCTCATCGAGGCGGCCGCGGTGCATGAGAATACTGCCGAGCTGCCCCTCGATCACCCCGCGCGTGTGCGCCGTGAGCGCATCGCCGGCAAGCACGCGCCGGCACAGCGCTTCACCCTCGTCGGGACGGCCGAGCTGGTCCAGGACGAAGGCACGCGTGCCCGCGATGCGGGCGCGCAGGTTGTCGTCAGCGCCGGATGCCGCGGCATCCAGCGCCGCCTCGGCCTCCCGGTACCGCCGCTCATTGGTGAGCGTGAGCGCGGCGGTGTAGAGGCCGGCCGGGTCGGAGGTCACGCCCCCAGCATGCCGGTTCCCGGGCGGCCAGGGGAACACGCGCCGCCCGGCGCGTCAGCCGACCACGCTCACCCGAGCGCGGCGAGGGCCTTCTCGGCCGCCGCGCGGGCAGCGGCGATCGCGTCGGCGACGTGCTCCTTCCCGTCCTTCCCGTCCGGTGGGGTGCCGAGGCCGGCGGCGATCAGCCCCGCCACGAGCGGCGCCGCGAACGACGTGCCGCTCCACACGGCGAAGCCGCCGCGGTAATCCTCGGGGGCGATCGTCAGCCGCCGCCGGGCGTACTGGTCGTCGCGGGCCGACGCCTGCAGGCCACCGCGGAAGTCGGGAAGCGTGCTCAGCACCGCCGCGCCCACCGCAAAGGTGCGCACCCAGGGGCCGACGTTGGAGAACAGGGCCGTCGTCGCCCGGTCCGGGTTCAGTGCGCCGACGGAGACGTGGGCGGCGAGGTCGTCCGGCACGAGGCCGTTGTCCGACCCCGGCCACGGCCACAGCGACGCGGGGAAGCACGGTCGGTCGGTCGCGTCGTTGCCCGCCGACACCACGACGGTCACCCCGAGCCCGCGCAGCACCGCGAGCAGGTCGTAGAGGTCGCGGGTGTACAGGCCGTCCTCCGGGGTCTCGTGGTAGTAGCCGAGCGACATGTTCAGCACGTCGATCGGACGCCCGCCGCGCACGCCGTCGCGGTAGCGCTGCACGAGCACGCCGAGGTCCTCCACGACGCGCAGCAGGTTCGACTCCTCCACGATCCCGCGGGCGTCGGCGACACGGATGCCGAGCATCTCGGCATCCGGCGCGATCTGACGCACGATGCCGGCGATGAACGTGCCGTGCCCGGCGACCGGGTCGAGTTCGCCGTCGAGCGGGCCGAACAGGTCGGGGTACACCTCCGGGTTGGCCTCGTCGTCCAGCCCCACCGGATGCCCGTCGAGCCGCACGTCCCGGGTGACGAGGTCGTCGGGCAGCCACGTGTGCGCGCCGATGCCGGTGTCGAGCACCGCCACGACCGCGCGACGCCGACCGTCCGCGACCTCGGTGCAGACGGGCGGCGGACCCACCCAGGCGACCGGCTGGCGGCCGCCGGATCCGCACTCGCCGTACTCGCCGACCGGGTTAGACCGGGTGTACGGGTTCGACCGGGTGTACGGATTCGACTTCGTGTACGGGTTCGATTTGGTGTATGGATTGACCCCGATCGGGTCGACCGTCAGCACGTGGTCCAGGCCGATGCGATCGACTCCCGCCGCCCGCAGCGACGCCGGCGCGTCGATGCGGCCGTCGCGGCGGCGCACGACGTCACGACCAGCGAGGATGCGGCGGCGCACCTGCTGCAGCACTCGCCAGGCATCCGGGAGCGCGGGCGAGACGGCATCCTTCGCCTCCGGCGTCGTCAGCCGCACGCGGATCACTACCCCCGCACCGGGCAGTCGCGGTTCGGGACGCTCCCCCTCGCCGAGCTCGCTGCCGTCCAGGCGCTCGCGCACGACGCCCCAGCCGAAGACGGCGGCCGCCTCGCGGACGCGATCGAGGTTGCCCTCCAGCAGGCCCGCCCCGGCGCCGTCCGAGACGAGCAGCCGATCGGGCACGTACGCCGTCTGGAACGCCTCGACGCCGTCGAGGGGCTCGGCTCCGGGGTCGAGCACGGTGGCGGAGATCACGGAGCCGCGGGCGCGGTCGCGCCACGACCACCCTTTGGGCTGCGGGGCGGCGTCGTACTCTTCAGGGCTCATGCGATCTCCTCAGGTCAGGCGGCGGGCAGGGGCGGCAGGTGCGGGGCGCGGCGGCGCGGGTCAGATCTCGAAGCGGGGCGTCTGCAGGTCGGTGGCGCCGTCGGGCTCGGATGCCGCGGCCAGCAGCACCCGCAGCCGTGACAGGCCGTGCGGCACGCCGTCGAACGAGAAGCGGCCGCCCTCGAGGTCGGCGAGGTGCTCCCCGGCATCCTGGATCAGGCGCACTTCGGCGACGTCCCCGTCGACCCAGCCGTCCAGGCGGCAGGCGTCGCGCTCGGCGGGGGTGACGTGCACCAGCATGTTGGTGCGGCCGTCGCTGAACTGCAGGGTCAGCATGTCGGCGTCACCGCGGACGGCGGCGGTGGCGTCGCTGTCGATGAGGCTCAGCAGCGCGTACTCGCGGGCGAGGTCGGCCGTCGCGACGGCGGCGATCATCGCGTCGGCGAGATGGGCCGGCGCCGGGTCGATCGCCCGCCAGGCGCGCCGGATCGCGGCGAACAGCGCCGTGTCGTCGATCATCGATTCAGAGGTCACGGTCGTCCCCGTTCCATCCCGCCGCTTCGAGAGCGGCGCGCAGTTTCCCGAGGCAGCGGCCCCGGGTCGGTCCGATCGAGCCGATCGGCATGTTCAGGTCTCGCGCGAGATGCGCGTAGTCGGGGCGTTCCTCGAACGCGATGACGCGCAGCAGCCGCCCGCAGCGCGCGTCGAGCCCGGTGACGGCCGACCAGAGGCGGCGGTCGCGGTCGGCGATCTGGGCGCGGCTCTCCGCGGAGTCGTCCGCGGAGAGCTGCGGCTCGAGGTCGGCGTCGTCGGTCGCGCGCACGCGCTGCTGCGCCCGGCCCGCCCGCCAGGCCTCGCGCCGCGCGCAGGTGGTCAGCCAGCCGGCGACGGCGCGGGCGTCGTGGATCGTGTCGTGCCGTCGCACGAGCGTCAGCCAGGTGACCTGCACGACGTCTTCACTCAACTGGGCGTCGAGACCGTACGCGCGGACCACGTGCCAGAGCACCGGCGTCATCAGCCGCACCAGGTCGTCCATCGCGCGGGTGCGTCCCTCACGCCACTGGGTGAACAGGTCGGCGGCGTGGTCCCAGATGGTGGCGGGCACGCCGCCAGCCCCCTCGGCTCCCGCGGCGCCGGCCGCCGAGACGGAATCCGGGGCCTGATCAGGGGAGGTCGAGGGGTCGGCATCGGTCATACCGCCCATTCTGGCCATACCGATAAGAGGCGGGCGAGGGGGCTGGTGATACATCCGATCGGGTGGGCTTCTCGGGCGGGTCTCGGCCGGCATCCGACCTGTCCTAGCGAGACCCCGTCTGCGCGCCGAGACCCCGCGTTTTTTCGCGGGGTGTCGGCGCGGGGAGCGGGTCTCGCGGTGGCCGCCTAGACTTCTCGGCATGGCCCCGCTCGTGTATCTGTGCGCTCGTCCGCAGGCCGGTGCCGCGGCGGCGGAGTACGAGTCGTTCCGCACGGCGATGCATCTGGATGCCGGTGAGCTGGAGCGCTGGGACCTCGTGCAGGACGAGCTGCCCGCCGACTTCGCGAGCCGTTGGCGCGGCGCCGTCGTGGGCGGCAGCCCCTTCAACGTCGCCGACCCCGAATCGGCGAAGACGGACGTGCAGCGTCGCCTCGAGGCGGGACTCGCCCGGCTCGCCGAGACCGCGGCATCCGGCGGCGTGGCGGCCCTGTTCACCTGCTACGGCATCGGCGTCGCCACGCGTGCCCTGGGCGGCGAGGTGACGCGCGCGTACCCCGAGGACACCGGCCCGACCCGGGTGACGCTCACCGACGAGGGGCGACGCGACCCCCTCTTCGGCGGACTGGCCGACACGTTCACGGCCCTCACGGCGCACAAGGAGGGCACGGGACGGATGCCGGCGGGTGCGACCCTCTTGGCGACCAACGAGGCGTGCCCCGTGCAGGCGTATCGGGTCGGCGAGCGCCTGTACGCGACGCAGTTCCACCCCGAGCCGACCGGCCAGGCCTTCACCGAGCGGATGGCCGTCTACCGTGACGACGGATACTTCGCCGCCGGGGACTACGACCGCATCGCCGCGCTCGTGCTCGCGGCATCGCTCACCGAGCCCGCGCGGATCCTGCGCGCCTTCGCCACCGCGTTCTGATCCCGGGCGGGGCCGCGGGCGGGGGGTCAGCCGGCGGAGCGCGCGCGGGTCAGCGCGCGGGCGCGCAACCCGATGGCCGCCGCCAGCACCACGGCGGCGACGATGAAGGCCGTCGTCGCCACGGCCGGCGCGTGCGGCTCGCCCGTGGATCGCGCGATCCCGATCCAGACCAGGCCCCACGCCATTGCGAGGGCCGGCGCGATGCGCCCGTCCGTGCCGAATGCGATCGCGGCGCCGACGAGGGCGACCACCACGAGGACGAGCACGCCCCACAGCTGCTGGGCATCGGCATCCATCGGCGCGACGACATCCGCGGCGAGCCAGGCGGTGATGTTCGCGACCGCCGCGAGAGACACCCAGCCCAGATGGATGCCGACGGCGCCGTCCATAAGGAGCAGGTCGACCGGACTCTCGGGACGCTGCGCCACGAGTCGGCGCAGCGTCACGCCGAGCACCACCAGCAGCAGCACGATCGCGACGACCGTCAGTGGCAGCGTCAGGAACTGCGCGGCGAGCAGCCACCCGCCGTTGAGCACGGCGGTGGCGGCGATCCACCAGCCGGCGCGGCGCTGCCGTGCCCGGCCGCGCTGGGAGGGCAGCGCCTGCCACACGGCGTAGCCGATCGTCAGCAGGTACACGACGCTCCAGATCGAGAACGCCGGCGTCGCGGGCGCGAGCACCGTGGCGTCGGCGTCAAGCGCCCCGCCCTGCAGGTCGCGGACGTTGGTGCCGCCGAAGAATCCCGTGCCGACCATCGCGGCGATGATCATGAAGACGACCGCCGAGATCACGACGATCTGCCGGGCGAGATCCGCCCCCGTCGGCGCTTCGGAACGCACCTCGGAGCGCGCTGCGGCGTCGCCGTGCAGGGTGGGCTCGGGGGACGGTGAGCGGTTCATACCCGGAACGGTATGTGACGTGGCGCCGGTCTCGTCAGGGCCTTGACAACCCGCGCGGAGCGGGGTCGCCGTCAGTCGACGGGGCGGTACTGGGCGAACCGGCGCTCCAGGCGCGGCCTGCGACGACCGCCGATGACGGCGGCCGAGTCGGGGCTCAGCACGACCGGTCCCTCCTCCACCGGCTGCCCGCCGTTCGCGGTCGTCGTCGCGATCCACACCTCACGCTCATCGCCGATGTCATCGACGGCCCACTCCTGCGGGGAGAGGTTGACGTAGATGGTCGCCGCGTCGCGGTGCAGCACCCACCGGCCCGGCCCGGCGCACTCGGCCTGCTGGCCGGCGCGGCTCGGATCGGTGAGCTTGGGCTGCTCGCGGCGCAGCCGCGCGAGCGCGCGGTACAGCTGCAGCAGGCGCCGGTGGTCGCCCTGTTCGGTCTCGCTCCAGTCGAGCTTCGAGCGCTCGAACGTCGCGGGGTCGTTGGGGTCGGGCACGAGGGATTCGTCCCAGCCCATCGCCGCGAACTCGGCGCGCCGGCCCCGGCGGGTCGCCTCGGCGAGTTCGGGCTCGGGGTGCGAGGTGAAGAACTGCCACGGGGTGGACGCGCCCCACTCCTCGCCCATGAACAGCATCGGCGTGCCGGGTGCGGTGAGGGTCAGCACGGCCGCGACGGCGAGGCGGTCGAAGCTCAGCGTCTGCGAGAGCCGGTCGCCGGCGGCGCGATTGCCGATCTGGTCGTGGTCCTGCGCGAACTCCACGAATCGCCACGAGGCGACCTCCGCCGGTACGGGCCGCCCCCAGTCGCGCTCCCGGAACGACGAGAACGTGCCGTCGTGGAAGAAGCCGCCGGCCCAGGTCTTCGGCAGCGCTCCGGGGTCGGCGAAGTCGGCGTAGTAGCCGGCCGTCTCGCCGGTGAGCGCGACGTGCACGGCGTGGTGCCAGTCGTCGACCCACTGCGCCGCGAGCCCGTAGCCGCCGGCCTCGCGGGGCAGGATCATGACGGGGTCGTTGAGGTCGCTCTCCGCGATGAGGGTGAGCGGCCGGCCCAGGTGCGCCGAGAGCGCATCGACCCGCTCGGACAGTTCCTGCAGGATGTGCACGGGTCGGGATGCCGATTCGTGCAGCGCGTGCACGGCGTCGAGCCGCAGCCCGTCGACGTGGAAGTCACGTAGCCACATGACGGCGTTGTCCACGATGAACGCGCGCACGGCGGGCTCGTCGAGGTTGACGCTCGCCCCCCACGTGTTGCTCTGCCCGTCGCGGAGATAGGGGCCGTACTCGGGGAGGTAGTTTCCGGACGGGCCGAGGTGGTTGTAGACGACGTCCTGGATGACGGCGAGCCCCGCCGCGTGCGCGGCGTCGACGAACCGGCGGTACGCCTCGGGGCCGCCGTAGGTCTCCTGCACGGCGTACCAGAGCACGCCGTCGTACCCCCAGTTGTGGGTGCCGTTGAAGGCGTTGACCGGCAGCAGCTCGACGTGGCTGACGCCCAACTCGACGAGGTGCGGCAGCTTGCCGATCGCCGCGTCGAGGGTCCCCTCGGGAGTGAACGTGCCGATGTGCAGCTCGTAGATCAGGCCGCCCGCGAGGGGACGACCGGTCCACGCCTCGTCGCTCCAGGCGAAGGATGCCGGGTCGTCCCACGCCGACAGGTCGTGCACCCCGCGCGGCTGGCGCCGCGACCGCGGGTCGGGTCGGGCGGTGTCGGCGCCGCCCAGGACGAACCCGTACTCGTCACCGGGTGCGAGCGTCGCCTCGGCGCGCCACCACCCGGCATCCGTCGCCGTCAGCTCGACGTCGTCCCGCCCCGGTCGCCGTAGCCGCACCCGCGCCGCGCGCGGCGCCCACACCTCGATGGTCATGGACCTATCCTGCCCGCCTGCGCCCGGGGCTGCAGGGTCCTGCCCGCCCGAGAAGTGGGCGCAGGTGGCGGTAATCCCGGGCGGAAACGACGACATGCGCCCACTTCTCCCCGGCGCGAACAGCGAGGTTGCGGCTACGAGTCGGCGTCGGGAGCGTCGCCCGTGCGTTTCTGGTGATCGATGACGAAGAAGGTGAGGGCGAGCACTCCGAACGGGAGGGCGATGGCCCAGTTGTGCAGCGCCACTCCCATCCCGATCGCCATGACGGCGAAGGCGATGGCGACGCCGACGTACATCTGGCGGGTGTCGCGGGTTTCGCTGGATACGCCGTCACGACGCCGTCGAGCGCGTTGCGGCCGAGCCAGGGCGCCCCCGCGGCGTGCGCGGCACGCCCGTGGTAGGTCACCCCGATGCGGCGGACGCCCGTCGTGCGCTGGCCGAGCACCGAACTCGTCCCCGATCCGCTGGCTGGATGCACGATCCCCGCGGCGTCGACGTCGTCGAATCCGCCGGCGCGGATGATCAGCTCCTTGCCGCCGCCGTTCTCCTCGGCCGGGGTTCCGATCAGCGACAGTCGGCCACTAAGGCGCGCGACCACGGGCGCCGCCGCGAGAAAGGCCCCGACTGCGATCCCGGCGATGATGTTGTGGCCGCACGCGTGCCCGACGCCCGGCAGCGCGTCGTACTCCGCGATGATCGCGAAGTGCGGGGCGGATGCCGCGGCATCCTCCCCCGCCCCCTCAGCCGCGCCGGGGTCACTCGCGCCGTCCGGCCCAACGGTCGCGCCGTCCGGCCCAACGGTCGCGCGCAACGCCGTCGGCAGCCCGTATGCTCCCACCTCGGCGGGGACCCCGTGCGCCGCGAGCAGCGCCGCGATGCGGGCGACGGTGGCGTGCTCCTCGAACCCGATCTCCCGGTGGGCGTAGAGATCGCGCACCAGCGCCGTGAGGTCGGGCCGGAGGGCGTCGACGCGCTGAGCCAGCTCGATGTCCTCAGCCACGGTGACCCCTTCCGTGGGCGGTTGTGGCGGCATCCTCCCCCGCGAAGCCGCCACTACTGCCCAGCCAACGGGCGTCCGCCCGCGACCCACGGGCATCAGCCCGCGACCGACGGGCGTCCGCCCGCGACACCGCACCGCCCGCGGCTGTCACAGCTCGACGACCGCCCCGTCGGCGGTGCGGAGGGTCAGGCGGAAGCCCGCGGCCTCCCCAGGGGCTGCGGCGACGACCTCGGCCGCGCCGTCGCCCAGACCATACGCGTCCAGCACCCGCTGCAGCGGCTCCGGGTCGGGCTCGACCCGCACGAACGAGACGAGCTCGATCGTGGGGATGTCGCCGAGTCCGGGCTGCGCCGTCGCGCCCCAGTCGATGAGGAAGGGGACGTCCAGGCGCCGGTCCTCCCCGCGCGTGAGCCGCCACTGCAGCAGCGTGCCGTCGGGGGTGCGCCGCGACAGGTCGCTGACGTCACCCGGATCGTAGCCGCGCGCGCGGGCGGCCGCGACGGTCGCCTCGATGTCGTCGGGATGGACGGCGTAGGCCTGCACGCGCGGCTCCCGCAACCCGCTGATCCCGAACGTCGCGGGCAGCTCGGGCTCGGACCGGCGCGGGTTCGGCCCGATGAGCTCGATGTACTGCGGACCGCGGGCGCCGTCGATCGTCAGCGCGACGAGCGCGTTCGCCGTTCCGGTCGGATGCGCCCCGCCGGGCGCGGCGACGACACCGGTGCGCTCGGCGAACCAGTCCACGAGGTCTTGCAGGTCGGGCCCGGCGATGACGATGTGGTCGAGAAGCGTGGGGATGCTCATGCGGCCACCCCCTCGCCGGCGCGGCGCGCCGGCACCTCGGGCTCGCCGAGGGAGAGCATGAGGCGATTCGCCCAGTTGAAGAACGCCGCACCGCCGATGACGTCGACGATCTCCGCGTCGCCGAGGCCCACGCCGCGCAGCCGCGCGATGTCGTCGGCCCCGAAGTCCAGCGGGGTGTCCGCGAGGGCGACGGATGCCGCGACCACCGCGTTCCACGTCTCGTCGCCCAGATCGGCGTCGACGCCCTCGTCGAGCAGCCGCTGCACGTCGTCGCGGCGCCCCGACTCGCGGGTCGCGGCGGCGGCGTGCACCGACGCGCAGAAGACGCAGCCGTTGCGGCGCGAGGTGGCCGCCGCGGCCAGTTCGCGCTCGGCGCGGCCGATGCCGCCGTCGACGTTGAAGAAGATGTCGAGGTCGGTGAGGGTGCGCGCACGCAGCGCCTCGGGGTCGCGCGCGAGCAGCCGGAAGTAGGGCATCTTGGCGCGCGCCGGCTCGATGAGGGCATCGCGCTGGAGGTCGGTGAGCTCCTCCTCTGCAACGGGGGCCAGCCACGGCACCCAGCCGAGGCCCTGCTGCGTGAACGCGTCGGGACGGGCGAGGTCGGGGTAGTCGGTGACGACGGTCATGTCAGGCTCCTTCGGTGGCCGCGGTGGCCGAGGTGGCGAGCGCGGGGACGGATGCCGCGGCGAGCGCGCGCAGGCCCCACGCGAGCCGCAGCTGGAAGCTCAGGAACGCGACGAGCTGCGACAGCGAGACGATGTCGTCGGGGCTCCACCCGGCGTCCGTCAGCTCTTGCAGGGCATCGGGGCGCGCCTCGCGCGGACGGAAGACGAGCAGGTGGGTGTGGGCGAGCGCCGCGGCCAGCCGGGGACCTGCGGCGGCGATGGTCTCGGCATCCGGCGCCCAGCGCAGCCCCGCACGGGACTCCGCGGCGAGCCCCGGCTCGCGGTAGTCGCCGTAGGGGCCGCTCGTCGCGGCGGCGGATGCCGCGGTCACGACCGCGGCGGCGAGCTCCGGCGCCTCGTCGGCGAGCAGGTCGTCGTAGAACGCGGTCGCCTCGGCGAACGCGTGCAGGCGGGCCGTGAACGCGGCGACCGCGTACCGCTCGGCGAGCGGGAAGGTGCCGGGGTCGGCCGGTTCGAGCAGGGCCTCGAAGCTGCGCTGGGCGTTCTCGCGGGCCTGCGGGCGCTGGTCGCGCACCGCGTCGAGGGCGTCGCCGGGCGAGATCCCGGCGAGCAGATCGATGATGTCGGTGGTCATGACAGTCCTTCCGATGAGGCGGTGACGAGGGTGCGGTGCGCGTGGTGGAGGTCGGCGGCGGCCTGCGGTCCTGTCGCGAACCCGAGCCGCGGGGCGACCTCGTCGGCGAGCAGCTGCAGCGAGCGCAGCGTCAGCTCGTGGGTCGCGGCGATGGAGTGCACCTGGAACGACACGTCGCTGACGGCGGCGAGGGTCTCGTCGCGAGCGAGCGAGGCGACCACCTCCTCGACGGTGCCGACGTGGGTGTCGGTGACGCGGGCGAGCTCGTCGATGCCGAGGCCGGTGGTGTCGAGCCCGAACATCGTCTCGGCGAGGCGCCGCAGGCCCGCGTCGGCGAGCTCGAGGGCGCGGGTGCGGTTCTCGGGGTCGACGACCAGCGCGGTGCGCGAGGCGAGCACGCGCACCGGCGCCCCGTCGGGCAGCGCTTCGCGGTAGGCCTCGATGATGGGCAGCTGCAGGTCGTGCAGCGGCGCGTCGGGCGCGTCCGCGGGGCGGGGCTGCGTGCGCGAGAGCAGCAGGCCGTCGCCGCGTTCGCCGGCGCGCCGGCCGCCGTCGGCCGAGAACGTCGCCTGCCAGATGCGCTGGTCGAGGTCGCCGGCGGCGGGATAGATGCGCGAGTCGGTGCCGCGGATGCCGCGACCCCCCAGCGCGTCGAGCAGCACCTCGAGATGTTCGGCGAAGATCTCGCGACGGCGGTCGGACTCGCGCCCGAACGCCGCGAACGACGACGGAGTGCCCCCCGTCGCCAGCCCCAGCTGCACCCGCCCGCCGCTCAGCTGGTCGAGGACGGCGGCGTCTTCGGCGACGCGCAGCGGATCGTCGATCGGGAGGGTGACGACGCCGGTCGCCAGCGCGATGCGGCTCGTGCGCTCGGCGGCGGCGGCCAGCAGCACGAACGGCGACGGCAGGCCGCCCTCGTCTTCGCCGAAGTGGTGCTGCGCGATCCACGCCGACGCGAACCCGCTGCGCTCGGCCTGATCGATCTGCTCCAGCGCGAAGCGGTAGCGGTCGGCGGCGGACGCGTCCTCGAGCAGCCGGGTGAAGAACCCGAGCCTGGGTCCACTCATGCGGGTACCTCTTCCTTCTGAGCCGGGCTCTGCCCGGTGTGGTCGGTGGCGCCGGTGCCGGTGGCGGGCCCGCCACCGCGCAGCGAGGCGCCGGGGATCGCGGCCAGCAGTTGCTGCGTGTACGGGTGCTGCGGCGCGTCGAACACCGCGCGCGCGGTGCCGTGCTCGACCTGGCGACCGCGCTGGAGCACCGAGACGGTGTCGGCGATCTGCCGCACGACGGCGAGGTCGTGGGAGATGAACACGTACGTGAGGCCGAGCTCTGACTGCAGGCGCGCGAGCAGCCGCAGAATCTGCGCCTGCACCGTGACGTCGAGGGCCGACACGGCCTCGTCGAGCACGACGAGCTCAGGTTCGACGATGAGGGCGCGGGCGATCGCGACGCGCTGGCGCTGACCGCCGGAGAGCTCCCGCGGATGCCGTGCCCCGATCTCCGGGGCGAGCGAGACGAGCTCGAGGTGGTGCGCCACACGCTCCGCCCTCTCGGCGCGCGTGCCCAGCCCGTAGTTGCGCAGCGGCTCCGCGAGGATCGCGGCGATGCTCTGCCGGGGGTCGAGCGACGCGTACGGGTTCTGGTAGACGAGCTGGGTGCTGCGGTGGAACGCGCGGCGCGCTCGGCTGCCGCGGAGCGCGGTGACCTCGGCATCCTCCACCCGGATCGATCCGGCGGTGGGTCGGTTGAACCCGGCGATGCTGCGCCCGGTCGTCGTCTTGCCCGAGCCGGACTCGCCGACGAGGGCGTGGGTGGTGCCGCGGGCGATCGTGAACGAGACGTCGTCGACGGCGACGAGCGGGTCGCGCCCGGCGCGACGGAACTCCTGCCGGAGCCCCGTGACCTCGACGAGGGGGCGGGCGGCGGCATCCACGACGGGAGGGGTGCGCTCCACGACGCTCGCGAGCGACGGGGCGTCGGCGAGGAGGGTGCGCGTGTAGTCGGCGGCGGGCGCGGCGAGCACGTCGGCCGTGGCGCCCTTCTCCTGCACCTGGCCGCCGCGCATGACGACGATCTCGTGGGAGCGGTCGGCGGCGACGGCGAGGTCGTGCGTGATGAACAGGATGCCGGTGCCGCTCTCCTCTCGCAGCGTGTCCAGCAGGTCGAGGACCGTGCGCTGCACCGTGACGTCGAGCGCGCTGGTGGGCTCGTCGGCGATGATGAGCTCGGGCTCGAGGGCGAGCGCCGCGGCGATGAGCACCCGCTGGCGCATGCCTCCGGAGAGCTCGTGCGGATGCTGCCGGGCGCGCAGCTCGGGATCGTCGATGCCCACGCGGTCGAGCAGGTCGATCACGCGCGCCTGGATCTTGCGGGCATCGTGCCAGCCGTGGATGCGGAGGGCCTCGGAGACGCTCGAGCCGATCGTGGTGACGGGGTTCAGCGAGTTGCCGGGATCCTGCGGGATGAGGGCGATGCAGCGTCCGCGCAGGTGGCGCCAGCGCTTCTCGGACAGGCCGACGAGCGGGGTGAGCCCATCGGTCCGCTCGTTCAGCTCGATGCTGCCGGCGGCGACGTGGCCGTTGGCGGCGAGCAGGCCGATGACCGACTGCGCGACGGTGGACTTGCCGGAGCCGGACTCGCCGACGAGGGCGGTGACCTTGCCGGCCTCGACGTCGAACGAGACGCCGCGGACGGCGTCGACCGGGCCGCGACGGGTACGGTACTGCACGGCGAGGTCGCGGATCGACAGCAGGGGCGCGGTCATGCGGCATCCTTTCGGCCGATCGCCTGGCTGAGGCGGTTCGTGGCGAGGACGACGAGCACCACGACGGCGCCCGGGAGCACCGTCAGCCACCACGCCGTCGCGACGTAGTTGCGGCCCTCGGCGATGAGCAGTCCCCACTCCGGGGTGGGCGGCGGCGCACCGTACCCGAGGAAGCCGAGGGTCGAGATCTGCAGGATCGCCGACCCCAGCTGCAGGGCGGCGAGCGCGATGACGGGAGTGAGCGAGTTGGGGAGCACGTGGCGCCACAGCACGCCGAAGAACGTGCCACCCGAGCCGTACGCGGCCTCGACGAAATCGCTGACGCGCACGCTCACGACGCGGGAGCGTGCGAGGCGCGCGAAGACGGCGATCGAGGTCACGCCGACGGCGATCGCGGCGTTGGTGGTGCCGAACCCGAGCAGGATGACGACGCTGAGCGACAGCAGCAGCCCGGGAATCGCCAGCAGCACGTCGACGAGGCGCATGAGCACCTCGTCGAGCGCGCCGCCGACGGCGCCCGCCGTCACGCCCAGCGCGGTGCCGACGACGAGGCCGACGGCGACGGCGACGATTGCGCCGATGATCGACTGCGAGGCGCCGTAGACGACGCGGGCATAGAGGTCGCGCCCCGTGGCGTCGGTGCCGAACCAGTGCTCGGCGCTCGGGGCGAGGAGGGACGGCGCGACGGTCTCGGTGGGGCTCTGCGACGTGAACAGACCCGGCGCCACCGCCCAGAGCACCGCGAGGGCGAGCACGACGAGCGGGATGAGCACACCCGGCTGCAGCAGGGCGCGCCGGCCGTCGGCGCGGGCGCCGCCGGGGGCCCGCGTGGGGAGCCGGAGCGAGGCGAGGGCGGTCATGCCGGGACTCCGATCGGGTCGGCGCGCACGGCTTTCGCGGCGCGGGGCGTGCGCAGGCGGGCATCGAGCACGGGGTAGAGCAGGTCGACGATGAGGTTGATCGCGACGAAGGCGACGGTCGAGATGACCACGACCGCAAGCAGCACGGGGGTGTCGCGGTTCGCGACGGCCTGCGCCGTCAGCTGCCCGATGCCCGGGCGTGCGAACACCGTCTCGGTGACGACGGCGCCGCCGACGAGCTCGCCGAAGAGGAGCCCCGCCATCGTGAGGGTCGGCAGGAGCGCGTTGCGCGCGACGTTGCGCCACAGCAGCCACGACGTGCTGGCGCCGCGGGCGCGCACGACCGTCACGAACGGCTGCTCGCGCACCTCGTCGATCGAGCGCATGAGCACCTGCGCGAGAGGCGCGGCGATCGGGATCGACAGGGTGATCACCGGCAGGATGAGCGCCTGCACCGGGTTGGCGCCGATGACCGGCACGAGGCCGAGGCGGAACGAGAAGATCTGGATGAGGATGATGCCGATCCAGAACACCGGCAGCGACACGAAGAACGGCGGCAGCCCGCGGAAGAAGCGCCGCAGCCACGTGCCGCGCCCGTAGGTCGCGGTGAAGGCGATGACGACGCCGAGGAAGATCGCGAGCCCCAGTCCCAGCACGGCGAGGGTGAGGGTCGCCGGAAGCGCCGTCGCGATGAGGTCGGAGACGGCGGCGCCGCTGGCGACCGAGTAGCCGAAGTCGCCGGTGAGGAACCCGGCGATAGATTTCACGTACTGGACGATCAGCGGCTGGTCGGCGCCGAGGGCCTCGCGGATCGCCTGGATCTGCGCGTCGGTGAGGCCGAGGTCGGGGTTGGCGTACCGCGCGATGATGGCGTCGCCGGGGAGGGCGGCCAACAGCAGGTAGGCGCCGGTGTAGGCCAGCGCCAGCACGAGCAGCGCCTGCCCGGCGCGGTGCAGAACGTACGACATGGGGATCCTCTCGGTCGCCCGGCGGGCGGGGCGTCGTGCCCCGCCCGCCGGGCGACGGCGGCTCAGTTCGCGAGCCAGGCGGAGTAGAACGACGGGCGGCCGACCGACTCGGTGGCGAAGCCCTGCACCTTCGCGGTGAGACCGAACACCTGCGGCTCCTCGAAGATCGGCAGGATGTAGGCGTTCTCGGCGAGGTACTGCTGCGCCGCGGCGGAGGCCGCCGTGCGCTCGTCGGTGGTGGGCTCGGAGGCGATCGCCTGCAGCAGCGTGTCGAGCTCCTGGTCGCCGACCGAGCCGTCGGCCTTGCTGAAGTTCAGCAGCGTGTTGCGGTTCTTCGAGAAGTACTGCGACTTCAGCACGTCGAAGTCAGCGCGGCCGACCATGGAGTGGTAGACCTGCACGACGCTCTGGTCGGCGGATGCCGCGGTCTGCGCCGCCTGGTCGCCGGCGTACAGCTCGACGTCGATGCCGATCTTGCCCAGCTGCTCCTGGATGAGGGTGACGACCTCCTTGGAGCGCGGCTGCGGCAGCGCCTCGTTGAAGGTGAGCGCCAGCTTCTGGCCGTCCTTCTCACGAACGCCGTCGGATCCGAGGGTCCAGCCGGCCTCGTCGAGGAGCTCGGACGCCTTGTCGGGGTCGTACGCGTAGTACGAGGACGTGTCGACGTAGCCGAGCGCGGTCTTGGCGAGCGCACCGGTCGCGAGCGGGTAGTTCTCGGTGAAGAGGGTGTCGACGATCTGCTGCCGGTCGATGCCCGCGATGATCGCCTGACGCACGCGGATGTCGCTCAGGCGCGGCTCGCGGAAGCGGAAGCTGAGGCCGTTGTTGACGCCGTTGGTCGATGCGGCGACGAGCGAGAGGCCGGAGGCGGTGAATTGCGCCTCGTCGGGCGCCTCGATCTGGCGGGCGATGTCGGCCTGGCCGGCGACGACGGTGCCGACGCGGACGCTGTCCTCGGCGGCGACGACGTAGTCGATGCCGTCGAGGTAGGCGCGGCCCTGGTGCTCGAGCGAGGCGGGGGCCCAGTCGTAGTCCTCGCGGGCCTTCACGCTCGTCTTGGTGCCGATCTCCTCGGCGGAGACGACGAACGGGCCGCTGCCGATGATCTCGGTCGCGTTGCCCGGGCCGAACTGCTCGCTGGTGCGGTCGAGGGTCGCGTCGGAGAGCAGACCGGAGTTGATGGTCGACACGGCCTGTGCGAACCCCGGGGAGGGTGCGGTGAAGCGGAACACGACGGTGTCGGCATCCACCACCTCACCGTGGTCGTAGTTGTTGATCGCTTCGGAGACGGGGAGGGCGCGGTCGGTGTCGCCCTTGCCGTAGAGGTCGATGTTCTTGACGACGTTCTCGGCCGTCAGCGGCGTGCCGTCGGAGTAGGTGACGTCGGTCCGCAGGTCGAACGTGTACTCGGTGGCGTCGTCGT
Organism: Microbacterium aurum; assembly: GCF_016907815.1. NCBI lineage: Bacteria > Bacillati > Actinomycetota > Actinomycetes > Micrococcales > Microbacteriaceae > Microbacterium > Microbacterium aurum. The sequence goes on from NZ_JAFBCQ010000001.1 coordinate 55,440, forward strand.
TGACCGTGTAGTCGGTCGCGATCCACGGCTCGAGCTCGAGCGTCTCGGGGTTCTGGTACAGCAGCCGGTCGGTGATGTTGTTGACGAGGCCGCCGTTGGGGTAGAAGCCCGCGGACGGCGGGTAGAGCGTGCCCCACGCCTGCGGCTCGAGGTAGGTGAGGGTGCCGCCGGTGGTCGGTTCGCCGGCGGCGGTGGATGCCGGGGTGCCGCCGCCGGACGAGCATCCGACGACGAGGGCGGCGACGGCGACAGCGGATGCCGCCGCGAGGACCGCGCGAGTGGTACGGGACATGGGGACTCCAAGTGAGGCGGGTGCTGTGGTCGGGAGAGTCCAGCCCACCACTGGCGGCGGCGGTGCCGCCAACCGCCGGTCACGCGGCGTAAGCGTCCGTCACACGCCGTAACGAGGGGTCATGCGCCGTAACGATGTCGGGTCGCGCGGCGCGCCGTCGGCTCAGTCGGCGGCGGTGAGCAGCGCGACGGGGTACCGCGCCAGCAGCGCGGCCAACGGCACTCCACCGCCGTCGAACTCGGCGCCGGTGAATGCGTCGCGCCAGCGTCCTGAGGGCACGAGCATGGCCGTATCGCGCCAGCCGCCGGCGGCGGCGAGCCCGACCGGCAGGCGCGTCGCGACGGCGATCGCCCCGCCGCGGTCGAAGCCGATCGCGTGAGCGGATGCCGCGCCCACCGCCTCGAGCGGCGTGTACCGCGTGAAGAGGTCCGGGCGGTCGCGGCGCAGCCGCAGCGTGCGCGAGGTGACGAGAAGCTTCGCGGCACCGGCATCCGCCCCCTCGTCGTCGACCCCCGGCAGCCACCCCTCGTCGAGGCGCGCTAGGAGCGCGCGGCGAGCCGCGAAATCGACCGGGCGGCGGTTGTCGGGGTCGACGAGGGAGTGGTCCCACAGCTCGGTGCCCTGATACACATCCGGCACGCCGGGACCGGCCACCTGGAGCAGCTTTGCCGACAGCGCGTTCGAGCGCCCGGGGCCGGCCACCGCTGCGACGATCGTCTCGATCGTCGGCCGCGCCGCGCCGAACGCGGCGTCGATCAACGCGTGGACGCGCGTCTCGAAGTCGGCATCCGGGTCTTCCCAGCTCGTGCCGACGCCGCCCTCGCGCGCCGCCTTCTCGGCGTAGGCGTGCAGCCGCTCCGGCAGGGCGGGGTCCTCGGACCACGCCCCCACGACCGCCTGCCACAGCAGGTCGTCGAGGGACCTGTCGCCGGTCGACGCGATCGCCCGCAGGTCGTTGAGGGTCGCCACCCACCGCTCCGCCACCTCGGCAATGACGGTGATGCGGGCGCGGGTGTCCTCCGACCGCTTCGTGTCGTGGGTGGTCAGCGTCGTCAGCGCGTGCGGCCACGACGCCTGCCGCCGCGCGAACGCGTCGTGGAACGCCTGCGGCGCAAGCGAGAACTGCGACGGGTCGCCGCCGACCTCGTTCAGCGACGTCAGCCGGCTGTAGCGGTAGAACGCCCGGTCCTCGACGCCCTTGGCCATCACCGGCCCGGTCGTCTGCATGAACCGCGTCGCGAACTCGCCGCGCGGATCGCGGCGGATGAGGCGCGCCACGGTGCGGATCGGCACCGCGAGGTCGGGCCGGCGGGCGGATGCCGCGGCCACCGCCTCCGCGAGGTACTCCGCCCCCGCGGGCAGATACGCGCGGTAGACCCCGAACGCGGCGAGGAGCTCGGCAATCGCGTCGCGCGCCTCGTCGTCGTCCTCGAACGCGCTGCCCTGACCGTCGGGGATCGCCCGAATGATCCGGCCCACCTCCGCGGCCTGTGACGTGTCGGCGACCTCGCGCTTGGTCCGGGCGATCAGCTCGTGCCAGTCGGGTGCATGGGTCAGTGGACCGACGCGCGGGAGGTCGTGCGGCGTGGATTCGTGCGGCTGCGGCGGCTGGGCGAGCACCAGCGCGCCGCCGGGGTCGGTGAGCACCCGATCGATCTCCCCGAGCGCGTCGTACCCGGTCGTGCCCTCGGTCTCCCACCAGCCGGGCAGCTGCTCGCCGGGCTCGAGGATCTTCTCGACGTAGACGGGGATCGGGTGGGACAGGGGGGACTCGGGGCGATGATCGGCGGAGGGGTCGGGGCGTTTCGTCTCGCTCGTTCCTCGCTCGCTCAACGACCGGGGGGTTCCTCGCTCGCTCGACGACCGGGCGGTGGCCGCCGCGGCGGCGAGGCGGTCGAGGTAGCCGCCGGGGTCAGCGAGACCGTCGGGGTGGTCGATGCGCAGACCGTCCACGAGCCCCTCGCGCAGCCACCGCAGGATCTCGACGTGCGACGCGTCGAACACTTCAGGCAGCTCCACGCGCACCCCCGCGAGCGAGGTCACCGTGAAGAATCGCCGGTAGTTCAGAGCCTGCGCATCCCGTCGCCAGTTCTCCCACCGCCAGTGCTGGCGGGCGAGCACGTCGCGCACGACCGCGGCATCCGTCGTCTCCTGCTGCGGCGCCGTCCCCTCGGCCAACGGCAGCACGAGGTCGTAGTACCGCGCCGTCCCGAAGGGCGCGCGCGCCCCGGCATCCGATGCCCCGGCATCCGCCGGCGCCACCGTGATCTCACCGGCCGCGAGCACCTCGTCCAGGTCGCCGCCCAGGACGGGCAGCACGACCCGCCCGTCGCCGAACTCCCAGTCGATGTCGAACGCGGCGGCGTGTGGCGACGCCTCTCCGCGCAGCAGCACGTCCCACCACCACGGGTTCTCCCCCGGATCGGCCACGCCCTGATGGTTCGGCACGATGTCGACGAGGATGCCGAGACCCGCCGCCCGGGCCGCGTCGACGAACCGGGTCAGCGCCGCCGCTCCCCCGCGCGCCTCGTCGACGCGCGTCGGGTCGACGACGTCGTACCCGTGCGCGGAGCCCGTGGCCGACTGCAGGATCGGCGACAGGTACGCCCAGTCGACCCCGAGCGCGGCGAGGTAGTCGGTGACGGATGCCGCGGCATCCAGATCGAACTCCGCCCGCACCTGCAGGCGATACGTCGAGCGGGGTCGGGGCGTCGAGGTCACGAGGGCCTCAGTGGGGCAGCTCGATGGTCGGCGCCTGGGCCGGCACGAGATCGATCGGCGTCGTCAGCGCCGCCAGCGACGCGGCGACCGAGTGATCGGTCTCGGGCGTGTCGTCCTCGTGGTCGCGGAGCACGACGAGCGAACGCGCGTCCAGCGCGATGACATCGCCCCCCGAGCGCGGCCCGGAGTCGGCGAGATGCCCGGCGGTGTCCACCACGACGTCCCACCGCGGGCTGTACTGCGCCGTCGGGATCGTGAAGTCGATCGGCTCGTCGCCCCCGTTGAACAGCACGAAGAAGTGCCGGTCGGTGATGGGCTCGCCGCGGCGATCGCGCTCGCGGATGCCGTTGCCGTTGAGGAACACCCCGATCGCGCGGCCGAACCCGGAATCCCAGTCCTCGGGCTGCATCTCGGTGCCGTCGGGCCGCAGCCACGCGATGTCGGGCACCGGCGCGCCCTCCTCCCGGCGGATCGGGCGGCCGTTGAAGAACCGGCTGCGCCGGAACGTCGGGTGCTCGCGGCGCAGGCGGGTGAGGGCGGCGGTGAACTCGATGAGCGGCTGGTCGATGTGCTCCCAGTCGACCCATGTGATCTCGTTGTCCTGCGCGTAGCCGTTGTTGTTGCCGCCCTGCGTGCGGCCGAGCTCGTCGCCGTGGCTGATCATCGGGACGCCCTGGCTGATCAGCAGCGTCGCGAGGAAGTTGCGTTGCTGCCGCGCGCGCAGCGTCAACACGGCGGGGTCGTCGGTCGGGCCTTCGACGCCGCAGTTCCACGAGCGGTTGTGCGATTCGCCGTCGTTGTTCTGCTCGCCGTTGGCTTCGTTGTGCTTCTCGTTGTACGACACGAGATCGCGCAGCGTGAAGCCGTCGTGCGCCGTGACGAAGTTGATGGATGCCACGGGGCTGCGGCCGTCGTGCTCGTAGAGATCGGCCGATCCCGTCAGTCGCGACGCGAACTCGCCGAGCGTCGAAGGCTCGCCGCGCCAGAAGTCGCGCACGGTGTCGCGGTACTTGCCGTTCCACTCCGTCCACTGCGGCGGGAAGTTGCCGACCTGGTAGCCGCCGGGGCCGAGGTCCCACGGCTCGGCGATGAGCTTGACCTGACTGACCACCGGATCCTGCTGCACGATCTCGAAGAACGCCGCGAGGCGGTCGACCTCGTAGAACTCGCGCGCGAGGGTCGCCGCCAGGTCGAACCGGAAGCCGTCGACGTGCATCTCCAGCACCCAGTACCGCAGCGAGTCCATGATGAGCTGCAGCGTGTGCGGGTTGCCGACGTTCAGGCTGTTGCCCGTGCCGGTGTAGTCGGTGTAGTAGCGCTTGTCGGTCTGTTCGAGGCGGTAGTAGGCCTCGTTGTCGATGCCGCGCATCGACAGGGTCGGCCCCAGGTGGTTGCCTTCGGCGGTGTGGTTGTACACGACGTCGAGGATGACCTCGATGCCTGCCGCGTGCAGGGCCCGCACCATCCCCTTGAACTCCTGCACCTGCTGGCCGCGCTGGCCGGCCGAGGAGTATGTGTTCTGCGGTGCGAGGAAGGCGATCGTGTTATAGCCCCAGTAGTTCGACAGCCCCTTCTCCTGGAGCGTCGAGTCGTTGACGAACTGGTGCACGGGCATGAGTTCGATCGCCGTCACGCCGATGCGCTTGAGGTGCTCGATGATGACCGGATGCGCGATCGCGCTGTACGTCCCGCGGATCTCCTCCGGAATGTCCGGGTGCCGCTCGGTGAGCCCCTTCACGTGCGCCTCGTAGATGACGCTCTCGGCGTAGGGCGTCTTCGGCTGCCGGTCGCCCGCCCAGTCGAAGAACGGGTTGATCACGACGCCCTTCATCATCGCCTGTGCGGAGTCGTCGTCGTTGCGCGAGTCGGGATCGCCGAAGTTGTAGCCGAACACCGACTGGCCCCACTCGACCTGGCCATCGACGGCCTTCGCGTAGGGGTCGAGCAGCAACTTGTTCGCGTTGAACCGCTGCCCGTTCTCGGGATCGTTGGGCCCGTACACGCGGTAGCCGTAGCGCTGCCCCGGCTGGACCGTCGGCAGGTACGCGTGCCACACGTGGGCGTCGACGTCGACGAGTTCGACGCGGCTCTCCTTGCCCCGATCGTCGAACAGGCACAGCTCCACCTTCTCGGCCCCTTCGCTGAACAGCGCGAAGTTCGTGCCGTTGCCATCGAAGGTCGCCCCCAGCGGATACGCGGAACCCGGCCACACCTGCATGTGCTCTCCCCTGTTCAGTACCCTCAGCCTAGAACCCCGGAGGTTACGCGGGGATGTCGTCGCGGGGGCCTGGACGCGCGCCCGCGCACTTGCTATGCGGCATCCGTCGCCGCGCCGACGCGCCGTTTCGCCGAGCGGGCCTGTTCTCGCCGACCGCGCCTGTTCGCAGCGGTACACAGCGGGCCCTCTCGGCGAGAAGAGGCGCACTCGGCGTCGTGAGGTGGGGTGAGGGGGTGGGATGCGCCCGCTCGATCGGCACCCCGAGCGCGCGGATGGCGTCGAGGCCCGCGGCCAAGCCCCCCAGCATCCCCTCGACGGCGGCGAGACACCGTTCCTGCACCGAGACACGGGTGCAGGGGCGGTGTCTCGGTGCAGGGACCGCGTCTCGCCGCGAGGCACCCCGGGTTCGCGGCTCGACGCCGGACGCGGCGCAGGGCGACGCACCGCGGGTCAGCGCAGCGACAGCTGCTCGTCGAGGTACTCGGCCAGCGGACGCCTCGCGCCGGCGGCGTTCCACACCACCGACGGGATGCCGCCGACAATCGCGAGCGGGCCGGAGGCGCCGCCCCGGGACACCGCGTCCACGTCGATCTCCACGGCTCCCAGGTGCAGCGTCTCGCCGTCGGCGAAGCCGCCGCGCGCGGCGGCCGCGGCGCGCTCAGACCGCTCGCGCTGCGCCTGCGCCGTGTAGCCGCGCGGCGCCTCGGTCCGGGCGCGGAGGATCTCGCCGGTGGCGTAGACCGCGGCATCCGCGATCAGGAGCACTCCGACGTGCCACGCCTCGCCGACCGGAACGATGCGCGGCGCCCGGCCGAACCCGAGCAGCCGGCGTGCGTGCGCCCAGTCGCCCAGTCGCTCGCGCGGCGACCCGGCCAGGCGGCGCCGTGCGTCATCGAACAGCGCCTTCACGTCGGTCTCCGCATCCATCCGCGCCTCACACCTCGTCGTCGACGCGGACAGTCGTCGACGACACCCGGTCGCCGCGCAGAGCCATGCCGATGAGGGGGAACAGCAGCACGGAGAGCATTCCCGGGTCGTCGAGCAGCGACGCGAGGTCGAAGGTCACGCCGGTGTAGATGAAGAACAGTGGCACGAGAAACCCGAGAGCGAGCTCGAACACGACCACCGGCACCCGCAGCCGCGGCCCGATCGCCCGGGCGGCGAGCGGCGCGATCACCGCGAGCAGCGGGATCAGCACGATCGCGGTGTCCAGATGCTCCACGGCTCACACGATAGCGTCGCGCTCTCGTCGTCGGGCGGCGCGCGCGAGCGCCCGCCTCACGCGCGCGGCCCGGGGCGAACCGAGAGGTCGCTGATGACGGCGTCGCGCGGCAGATCCAGTGCCGTGATGATGGCCGTGGCGACGGATGCCGGGTCGATCCACCGGTCGGCGTCGTAGTCCGCGCCCTCCTGGGCGTGGACCTTCTCCTGCATGGGCGTCGCGGTGCGGCCGGGGTAGACGGTCGTCACGCGCACGCCGTGGCGCGCCTCCTCGCCGCGCAGGGCGTCGGCGAGCGCTTTCAGGCCGTGCTTCGACGCGGCGTACGCCGCCCAGTCGGGGTGGGCGGTGAGCCCCGCGCCGGAGTTGACGAACAGCACCTGGCCGCGCGCGGCGCGCACGCGCGGCAGCAGCACGCGGGTGAGCTCGGCGGGGGCGACGAGGTTGACAGCGAGCTGGCTCGTCCAGGCCGTGACCGGCAGGTCGGCGACGGCGCCGAGCTCCACGATGCCCGCCGCGTGGATGAGCGCGTCGACGGATGCCGGGACCCCGGCATCCTGAACTGCCTCGGCGATCGTCTCCGGACGGGCGAGGTCCGCGACGACGGGGATGCTGCCGGGGAACACTTCGGTCAGCTCCGTGGCGCGCGCGGCGTCGCGGGCCACGACGACGAGCTGGTCGCCGCGGGCGTGCAGCCGCTCGGCGACGATCCGCCCGATACCCGAGCCGGCGCCGGTGATCACGTGCGTCGTCATGGCACCCATCCTCGCATCGCCCCGCCCCGCCCCGCCCCGCCCGCCGACCCCAGCCCCCCGTCGACCCCCCGAGCCCGCCCGCGGGGCGAGGACTAGATCCCGCCGACTAGCGCCCGCGGGTCACCACGCGCCGGGTCTGTAGTCCTTCAGGAACACACCGAACAGGTCTTCGCCCGCTTCGCCGCGAACGATCGGGTCGTAGACGCGCGCGGCACCGTCGACGAGGTCGAGCGGCGCGTGGAAGCCCTCCTCCGCGAGCCGGACCTTCGTGGGATGCGGGCGCTCGTCGGTGATCCAGCCGGTGTCGACGCTGGTCATGAGGATGCTGTCGGACTCGAACATCTCCCGCGCGCTCGTGCGGGTCAGCATGTTGACGGCCGCCTTGGCCATGTTGGTGTGCGGATGCCCCGGTCCCTTGTACCCGCGGTTGAACACGCCCTCCATCGCGCTGACGTTGACGATGTAGGTGCGGCGGGCGGGGCTTGCCGCGAGCGACGCGCGCAGCTTGGAGATCAGCAGGAACGGTGCCGTCGTGTTCGCCAGCTGCACCTCGAGCATCTCCAGCGGGTCGACCTCGTCGACCGACTGCACCCACGAGTTGGTGTGGTGCAGGTCGGGGATGAGCCCGCCCGCGTCGATCGCGGTGCCGGCGGCGAGACGCTCTAGCGAGCTGGATCCGGCGGCCATCGCCTGCTCGGTGAGCTCGTCGGCGCGCGAGGCGGCCGCCGCGAGGATCGGATGGGCGGTGACCGAGCGCTCGAGGGCCTGCGGATGCTGGTCGTTGGTATGCCCGAAGGTCACGAGCTCGGGCAGCGGACCGTCCGGAAGGGGTGCCAACTCGGCATCCACCAGCGGCTGGTACGCCCCCGGCGAGCGCCGCACCGTCTGCGTCGCGTTGTTGATGAGGATGTCGAGGTGCCCGGCCGCGGCGACGTCGTCGGCGAGCCCGAGAACCTGGGCCGGGTCGCGCAGATCGATGCCGACGACCTTCAGCCGGTGCAGCCAGTCCGCCGCGTCGGGCAGGCTCGAGAAGCGCCGCACGGCGTCGCGCGGGAACCGCGTCGTGATGGTGGTGTGCGCGCCGTCGCGCAGCAGCCGCAGCGCGATGTACATGCCGATCTTGGCGCGTCCGCCGGTGAGCAGGGCCCGCCGGCCGGTGAGGTCGGTGCGCGCGTCGCGCTTGGCGTGACTCATCGCCGCGCAGGCGGGGCAGAGCTGGTGGTAGAACGCGTCGACGAGCGTGTACGGCTGCTTGCAGATGTAGCAGGCGCGGGCCTTGCGGAGCGTCCCCGCCGTCGGCGCGGTGGTGGACGTGCTGATGGGGATGCCGCGGGTCTCGTCGTCGATCCGGTCCGGCGCCCCGGTGGCCGTCGCGGCGACCACGGCCCGGTCGGCAGCGGCCTCCTCTTCGCGCAGCTGCTTGCGGCGGGCGATCTTCGCGGCCTTGAACATCTTCGCGGTCGCCTGGCGGACGGCGATGAAGTCGGGATGGGTCTGGTCGACGGCATCCAACTGTGCGAGCACACGCAGCGTCACCTCGAGCTCCGCCGGATCGATGCCGCTCGGACGGCGGTCGCCGGCAGGGTCGACGGGGGTCGCGGGGGCGGTCGGGGGCGTCTCGGGCACACGAGATTCTATTCGCCGCGGCTGGGGAACTCCCCGCCTGCTACCGTGCCAGCGTGACCATCACCCGCCGCATCCACGTCTCGGCCGCCGTCATCGTCGATGCGGATGACCGGCTGCTGCTCGTGCGCAAGGCCGGCACGACCTCGTTCATGCAGCCCGGCGGCAAGCCCGAGGCCGGCGAGACGCCCGCCGAGACCCTGAGCCGCGAACTCGCCGAGGAGCTGGGCCTGGTGGTGGATGCCGCCGCGCTCGCGCCCCTCGGCCGATTCGAGGCGGCCGCGGCCAACGAGCCCGGATTCGTCGTGGTCGCCGACGTCTTCGCCGTCGACATCGGTGGGCAGCGGCCCGCCGCGGCTGCGGAGATCGCCGAGCTGCGGTGGGTGTCGCGCGCCGAGGCTCACACTCTGGAGGTCGCGCCGCTGGCGCGCGAGAACTTCCTGCCGGCCTGACGCGCGGGCGCCGCGGCGCTACGCCAGCGGGTGGTCGTGCACGGCCGAGCTGAGGCTCGTGCCGTTGAGGTCGAGGTACAGCTGACCCTCGGTCACCGACAGCGTCAGGGTGTTGCGCCGCGCGACGGCGGCGGCCGCGGCATCCACGAATCCGGCGTCGAACGTGCGCAGCACGATCTCGTCGGCGCGGTGGATCTTCTTGCCCGCCCACAGCGGCAGGAGCTTCGCGGGGTCGCGGTGGCTGTAGATCACGGTGCGGTCCGCGAGCTTGCTGCCGCGGTGCAGCCGGTCGGCATCCGGCGCGCCCACCTCGATCCACGCCGTGATCGCCCCGGTCGCGTCGCGCACCAGAACCGCGGGCTCGTCGGTCGCCGAGATCCCCTCCGTGAACGCGATCCCCTCGGCGTGCTCGAGGCAGTAGGCGAGCAGGCGCGTCACCATGAAGGCGTCGGTCTCGGACGGATGCCGGGCCATGCGCAGTGACAGATCCTCGTACACCCCGCGGTCGAGGTCCGCGAGCTGCACGTCGAAGGTGTGGATCACTGCGCCTGCGGCCATCCCTCGAGCCTACGTGCCCGCCCCGATATCCTGTTGCGGCAGCCACCTGGGGAGGACACACGTGCAGACGGTCGAGGACAGGGCGCGGGTCGAGGCCATCGCCGATTACGGGATCGTCGGCGCGCCCGTCGAGCCCAGCCTGGTGTCTCTGGCCCAGCTTGCGGCGACGCTGTGCCAGGTGCCCACCGCGGTGGTCAACATCATCGACGACCGCGCGCAGCATCAGGTCGCGGCCGTCGGGTTCGACGCCGGGGTGTGCGGGCGCGAGGACTCGATGTGCGCCGTCGTGCTGCAGGATGCCCGTCACGTGCTCGTTCCCGATGCGCAGCGGGACCGCCGCTTCACCGACAACCCCTTCGTCACCGGCGAGCTGGGACGCGTCCGCTTCTACGCCTCGAGCCCTCTGATCACCCCGGCGGGAATCTCCATCGGCACCCTGTGCGTGTTCGATGAGGCGACGGGGTCGCTCACCGCGGAGCAGAGCGCGGCGCTCGATCTGCTCGCGCATCAGGCGGTCGAGGTGCTGGAATTGCGCCGGCTGACGCAGGAACTGGAGCGCTCGAACGGCGAGCTGGCCCACTTCGCGGGACAGGTCAGCCACGATCTGCGCAATCCGCTGACCGCTCTCGTCGGCCACCTCGACCTCGCCGCCGAGGCCGCCGCATCCGGCGCGCTGCCGCGCATCGCCCGTGCCGTCGACCAGGCCGAAGCCGCCGCCACGCGGATGGAGGGGATGATCACCGACCTGCTCGCCTACGCCCGTGCGGGCGGCGCGCAGCCGCGCCGCGATCGCTCGTCCCTGCGAGAGATCGTCGCGACCGCCCTCGACGACCTCTCGGCGGCCATCGCCGCCGCCGAGGCCTCGGTGACGGCGACGATCGCGGAGGAGACCGACACGGTCGTCGGCGACCCGATGCTCTTGAGCCTGCTGGTGCAGAACCTGGTCGCCAACGCGGTGAAGTTCGCGCTCGCCACCGGCATCCGCCCACTCGTCGAGATCACCGCCGTCCGCACCGAGCAGGGCTGGAGCCTCACGGTCGACGACAACGGTCCCGGGGTACCCGCGGATCAGCGCGACCGCGTGTTCGGTGCGATGGAGCGCGGCGACGAGCGCGACGTGCCGGGACTCGGTCTGGGACTGGCGACCTGCCGCCGCATCGTGCAGATCCACGGCGGGCGCATCGCGATCGACGACTCCCCGCTGGGCGGCGCGCGCCTGCGGGTCACGTTGCGCGACTGAGCCGGCACCCGGCACCGCGCGCGCCCCGCGCGCCGAACGCGCGCTACGGCGCGGCGGGGCGATCGAGTCCGTCGAGGGCGACACGCAGCACGTCGTCGGCGAGGCGGTCGGGGTCGACCGCGCCGCCGGGGCGATACCACTCGGTGAGGGAGTTGACCATGCCGAATACGAGCCGCGTCGCGACGGCGGCGTCGATGTCGTCGGCGAGCGCGCCCTCGCGCTGCGCGTCGCGGACGATCGCCGTCACCCGCTGATCGAACGCGCGCCGCCGCTCGAGGGCGGACCTCTCGGCGTCGCTGTTGCCCCGCACTCGCAGCAGCAGCGTCACCTCGGGGAGCCGCTCGGTCAGCACGCGCACGGCGCCGCGCACGACGTGGCGCAGCCGGTCGATCGCGGCGTCCTGCGTCGCGAGGGCCTCGGCGAGCGCACCCTCCAGGGCACCCAGCGCGTCGTCGAGGGCGCTCTGCAGAATCGCCTCCTTCGAGGCGACGTGGTGGTACAGGGCCGACTTCGTCAGGCCCAGCCGGGCGGCGAGGTCGGCGACCGAGGTCGCGTCGTAGCCCTGCTCGTTGAACAGCTGCACCGCGATGCGCACCACCTGCTCACGGTCGTACCCCGGCCGGCCGCGGCGCGGCGGCGGGGAGTCGAGGTCGGGTGTCGCCATGCCTCCACCTTCCCAGAACTGACGACCCGACGGCCTGACGACCCGACGGCGATCACGGTGCGCGGGCGCCGGACGCGCATTGCCGGCATCCCGTCCCTCTGTCATTATTACTGAACGATCGTTCTGCAATGCAAGGGCGCGCAGCGCTCGGAGAGGACGCCGATGTCCGAGATCCCCACGGTGGCCAGTTTCGTGCGCGAGGGGTGGTGGACTCCGGCGCCGGATGCCGAGACCACCACGATCCGCGACGCAGCGACGGGCGAGGAGATCTGGCGGGTCGGCACCGCGGGGCTCGATCTCGCCGGCGCCGTCGCGCACGCACGGACCGTCGGGCAGGAGAGCCTCGGCGCGCTCACCTTTCACCAGCGCGCCCTGCTGCTCAAGCAGTTCGCCCTCGCCCTGCAAGACCGCAAGGACGAGCTCTACGCGCTGTCCGCGTGCGCCGGCGCGACGGCGCGCGATTGCGCGACCGACGTCGACGGCGGCATCGGTGTGCTGTTCACCTATGCCTCGAAGGGCCGGCGCGAACTGCCGAACGCGCGGGTGGTCGTCGACGGCCCCGCCGAGCCGCTGTCGAAGGACGGCTCCTTCCTCGGGCGGCACGTGTACACGCGGCTGCCCGGGGTCGCCGTGCAGATCAACGCGTTCAACTTCCCGGTGTGGGGTGCGCTCGAGAAGCTCGCGCCCGCGTTCCTCGCCGGCGTGCCGACGATCGTGAAGCCGGCCACCCCCACGGCGTATCTGGCGGCGACGTGGGTGCGCATCCTCGTCGACGCCGGCCTCGTGCCCGCCGGCACGCTGCAGCTGGTGAGCGGTCCGGTTCCCGACCTGTTCGAGCTGCTCGGCCTCGGCGATCTCGTGGCGTTCACCGGCAGCGCCGACACCGCCGCGCGCCTGCGCGCCCGAGCGCGACCGGGCGTGCGCTTCACGACCGAGACCGACTCGATCAACGCGTCGGTGCTGGGCCCGGATGCCGTCGCCGGCACTCCCGAGTTCGACGCGTACGTGCGGCAGCTCTTCGTCGAGCTGACGACCAAGGCCGGCCAGAAGTGCACCGCGATCCGCCGGGCGATCGTCCCGGAGGGCGCCGCCGACGCCGTCGTCGACGCGCTGCGCGCGATGATCGCGGCGCGCACCGTGCTGGGCGACCCGCGCGCCGAGGGGGTCACGATGGGCCCGCTGGTCTCGCTGATGCAGCGCGACGAGGTGCGCCGACAGGTCGCGCGGCTGCAGGAGGGCGGCGGCCGCATCGTGCTCGGCTCGCTCGACGCACCGGAGGTCCGCCGCACCGACGGCAGCACCGGCGCCGCGCCGGACGGGGCGTTCCTGGCGCCGCTGCTGTTGCGGTTCCGCCCCGAAGACGCGGGGCAGGATGCCGCCGTGCACACCGTCGAGGCCTTCGGCCCGGTCGCGGGCCTGCTCACCTACCGCACGGTCGATGAGGCGGCGGACCTCGTCGCGCGCGGCGGCGGGTCGCTCGTCACGAGCGTCGCGACGGCCGATCCCGAGGTGGCGACGCGGCTGCTCGACCGGATCGGGGCGTACAACGGCCGCATCCTGTTCCTCGACCGCGATGACGCGCGCACCTCGACCGGCCACGGCGCTCCCGTTCCGCACCTGGTCCACGGCGGCCCCGGCCGGGCCGGCGGCGGCGAGGAGCTCGGCGGCATCCGCGCGGTGCTGCACCACATGCAGCGCACGGCCGTGCAGGGTTCCCCGCGCATGCTCACCGCGCTGACCGGGGTCTGGCATGCCGGTGCACCGGCGCAGGCGGGCGGCATCCACCCCTTCCGCAAGACCCTCGCCGACCTGCGGCTGGGCGACCGGATCGACTCCGCCGAGCGCGAGGTCACCCTCGCCGACATCGAGACGTTCGCCCGCTTCACCGGCGACACGTTCTACGCCCACATGGACGAGACGGCCGCCGCCGCCAACCCGTTCTTCCCGGGCCGGGTCGCGCACGGATACCTGCTGGTCTCGTTCGCCGCGGGGCTGTTCGTGGATCCCGATCCCGGTCCGGTGCTCGCCAACTACGGCCTCGAGAACCTGCGGTTCGTCACGCCGGTGTCGCCGGGCGACCGCATCCGCGTCGCCCTCACGGCGAAGCAGATCACGCCGCGCGAGACCGATGAGTACGGCGAGGTGCGATGGGATGCCGTCATCCACAACGACCGCGACGAGGTGGTCGCGAGCTACGACGTGCTCACGCTCGTCGCGAAGGAGTGAGCGTCACCGACCCGATTGCGCCGCTCCTCCACGAGATCTACACTTTACTGAACGAACGGTCTGTAAAAGGAGTCGACGATGACGACGGCGGACACCGCGTTGCGCGACGAGCGCCAGGACGAGTTCGACGCCCTCATCGCGGCCGACCAGCGCATCGAGCCGCGGGACTGGATGCCCGAGGCGTACCGGCGCACCCTCATCCGCCAGATCTCGCAGCACGCGCACTCCGAGATCATCGGCATGCAGCCCGAGGGCAGCTGGATCACCCGGGCACCGAGCCTCAAGCGCAAGGCGATCCTCATGGCCAAGGTGCAGGACGAAGCGGGCCACGGCCTGTACCTGTACTCCGCGGCGCAGACTCTCGGCATCACGCGCGACGAGATGACGGCGCAGCTCATCGACGGACGGGCGAAGTACTCGTCGATCTTCACCTACCCCACGCCGACCTGGGCCGACATGGGCGCGATCGGCTGGCTCGTCGACGGCGCGGCGATCTGCAATCAGGTGCCGCTGTGCCGCGCCTCGTACGGCCCGTACGGTCGCGCCATGGTCCGCATCTGCAAGGAGGAGTCGTTCCATCAGCGCCAGGGTTTCGAGATCCTGCTCACGCTGATGCGCGGCACCGACGCGCAGCGCGAGATGGCGCAGGATGCCGTGGACCGCTGGTACTGGCCGTCGCTCCAGATGTTCGGTCCGCCCGATGAGGCCTCGCCGAACTCCGCGCAGTCGATGGCGTGGAAGATCAAGCGGTTCAGTAACGACGAGCTGCGCCAGCGCTTCATCGGCATGCTCGTGCCGCAGGCGGAGGTCCTCGGCGTGCGGCTGCCCGATCCCGAGCTGCGCTGGGACGACGCCGCCGGGCGCTGGCACACCGGCGAGATCGACTGGGACGCGTTCGCCGAGGTGCTCGCCGGCCGCGGACCGTTGAACGCCGAACGCCTCCGGCATCGCCGCGAGGCGCACGAGGACGGCGCGTGGGTGCGCGAGGCCGCCGCGGCCTATGCCGCCAAGAAACGGGCCGAGCAGACCGCCACGACGACCCCCGAGCACGACCCCGCGTCCGACCCCCTGCCGCGAGAGGCGGTGGCGTCATGACCACTCCCGGCGGGTCCCCGGCCGAGCCGTGGCCGCTGTGGGAGGTGTTCGTCCGCGCGAGCCGCGGGCTCAGCCACGTGCACGTCGGCTCGCTGCACGCTCCCGACGCCGACCTCGCCGTCCGCAACGCCCGCGACCTCTACACGCGCCGGGGCGAGGGCGTGTCGATCTGGGTTGTGCCGTCGGATGCCGTGACGACGAGCGACCCCGCCGCCAAGGGCGCGTACTTCGAGTCCCCCGCCGGCAAGAACTACCGTCACGCGGTGTACTACACCGCATCCGAGGGGGTGCCGCACCTGTGACCGAGCCGCACGCGCAGATCGTCGTCGACGAGCGGATGCTGGCCGCCGAGCTGCAGGGCGACGACGCCCGCCCGGCGAGCGCCGACGTCGCCGCGTACGCGCTGCGGCTCGGCGACGACGCGCTGATCCTCGCGCAGCAGCTGTCGCGGTGGATCGCGCGCGCCCCCGAGCTCGAGGAGGACGTCGCGCTCGGCAACATCGCCCTCGACCTGCTGGGCCACGCGCGGTCGCTGCTGCGGTTCTCCGGAGCATACGACGGGCGCAGCGAGGACGATCTGGCGTACTTCCGCGACGAGGCGGAGTTCCGCTGCGCCTGGCTGTTCGAGCAGGACAACGGCGACTTCGCCCACACGATCGCCCGGCAGCTCGTCGCGTCCGGGTACCTCTTCGAGCTGTACACCGACCTGCAGCGCTCGACCGACCCCGCCCTGGCCGCGATCGCCGGCAAGGCCGTGAAGGAGGTCGAGTACCACCGCGACCACGCCGTGCAGTGGACCCTGCGGCTCGCGGGCGGCACCGCGGAGTCGCGCCGTCGCATGGTCCAGGCCCTCGCGGACATCTGGCCGTACGTGGACGAGCTGTTCCGCGACGATGACCTCGTCGATCGGCTGGGCGGCGTCGCGGTGCGACCCGCGACGCTGCGCTCCCGCTTCGATGCCGTCGTGGCGGCGGTGCTGGCCGAGGAGGATCTCGACGTGCCCGCCGGCCCGATCGCCGCCGGCGGCGGGCGGGCGGGGCGGCACTTCCCGACGCTCGGCCCGATCCTCGCCGAGATGCAGTCGCTCGCGCGCCGGCATCCGGGGGCGACATGGTGAGCGACCTCGAAACGGCCCGGGCGATCGCGGCATCCGTCTGCGATCCGGAGATCCCGGTGCTCACGATCGACGACCTCGGCGTGCTGCGGGAGGTCGCGATGGAAGAGGATGCCGTGGTCGTGACGATCACGCCGACCTACTCCGGCTGCCCCGCGATGGACGCCATCCGTGACGACCTCGTGCTGGCGCTGACGCGGGCGGGGTTCGCCGACGTGCGGGTGCGGACGGTGCTGTCGCCGGCGTGGACGACGCAGTGGATGACGGATGCCGGCAAGCGCACGCTCGCCGCGTACGGCATCGCGCCGCCGACCGGGCGGCGCGCGCCTGGTCCTGTCCCCGTCACGCTCGGCGTGGCCTGCCCGCAGTGCGGGTCGCTGCGCACGCGGGAGGTCTCGCGGTTCGGCTCGACGTCGTGCAAGGCCCTGTACGAGTGCGCCGCGTGCTTCGAGCCGTTCGACCACTTCAAGGTGCACTGATGACGCTCACCGACGAGGCGCTCGAGGCGCTCGGGGCCCGCACCGGGCGGCGTCGCGCCCGGTTCCACCGGCTGCGGGTGGTGGAGGTGCGCCCGCTGACCGCGGATGCCGTGGAGGTGACCTTCGCGGTGCCGGACGAGCTCGCCGACGCCTTCGACTACGCCCCGGGACAGTACGTCGCGTTGCGGGCGCGGATCGACGGCGCCGAGGTGCGACGGTCGTACTCGATCTGCCGCCCGCCGACCCCGGGACGCCTGTCGGTCGGCATCAAACGCGACCCCGACGGCCGCTTCTCGTCGTGGGCGCAGTCGCAGCTGCGCCCGGGCGACGAGATCGACGTCATGAGCCCGCAGGGCACGTTCGTCTCCACCCGCACCGGTACCCCGACCGACCACGTCGTGGGGATCGCGGCAGGATCGGGCATCACGCCCATCATGTCGCTCGCCGCCGCGGTGCTCGCGGCATCCGCCACCTCATCGTTCACCCTCGTGTACGCCAACCGGTCCTCGACCGACGTCATGTTCGTCGACGAGCTGGCAGACCTGAAGGACCGCTACCCGGCTCGGCTCGCGATCCACCACGTGCTCTCGCGCGAACAGCGCACGGCGCCCGTGTTGAGCGGGCGCATCGACGAGGCGCGGCTGCGCCGGCTGCTGGCCACGCTCGTGCCGCCGGAGAGCGTGGCCGAGTGGTTCCTGTGCGGGCCGTTCCCGCTCGTGCAGCTGTGCCGCGACGTGCTCGCCGACGTCGGCGTGCCGGCCGATCGGGTGCGGTTCGAGCTGTTCTCGACCGGCGCGACGCCGACGGCCGGATCGGACGGCGGGCGCCCGGTCACGGTGCGGGCCGACGAGCCGGTGCGGACGATCGAGGTCACTCTCGACGGCACCTCGTCCCGGGTGACGAGCCCGGTGAGCGCACACGAGACGATCCTGAACGCGGCGCTGCGGGTGCGCGCCGACGTGCCATTCGCCTGCGCGGGCGGGGTGTGCGGCACGTGCCGCGCGCGGCTGCGCGAGGGGGCGGTGCAGATGACCGAGAACTACGCGCTCGAGCCGGACGAGATCGAGCGCGGGTACATCCTGACGTGCCAGTCGCACCCGACGAGCGACCGTGTCGTCGTGGACTACGACGGGTGAGGGGCGGACCGTGATCGAGTACGTGTTCGAGGAGGTGGGGACGGATGCCGGGGGCTCCGGCCTCGCGACGATCACTCTGAACCGCCCGGCGGCGCGCAACGCGCTCGATGAGCAAGCGCTGCGCGACCTCGACGCCGCCTACGCTCGCGCCGAGGCCGACGGCGCGCGCGCTGTGCTGCTGCGCGGCGAGGGCCGGGCGTTCTGCGCGGGCCGCGACATCGCCGGCGTCGATCCGCGCACCGATGACGCGGCCGGGTATCTCGACGGACTGCTGACGCCCCTGCTGCACCGGATCGCGGCGTTCCCTGCACCGACCTTCGCGGCGGCGCACGGCGCCTGCCTGGGCGTCGGGCTCGGGCTGCTGATCGCGACCGATGTCGTCTACGTCGCCCCGGACGCGAAGATCGGTTCGCCCTTCGCCGCGCTCGGCGCGGCCCTCGACTCCGGCGGGCACGCCCTGTTCGTCGAGCGGCTCGGGACGCATCGGACACTCGACCTCGTCTACACCGGCCGGCTGCTCAGCGGCGATGAGGCCGTCGCAGCGGGACTGTTCTCGCGGGTCGTCGACGCCGGTGCGCTCGAGGAGCGCACGAGGGATGCCGCGGTGGCCGCCGCATCCGGACCCACCGCCGCCTTCGTGGCGAGCAAGCGCATCGTCGCGGCGCTGCGCGACGAGCGGCTGGGGTTCTGGGAGGCACTGGCGCTCGAGACCCGGGCGCAGGTGGCGCTCGGCGACACCGACGACTACCGCGAGGGCTTCGCCGCCTTCCAGCAGAAGCGGCCGCAGGTCTTCCGCGGGCGCTGACGGCGCGGGCAGGGGCGTGGGGCGGGCCCGGGGCGCCCCTTGGCCGGCGCGGACGGCTCGGGCAGACTCGGATGGACCGCGTCTACGAGGGAGTCTCATGCAGCAGCGCACGATCGGGCCGTTCACCGTCTCGGCCATCGGGCTCGGCGCCATGCCGGTGTCGATGAACAACGACCGCGAACTCCCCTCGCGGGACGACGCCATCGCCACGGTGCACGCGGCGCTCGACGCCGGCGTGACCTTCATCGACACGGCCGACATCTATGCGCCGTCGTGGGACGAGATGGGACACAACGAGCGGATCGTCCGCGATGCGCTGGCATCGTGGAATGGGGATGCCGACGGCATCCTCGTCGGGACGAAGGGCGGGATCACGCGCACCGCCGAGAAGGACTTCGGGCGCGACGGGTCGCTGGCCTACCTCCGGTCCGCGGTGCTGCGGTCGCAGGAGAACCTCGGCGTCGACGTCATCGACCTGTACCAGTACCACCGACCCGACCGCTGGATGGTCTACGGCGAGATCATGCAGAACCTCAAGACGCTGCAGGACGAGGGGCTCATCCGCACGATCGGCATCTCCAACGCCAGCGTCGAGGAGATCGCCATCGCGCGCGAGGTGCTGGGCGAGGGGAACCTCGTCAGCGTGCAGAACGAGTTCTCGCCCCGGCATCCGGGAAGCTACGGGGAATTGCGCTACTGCGACGAGCACGGCATCGCGTTCCTGCCGTGGAGTCCGCTGGGCGGCACCGGCGGCGGAGGACGCACCGTCGGCGAGCGGTTCGGCGTCTTCCGCGAGATCGGCGACGCGCACGGGGTGAGCCCGCAGCAGGTCGTGCTGGCGTGGGAGCTGGCGCTGAGCCCCGTCGTCGTGCCGATCCCCGGCGCGCGACGCGCGGCATCCATCACCGACTCCGCGGCCGCCGCCGACCTCGTTCTCACCGATGACGAGGTCTCGCGCTGCTCCGACGCCGTCGGCATCGAACGCTGAGACGCCGGGCTCCGCACGCGTCAACCCCCTGTCCGCGGGTTCACGCCCGGCCTACCGTGGCGCCATGGCTATCGAACTGAACAAGCCCGCTCTCGAGCATGCGCGCGCCCTGGTGCGCGACGGCAAGGTCGTCCGCGACGAGCGCGACGCGTGGTCGGAGGCGGCTCCCACGCCCGACGAGGAGAACGCGTTCATCGAGGACAAGGGGTGGACGGAGTACTCCCACTGGCACCTCGGGATCGACAAGAGCGAGAACCGCGAGACCAAGGGCGCATATTCGTTCCCCTTCGGCGACTTCCGCCGGGTGCACCGTTCGGGCGTCATCTCGGGCGAGAGCCGTGCCGGCCAGTACGGCCACGACGAGATCCGCGACGCGTTGCGTGCGCTCCTGGAACTCATCGACAAGAGTTGACGATGGCGTTGCAGGAGTTGCTGCTGGTACGGCACGGCGAGAGCGTCGGCAACGTCGCGGCGACCGCGGCCGAGCTCGCCGGCGCCGAGGCGATCGCCCTCGGCATCCGCGATGCCGATGTGCCGCTCTCGGACACCGGTGTCGAGCAGGCGCAGGCGCTCGCGACGCGGCTGCGGGACGCCGATCCGGTTCCGCAGATCGCGTGGGTGTCGCCCTACCTGCGCGCGCAGCAGACGTTCGCCATCGCCACGGCGGACGGCCCGGTCATCGACACCGTGGTCAGCGACGAGCGGCTGCGCGATCGCGAACTCGGCATCCTCGACCTGCTGACGCGGCGCGGCGTCGCCGCCCGCCACCCTGAGGAGGCGGAGCGCCGCGCGCACCTCGGCAAGTACTACCACCGGCCGCCGGGCGGCGAGTCGTGGGCCGATGTCGCGCTGCGGCTGCGCTCGTTCCTGCGCGACGCCGCCGACGCCCCCGCCGAGGTCGGGCTCGTCGTGGCGCACGACGCCGTCGTCATGCTGCTGATCGCGCTGCTGCTGCGGTGGGATGAGGAGGCTCTGCTCGACTTCGCGTCGCGGCACACGGTGCTGAACGCGTCGGTGACGACGCTGCGGCGCCACGGCGCCCCGTGGGAGCTCGCCGATTTCTCCGACGTGCGACACCTGCAGCGCGAGGGCGCCGAGGTCACCGTCCATCCCGGGAGCGCCGATGTCGAACCGGAGTGAGCCGGTGCCCGTGACCCCCGACCTGCTGCGAGGCTGGGGACTTCCCGACCCGGGCGCGTCGAAGAACTCCCGCGGACGGGGCTTCGTCGTCGGCGGGTCGATGGTCTCGCCCGGCGGCGTCGTCCTGTCGGGCGAGGCGGCGCTGCGGGTCGGTGCGGGCAAGGTCGGCGTGGCCACCACGCCGGACGTCGCGGGTGTCGTGCGCACGACCTTCATCGAGGCCGGTGTGTACGAGTGGCCCGCCGGGACCAAGCGGGCGCCCCGGGGGTGGGAGGCTGAGCTCGACGCCGCCGACGCGGTCCTCGTCGGGCCCGGGCTCGACGACGCCGCGCACGCGCGGGCGCGCCTGGAGGCGATCGCCGCTCGCGAGGTGCGCTGCCTCGTCGTCGACGCCTTCGCCGTCGGGGCGCTGCCCGAGATCGACCGCGGGCGCCTGCCCGAGACGCTCATCATCAACGCCAACCTCGACGAGGCCGCGCTGGTGCTCGGCCGCGAGGTGGACGACCCGATGCGCGACGCCGTCGAGATCGCGCAGACATGGGATGCCGTGGTGCACTGCTACTCCGCCGTCGCGGCGCCCTCAGGGCAGGTGTGGCGACTGGACGTCGGTGGCGCGGGCCTCGGCACGGCCGGCTCCGGCGACGTGCTGGCGGGCGCTATCGCCGGCTTCGCCGCCCGCGGCGTGACGCCGGAGCGTGCCGCCGTGTTCGGCGCGTGGTGCCACGGCCGCGCCGGCGACCGGCTGAGCGCCCGCCTCGGCCTGGGCTTCCTCGCGCGCGAGCTCGTGCGGGAACTCCCCGCGGCGCTGACCGAGATCGCACCGCACGCCGCGCGCGCTGCCGATCAGGACGAGGACCACGACCGGGACGACAACCCGCAGGAGAGGAACACCTGACACGATGTTCATCGGCTACCACGCGTCGCACGAGCAGAGCCACCGAGCGCCCTGCTGACCTGCGTCCAGCGGGCGGAGGCCGCCGGCTTCGACGGCGCCATGTGCTCCGACCATTACGCGCCGTGGAGCACCGCGAGCGCAGCGGTCTGCTGCTCGATGTACTTGGTGGCGCTTTCCACCACGACGTCGATACCGAGCTCGAGCGGCTGCGTGTTGAAGGCCGTCGCGAAGGTGTTGTCGACGACGCTCAGCGCGTTCGCCTCGGCCGCAAGCCGCGCGATCCCGCTCAGGTCGGTCAGTCCCATCGTCGGATTGGCGGGGGTCTCGCAGTAGATCAGACGGGTGTTCGGTCGGATCGCGCGCTGCACGGCATCCAGCGACATCGTGTCGACGGCCGTCGTCTCGATCCCGAAGGGAGGAAGGCGGCTGCCGATGAGATGCGTCGTCGCCGAGTACAGCGACTCGCCGTAGACGACGTGATCCCCGGCCTTGAGCACCGAGAAGAGAAGTCCCGCGATCGCGCCCATCCCGGAGGCGAAGGCCACCGCGCCGCCCGCGCCGTACAGGGAGGCGACCCGGTGCTCGAAATCGGTGACGGTGGGGTTGGACACCCGCGAGTACACGTAGCTCTCGCCGGCGTTGCTGCCGTCGAGGAACGACGCCATGGTGCGCGCGGCGGCGTCGGTGCTCTCCCAGTCGAACGCCGCGGTGCGGTAGACGGGCAGGACGTGCGATCCGTACTGGTCGCGCAACGAGCCGCCGTGGATCGCGTTGGTAGAGAACCCGTTCACCGTGCTCGCCTTTCGATGGTGGCGCCTGCAGAAGCGCACCGCTGGACAGAGAGATGGAGCAGGAGTGGGTGGGGCAGGAGTTCCTGTGGCAGAAGTCCGTGGGCAGGTATTAACCACGTGATCAATATGAGTGCAACTCGATCGCGCTTGCTCTCGCTGCTGACCGAAGCCCGCCACGATGATGAGCTCCGCGACATCCTGCGGCACGAGGTCGTCGATGCGACGACACGGCGGGCGACGGCTCTGTTCGATCGCGCCGCCGAGCGCGGAGGGATCGCGGCTCCGAGCGCCGCTCTGGTGCGCACGCTCAGCGTGGTCATGATCGGCGGCGAGCTTGTGCTGCACGCGCTGGCCGCCTCGTCCTCCGAAGGATCGAGCGATGTGTCCGCCGATGAACGAGGCGGCGATGATCCTTCGCCTCGTCGCCACGCCCGCGAACGCGTCCCTCTGACGCACGGACCGGGTCAGCCTCCGATGGCGAGGATCCGCCCCGCGGCCACGTCCGCGCCCGCCGGCTGAGCGCGCAGGCGACGACCGAGCTGCGCCGCGCGGGCGCTGATCGCATCGTCGCCGAGCATCTCCGTCACCGTCTCACGGATGCGAGCGGGACTCGCCGACTTCGCCAGCCGACGGCCGAGTCCGGCATCCTCGATCAGCCCGCCGATGAAGTGCTGATCGGCGGTCGGATTGATCGGAAGGATCAACAGGGGGATGCCGTGGGCGAGCACCTTCATCGTCGTGGAGTGCCCGCCATGGCCGATCACCAGGTCGATCTCGGGCAGGAGCTGCTCGTGAGCGACCCAGCCGCGCACCTCCACGTTGGCGCGGCCGACGAGCTCGCCGCCGAGGTCGACGCCAGCGGTGGTGACGACCGCGTCGACCGGGAGGGAGCCGAGGGCCTCGACGATGCGCCGGTACACCGGCAGCATCCCCGGCCAATCGGTGCTGCTGAGCGCGACCAGGACCCTCGGCCGAGAACCGCCTCCACCCCGCGCGGCGACGCCCGTCTCCGTCGTACCCGTCCACTCGAACCCGGCCGATGCAGGGTCGTCTCGGCCGGGGTCGAGCTCCGCATCGGTCAGCACGAGGCGAGCGGCGGCTCTGTCCCACAGCGTGTGCGGACGCAGCCCCAGCATCCTGAACAGCGCGGCGACAGCACCGCGATCGAACGAGCCCGTCCAGAAGGTGCTGAACGTGTGGAACAGCACCGCGACCGGGACACCGCTCTCCAGTGCTCCGCGCAGCGGAGCCAGGGTCATGCAGTCCACCGCAACCGCATCCGGCCGCCGCTCGGCGACCAGTGCGACCGCAGCCTCAGAGGTGGAACGCCCCAGCATCAGGCGCGCCATGGGACGTGCCCTGCGCAGGCCCCTCCCGGCTTCGCGCGCATCGATCGCGGTCGCCGGAGGGAACGGGACCTGCGTCAGCGCGGTGCGCCCGGGCGCCAGCCCGGCGACTTCCACCTGCGCTCCGCGGCGGGCCAGCGCGTCGGCCACCGCGATGGTCGGCGGAACGTTCCCGCCGAAGTCGGCTGTCAGCAGCAGCACCTTCATCGGGGCCTCCTCGCGCATCCCCGCGATGCCGGTCGCGGCCGCCCGGCCGAGCACCGCATCGTCTGTGGATGCCGCAGGTTGGTCAATTCGTCGCTCGGACGCCGACCGCCGTCGGCCCCACGTGACGCACTATATCCACGGTCGAGGCCCTACGGAACGACGTCTTCCAGCGTCGCGACCGCGCCGGTGCTCGGCGAGGTCGATCCAGTCCGCCGGCGAGGATCGCGCAGCAGGTCGACATCTGGATACGAGCGGCCGGGATGACGCCCCGAGCGCAGATCAGCGCGCCTAAAAAGAGGCGCTGATCTGCTCATCATCATCTTCATGCTGATGCTGATGCTGATGCTGACGCCGATGCCACGCTCGCGCTCAACGCGTTCGCACGCGCCGGCTTAGTCGCCACGGTGGTCGCCGCCGTTCGGACAGGCCCGTTTGGATGGGGCGATCCTCTCCACGAAGTCGTCCCGCGCATTCTGCAGTTCCGCCTCGGTTTCGGGGCTCTCCGCATTTGAGCGGGGCGTGTGCTGATTTCATGCTGCTGGTCTCTGCCCTCGGGTGAGGGCGATGTGGACCATGATGCGCCTTCGGTAGTTGTCCATGTTGGTGAAGCCGCAGCCGACTTCTTCTGTGCTGGGGCTGTGTCAGGTGCTGGACCGGGTGTAGGCAGCGGCGCGCACCACATCGTCGTCCTCCAGTGCAGCTCCTAGAGCTCCGCCCACGGTGGCCAGGCTGGCGGTGAGCCAGCTGATCTTCGCGTAGTCCAAAGCGTTCACTGGGTGACCGGCGACATCGGCCAGTACCTGCTCGTCGATGAGCAGCAGCGCGCCGGCCCAGGACAGGATGAATAAGACGAGGTAGAACACCACAACCCCGATGGCCACGGTCGCGGTGGTGGCCAAATTGAACAGGATCACCTGCTCACGTTGGGCTCGCCGCCGTGGGCGCTCCCACAAGCCGGCTCCCAGGATCAGGGTGGCACTCACCGCCCCGATCGCCATCACCGCCAGCAGGACCAGGCGCACCGGCCCGTAGTCCATGGCCAGTACCCATAGGTCCGAGGCCACCAATGTCAGCATGCCGGTGGCCGCTGCCACGACCATCGCCCGGGAGAGCCGGGCCACGAAGGCCCAAGGCTGGTTGGCGCGGATCATGCCCAGCAGCAACCGCACGTTGCCGCTCAGCACTCGGGCCGTGAACTGCACGACGTTGTCGTCCGGGCGTTCGTCGAGATCGGTGGACAGCTGGTGGGCTCTTCGAGCAAGATCCCGCTGGGCGTTGCGGTCTTCGGCGTCGTAGCCCAGGAGCTGCCCGACCACGTGCACGGTGGTCTCTTGCGCCTTCTGCCGCACGTGCACGGCTCCCAGGGTTGGGACGGAGACCAGTCCTACCCCGTGCACGGGGCTGAGCTGGGCGAGCACCGGACGTCGGCCGGTCTTCATGGGGATCTCGGTGAGCACCACGGCCAAATCCCAGTTCTCCTCCAGCACGCGGTTTCGGGCCGCCTCCAGCAGGTCCAAGGTCTCGGTGGGTGGATCGACCAGCCGGTCTTCGGCCATCTTCAGTTGCCAGCGCACTCCCGGATACCGCTGCACCAACATCTTGCGCACCGAGGTGGTGACCTCGGGGCCGAGCACCGCACTCAGGGATGGTGAGACCACCAGGCCGATGAGCAGCTCGGCATCGGAAAGGGGTTCGGCAGGATCGGCGGTGGATCGGCTACGCTCAGCAGTCACCCCTCCATGGTGAGGCAACCACGGGTCGGATTGCCACTGGCTCGATGGAGCCCCCGAGGTTTCGTGCAGCACCGCGGGCCGGATTCGGTGGTCGCCTCGATCCCGGAAAGAGCGGTGCTGCTCACTGCGAAATCCTCTCCCCGCCGACGCCGCCAGCGCGAAGACATCACAGCCAGCGGGCCCGGGACCTGCCGGTGTCGAGGACGGCTTCTCGATGATGCTGCAGTGACGGATCGGTTGAAGTGCTTCGGCGGTGTGGGAGCAGTGATCAGCGTGGGGCCGGTCGATTCCGTTCGGACAGGTGATGCATCGACTGCCCAGCGGCAGGTGCGGTACTGATGCGGGGGTACCCGGTGCAGGGGTGTCAAGGCCCAGCTCCGAAGACGGCAAGCCGGGCACGTGAAAGGCGAATTATGGCCCGCCGCAACCCGAGCGGGAAGGCATGTGTGGCACGAGCCGGTTTCGGTCGCCAACCAGTAGCGGTTCAGGTCGAGCCGCTGCAGCTTCAGCTCCACGGACAGCTTCAGTGGGGGGCGTGCGACCGGTCGACCATCGCGGCCGCGCAGGTGTCACAGATACTTGGTCGGTGTCATATTTTGCTGACATCGGTCTGATGTTCTATTTACCTCACATCGATGTAATGGTAGATTTTCCTAACAGAACCTTGCGGTGCTATCTTTCGAACACGACTAGGGGCGATCGACGTGAAGCTGCAGACACCATCAGACCTCGCCCGCGTGGTCAAGAACGCCCGCGTCCAGCGGAACCTCACACAGCAGGACGTCGCCGACGCAGTCGGCATCACCCGTCAGTCCCTCGCCCGCCTTGAACGCGGCAACGGTGGCACCTCCTTCGACACGGTGCTGCTCATCCTCGACCACATCGGCATCCACCTGGACGCCACCACCGAACGTCGCAACACTGCTCCCGCCGCAGTCGCCACAAGGGGTGCCGCCCAGGCTGCGGCCGACGCACTCGCCAAACGCATCACACCGCTGATCGGCTCGGGCGCCCTTGAAGCGCTCAACAAGCAGATCCTCGGCTCGCTCCCCGAGATCGACCCCTCGCTCCTGCCCAAGATCGACACCTCTGGCATTCTCAAGCAGGTTGAGGCCAACCTCGACCCCGCCAGACTCGCCTCCATCCGCGAAGCCTCCCGCGGACTCACCGAGCGCCTCACCATCCCCGGCTCCGTCCTCATCAATCCCCCGCGAGCGGTGGAAGCCCGCCCTTCGGCCATCGTGGAGGCCGACGCGGAGGCCGACCCGGATGCCCCAGGGGGTGTCGAATGATCCGCGCCCTCGACGTGTACCTCTACGACGCCCACGTCGCCACGATCACCCGGCGAGGCGAGAACCTGCAGCTGCGCTACCTGCCCGAGTACGTCGAGTCGGAGAACCCCGTCCCTATCTCCGTGACGCTCCCCGTCGTCACGACCCCGTTCGGGAATGACGACACCAAGCGGTTCCTCGACAACCTCCTTCCCGACCGTGCTGATGTCCGTTCCCGTTGGGCGCGGGAAGCAAAGCTGACCAGCGACAGCACCTTCGACCTGCTCTCCATCTACGGAGCCGATGTCGCCGGCGCACTCGAGTTCTACCCCGCAGGCGCATCGCCCAAGCAGGAGGAGAACCTGACGCCGCTCACGGAGAAGGAGGTAGGCGACCGGATCCGGCAGATCCGTCGAGACGACTCGGACTGGCTCCAGCACCGCGCCGTCGAAGAAGGGTTCTCGCTCGGCGGCGCTCAGGGGAAGTTCGCGCTCACCCTCCGCGACGGTCAGTGGTTCGAGCCGTCCGGCCGTCAGCCGTCGACACACATCTTCAAACCGGGCATCCAGTCGCTGTACGGCTCAGACGTCACCGAGCACATCACCTTGCACGTCGCGCGCCTGCTCGGGATCGACGCAGCCGCCTCCGTGATCGCCGAGTTCGACGGCGAGCACGTCCTCATCGTGGAACGCTTCGACCGCTTCGACGACAACGGTGCCATCGGTCGGCTCCACCAGGAAGACCTTGCACAAGCCACCGGGACCTCGCACGTCCAGAAGTATGAGTCCGACGGCGGCCCCGGCTACCGCGACATCTTCGCCGTCTTCGACCGCAACCTCAGTGCCCCCGACGCCAGGACCGCCAAAGAGCGGTTGGCGAAGCTGCTCGTCTTCTCCTGGATCATCGGCCACAACGACGGCCACTCCAAGAACTACTCCCTCACCCACGTACCCGGTCGGAGCGTACTTGCCCCGTTCTACGACCTCAACAGTTCGCTCCCGTTCAAGCAGCGGGAGCAGATCCTCGCCCACGACCCCGCCGTCTTCAACAACGTCGAGCTCGCCTTCGCCGTCAATGGGGCGAACACTCTCGGCACCTTCAATGCCGACAGTATCCGCCGCCTCGAAGCGGACGCCGGGGTACCCGAAGGACACCTGCGCGAGTTCGCGGTCCAGGTCGCCGCGGGCCTCCAGGCCGCTGTCGCCGCCGTCATCGAACAGCTCCCCGACCGGCTCAGAGAGCTGCCCGCCGTCGAGCTCTACCCCCACGCCACATACACGCAGACACTCAGCGTCGGTGACACCCTCAACTGACCACCCTTCTTGAGCCGGTGAAACGTGCGCGGGTGAGCAGGTCGGAGCCGCCTTCCTCCACGGCTTAGCACGAGCAACGAGATGTTTCGTTACTGCTGCGTTACTGCAACCCGTCCCCCGGGCATGACGAAGGCCCCGACTTCCCAGTGTTTTCTAGGAGAGTCGGGGCCTTTGATCTGGCGGTGACGGTGGGATTTGAACTCAAACATCTGGGGCTCACTGGGGTGCCGACGGGCGCGTTGGCCGCGTGATTCCGCGCTTCGTATGCACTCGTGGCGACGTTCACCGCGGTTGATCTGCGTTCGACTGTTCCCAAACCGTTCCCACCGCGGGACCCTCTATCAGCGCCGCGATGTGGACCTTGAGGCCGGGTACGGCGGGACTGCGGTGGTCGGCACCAGGCGACGGTGCGCCCGAGTTCCTCGCGCGTTCGTGCAGGATCGACAACGGGCGGCGACGAGCTGCTGTAGATCCGCGTCACTCCTGCGGGTCGGTGATCACGCCCGTCGCGTCGCTCTCCTCGACCCGGTGCGCCACCCCCAGCTCATCCGCAAGCGCACGACCCTGGTCGACGGCCTCTTCGCGACTCGAGAACCTGCGGTCGAGCTCAGGCCGTCCCTCGACGACCACCTCCCACTGACCGCGGTTGGACCAGGTCACCACATCGGCGCTCACGTCTCGTCCGATCCCTCGGTCTGCTCCTCGGCCAACTCTTCGGCCGCCTCGAGTTGCCAGGTCTGATCGACTTCGGAGCGCTTGACCTCGTCGGTCACAGCATCCGTCGGAGCCTCCTCGGTCGAGATATTCACAGCGTCGTCCTGCGACTGGGTTTCCATGGCGCCCTCCTTCAACACCCCTACGATCACGGACAAACCGATCCGATCGCCTCGCCCTAGCGACGCGCCGTCGCCGTTCGTTGTACCGCCGCTGGGCAGGCAAGGACAGCTGCGGCAACCAACCCGAGGACGAAGAGGAGTGCAGTACGCAGTCCCATTTGTTCTCCGATGAACCCGAGCGCAGGTGGACCGACCAGGAACGCAACATAGCCAAGCGTGGCCGCGAGCGAAACGCGGGCGGAGGAGTCCGCTCCCGAAGAACGGGCAGCGGACAGGGCGACGGGAAACCCCAGGGCTGACCCCAGCCCCCAGAGCAGAACGGCGGCGGCAGCGACGGCCGGGGCGTCGATGACGGAGACCAGAAGGATGCCGACGGCGCTCACCACCGCACTCGCGCCGAGGGTGATCGCCGCGCCGCAGCGGTCGACGATCGTACCCCCGAAGAGCCGCCCGACAGTCATGGCCGCGGCGAAGGCCACATAGACGCCCGAGCCGATCGTTGGTGAGAACCCATGGCCATCCACCATGATCAGCGGAAGCCAGTCATTCGCCGTGCCTTCGGCCATCGCGAGTGCCAGCACGACGAATCCGATTAGGAGAAGCCGAGGGTCACGCCACACTCGAGCGCCCCTCGGCCGGCCCGCCGCAGCTGTCGTTGCACGTTCCGCCCGAGATTGCGCAGGCACGTGACGGATTGCGAGCAGAAGCGCCGCGAAGACTAGAGCGCCAATCACCCCGAGGTGGATGTCCACGGGAACCCGCGCGGCAGTCAGCACCATTCCCGCGAGGGCGCCGACGACGGTTCCGAGGCTGAAGAAGCCATGCAGCGCCGGCAGAGTGGACTTTCCGGAGAGCGCCTCCATCTCCGCGCCCTCCACGTTCAGCGCGATCTCACCCCCGCCCATTCCGAGCCCGAACAGGCAGAGTCCGAGTGACGCCGCCCACGCCAGCCCCGCGGCAGACCCGACGCCGACGACCACGGCGCCGAGCGCTACCGCCACCGTGCCCGACTGGATCACCGCACGAGTGCCGAAGCGGGACATGAGTGGCCCGGACACGAGGATGCCCGCCATCGATCCGATCGACAACCCGGCGAGCACGAGACCCATGACCGCTGGTCCGGCGTCCAGCAGTTCCCGGATGTCCGGCGTGCGAGTGATCCACGATGCGATCGTCACTCCGGGCAGCGCGAAGAGCAGAAAGAGCGCATTGCGTCGCGCGGTCAGAGACACCGTTGCGCTCCTCACGCGTGAGAGATGGAACGGATGGCGGGCGTCGCCGCAGGATGCCCTCCGGCGCGTCAGCGGAAGGCAGGCTCTCCCGTGAGCAGCTGGCCCAGCACGAGCGTGTGCATCTCGACCGTTCCCTCGTACGTCAGAACGGACTCGAGGTTGTTCTGGTGACGGATCACCGGGTACTCCAGAGAGATGCCGTTCGCCCCGAGGATGGTGCGGGCCGTGCGGCAGATCTCGATCGCCTCCCGCACGTTGTTGAGCTTCCCGATGCTGACCTGCTCGGGGCGCAGCAGCCCGGAGTCCTTGCGACGTCCCAGGTGCAGCGCGAGGAGGTAGCCCTTCGTGTACTCGAGCGACATGTCTGCCAGCTTCTGCTGTGTGAGCTGGAAGGCGCCGATCGGCTTGCCGAACTGCACACGCTCGCGGGCGTACCGACGAGCGGTCTCCATGCTGGAGCGTGCAGCGCCGAGGGATCCCCACACGATGCCGTAGCGCGCCTCGTTGAGACACGCCAGGGGCCCCTTCAGTCCCCGCGCCTCGGGGAGCATCGCCGAAGCAGGAAGTCGCACGCCGTCAAGCACGAGCTCGCCCGTGGCCGACGCGCGAAGGGACAGCTTGTGCTTGATCTCCGGTGCGGAGAACCCGGGGGTTCCGGTCGGCACGATGAACCCGCGGACCCCCTCATCGGTCTTGGCCCACACGACGGCGACGTCGGCGTACGGAGCGTTCGAGATCCACATCTTCCGACCATCGAGCACCCAATCGTCGCCGTCGCGGCGCGCACGGGTCTGCATGCTGCCCGGGTCGGAGCCAACATCGGGCTCGGTCAGTCCGAAGCATCCGATCGCGTCTCCCGCTGCCATCTGCGGCAGCCACTCCTGCTTCTGCTCCTCCGACCCCCAGCGCCAGATCGCGAACATCGCCAGCGACCCCTGCACCGACACGAGGGAGCGCAGACCGGAGTCCGTCGCCTCGATCTCGAGGCACGCGAGGCCGTACTCGACCGCGGACATGCCCGCGCACCCGTAGCCCTCCAGGTGCATTCCCAGTACCCCGAGCGACCCGAGCTCCTTCGTGAGCTCGCGGATGTTCGGGATACCGCCGTTCTCGAACCACTCGGCGATGTACGGCTCCGCCGATGCATCCAGCATCTGGCGAACCGCCGAGCGCACCTCCTTCTCGTCCTCGCTCAGGAGATCGTCGAGCCCCGCCGGGTCGGCGGGGTCGGGGGCGGGCAGGGACATCGGGTCGATGTGGCTCATCGGGGCTCCTCTTGGTGCAACCAGCGCAGGATCGCCTGGGTGTGCTCGCCCAGGCGCGGCGGCGCGGCGTACTCGGTGATCGGTGTATCGGAATAGGTGATGGGATGGCGCACCTGTGCGGGGCGGCCGGGACCCACGTCCACCACGGGCTCGAGGCCGAGCTTCTCGGCGAGGGCGAATCCGTCGGCGATGGTGCCGACGCGGCCCGCGGGTACGCCGACGGCTGAGAGCCGCTCGACCCACGCGTCGACGCCATCGTGGGCGAGCCGGGCGGCGAGCGCCGTCACGAGGTCCGGCCGGTGCCGTACCCGTGCGGCGTTCGTGGTGAAGCGGATGTCGTCTGCCAGCGACTCGTCACCCAGGACAGCGGCGAGCTTGCGGAACTGTCCGTCATTGCCGCATGCGATCGCGATCGAGCCGTCCGCGCAGGGGAGCGACTCGTACGGCGCGATGGAAGGGTGTGCGTTGCCGAGGCGCCCCGGTGACACGCCCGTGGCGAGATACGACGACGCCTGGTTGACGAGCGCGCCCAGGAGGCTCGAGAGCAGATTGACCTCGAGTCTCTGGCCACGACCGGTGCCACGGCGGGCTTCCAGTGCCGCGAGGACTCCGATCGTCGCATCCTTCGCTGTCAGGACGTCGACGAGCGCGACGCCGACCTTCATCGGCGATCCGCCGTCGCCGTCGGCGTCGCCCGTGATCGACATCAGTCCTCCGACGGCCTGCACGATGAAGTCGTAGCCGGGCAGATGCGCACCGCCGTCGCTCCCGAACCCTGTCACGGAGCAGTACACGACGCCGGGGTTCGCCTCGTTCACCTGCTCGTAGCCGAGACCGAACCGATCGAGCGCTCCCGGCCGGAAGTTCTCGACCACGACGTCAGCCCGTCGCGCGAGCTCCCGAGCGGCGGCCTGGTCCTCCGGATCGGTCAGGTCGAGTGCCACCGACTCCTTATTGCGATTGGCGCTCTCGAAATAGGAAGCACTGTTCTCCGTCCACGGCGGCCCCCAATTGCGGGTGTCGTCCCCGGCGGGGCGCTCGACCTTGACGACTCGGGCGCCGAGATCGGCGAGCGTCGCTGTCGCGAGGGGACCGGCCAGGACACGGCTGAAGTCTGCGACGAGGACGCCTTCGAGCGGAAGCATGACTCCAGTCTGCGCAGTCCGTTCGATGACGGGAAGTTCCGATATTGGCGACCCAAGATACCGCTACGGTATTGCTGAGCTTCGTGCGGAGCCCGCCCGCGGGAAGCACTGCGCGATGTCCACGAGGCTTGCAAGAGCAGGGCTGACGTGATCGCGTCGCCACGCCAGGCGAACCTCCACCGCGCCCAGGCCGGGCTGGAGTGGACGGAAGACCACCGAGTGCGCCGGGAAGTTCTCGCGGACTCCGGAGAAGATCAGCGCACTGCCGAGTCCGGCGTCAACGAGGAGAAGCTGCGTCGCGGAGTCGGCGGCCACCTGCACGACTCGCGGGGCGAACCCGCCAACCCGCCCGAGCTGCTGGAGTCGCGCCGAGAGCGTAGCGCTGGTTCCGCCCGGAAGGACGATCCACGGCTCCTCCGCGAGATCCGCCGGCCTCACGGAGCTCTTCGCTGCGAGCGGGTGATCCTCCGCGAGCGCGACGAACAGTTCCTCTTCCGCCATGACGCAGGAATCGATACCGGACGGGAGATGGTCCCAGCGGCCCACGAGCGCATCGAGATCGCCGGACCGCAAGCGCTCCATGCCCGGCTCCGACAGCTGGGATCCGTAGAGTTCGAGGGCGAGCTCAGGACGCTTCTGACGCACACATCGTGCCAATGCGCTGACGACCGCGTTCACCGATGCGCCGGAGAAGCCGACGCGCACGCGGCCGGTCTCGCCGCGCTGTGCGCGCCGCGCCAGCAGCGGCATGCGCTCGGACTGCATGACGAGTTCGCGGGCGGGATCCACGAGAGCCTCGCCAACGGGCGTGAGCACGACACGTCGGGGACTTCGATCGAACAGCTCCGCACCGAGCTCCTCCTCGAGACCGCGGATCAGCCTGCTCAGCGGGGGCTGAGTCATGTGCAGACGCTGCGCGGCGCGGCCGAAGTGCAGCTCCTCGGCGACAGCGAGGAATGCGCGCGCCTGGTGTACCTCCACGTGCCTAGGCTACGGGGCGTCGCGGCCCCGCCTCCGTCCGACGGGACGAACCGGCGGAAACGCAGGCGGCGACCGACATGTCTGTCGGCCGCCGCCTGGAGGCGTCGGTCAGAAGTCGCCCTTCTTGTAGTACCGGC
The DNA here is from genome assembly GCF_016907815.1 of Microbacterium aurum. NCBI lineage: Bacteria > Bacillati > Actinomycetota > Actinomycetes > Micrococcales > Microbacteriaceae > Microbacterium > Microbacterium aurum. The sequence goes on from NZ_JAFBCQ010000001.1 coordinate 89,317, forward strand.
GCGTCGTGAGATCGTGGTTGCGAGCCCGCTCGAGGTGCACGCTCAGACGCTCGAAGGCCGCCGCGATGACGATGGGGCTGACGAGGGCCCGCACATCGCCGGAGATGCCGGGGAGATCGAAGTCGCGGGTGTCGAACACTCGCAGCTTCGATGTGACAGTCGGCGCGAAACGCTCCACACGGTCGGCGAGCGGACGGCACTCGTCCTCACCCTTGACGAGCCACAAGCTTGTGTCGCTCTCGAGGAGCTCGAGCGTGCCGTGGAAGAAGTCGGACGCGTGGACGGGGCGCGTCCAGATCCACTGCATCTCCTCCAGGATGCACATCGCGTAGTACCAGGCTTCGTACCAGACGTTGCCAGCACCCGTGATGATGTGGTGCTGCTCGTTCGCGACCTCGTCGGCGAAGGACTCTGCTCGCGACTCGAACTGCTCCTTGACTCCAACCAGGAGCGCGGGCAGCGACTGCACCTCGGCGACGATGCGCTCGTAGTCGGGCAGCTCACCCCGGTGATGCATGATCGACAGCGCGATGAAGAGGGTCTGGAGGTAGAAGTTCTCGCTCGACGTGGGGTCGGCACAGTCGTTCTGGAAGTTGATGTCGGCGAGATCGGCGAGCGGCGTACCCGCCTTCCCCGTGAGAGTCAGCACACGCGCGCCCTTCGCCTTTGCGAACTCGAGGGCGGCGATCGCCTCCTTCGTCGTGCCGGAGACCGACGGAAAGACGACGAGGGTTCCTTCACCCACGTTTGCGTTGTCGGTCAGCACGACCTCCGCCGCCATGTCGTGAATGGTCGGGAAGCTCGAGCGCGTCTGCAGGAGGCGCACAGCCGGCAGCGTCAGGAATGCGACACCCCCTGCACCCCAGAAGGCGATGTTGCGCATGCCGGCGTCCAGCTCGGCCTTGATGGCCGCGTCGATCGGGCCTGCGAGCTGGGCAGCACCGTTCTCGACGGCGAGATAGCGCTCGGGATCGAAGTTGAGCATTCATCTTCCTTAGTTGTTCGACAATTGACTGCGTGACTCGACAATAGCACGTCCTCGGTCCGGCCTAGACTTCTCAGAGCCGCAGACTCGAAGGAGCGCATCGTGCTCGCACGCATCACCAACACCCCCCGCAGCTACCAGTGGGGAGTCCCCGGCGGGATCTCCGAGTTGCTCGGCTGGGAGCCGTCAGCGCAGAAGGAGGCGGAGCTGTGGCTCGGCGACCACCCACTGTCCCCCAGCCGGTTCGAGAGCGGCGAGGAGGATCTGCGCAGCTGGAGTGCCGCGAACGCTCCGCTGACCTTCCTCTTCAAGGTGCTCGCCGCCGCTGTGCCGCTGTCGATCCAGGCGCATCCGGATCCGGCGCGCGCACGGTCGGGTTTCACGGACGAGGAGCGACGCGGCGTGCCGATTGACGCGCGACACCGGAACTATAAGGACCCGCATGCGAAGCCCGAGATGATCCTCGCCCTCGAGGACGGTTTCGAAGCCCTGTGCGGCATCGCGCCGATCTCCGCGACCGTCGCGATGATCGACCGCCTCATCGAAGCCGAGCAAACGGACGACAGCGCACGCCAGGGACTGGAGCACTGGCGGACGATGGTCGCCGAGAACCGTCTCGATGACGCGTTCCGCTGGGCCGTGTCCGACGATTCGGCGGCTCGCGCCGCCGCCGCATCCCTCACCCGAGCGGGAGCCGGGGATGCCGCAAGCTTCCCGCTGCTGGCGACGATCGGTCGACACTTCCCCGACGACGCCGGGCTCCTCGTCGCATCGATGATGAACCGTCTCACGCTGCAGGCGGGCGAGGCGCTGTGGGTCGCCGCCGGAGTGCTGCACGCCTACCAGGCCGGTCGAGCGGTGGAGATCATGGGCCCCTCCGACAATGTGCTCCGCGGCGGCCTCACACCCAAGCACATCGATGTGGCGGAACTGACTGCCGTGGTCGACCTCACACCCGGGGAGCCCCCGCGGCTGCTCCCCGTCGCCGTCGCACCGCACGTCAACCTCTATCGCCCCCCGGCACCCGCCGACGAGGTCGGGTTCGAACTGGTAGAAGTGACGGGTGACACGGAGCTCTCGCTCAGCGGCCCGGCGATCGCGCTCTGTCTCGAGGGACGATTCGAGGCGGAGAGCTGCGAGGACTCGCTCCAGCTCGAGCGCGGTCAGATCGCCTTCGCCACAGCAGCGAGCCTGCGGCTCCGCGGCGAGGGCCGCGTCTTCGTGGCTCTCACGCGCGACGCAGCACGTTGAAGGCGATGTCCTCGCCCCGGTGGTAGTCCTTCGCGAACAGCGCCCGCGTGCCGTCCACCGTCATGCACGTCTCGGTGACGAGGAGCCACGGGTCGTAGTCGGCCAGGCCGAAACGATCGGCCAGCCCTTCCGGCATCATGACGCTGCTGAGTTGCGCCAGCGATGAGACGATCTCGTGCCCCTGGATCTTCAGCGCGTGGGTCAGCGAGCCGCTCCAGTCACGGTGGCCGATCGGCCCGGGGAGCAGATGTCGGGGCACCGTGTCGACGCTCACGACGAGGGGACGTTCGTCGCCGCAGCGCAGTCGCGTGATGCGGATGACGTCATCGCCCACCGCGATCCCGAGCGCAGCCGCCTCGGTCTCATCGGCCGCCGCCTCCTGCAGGTCGAGCACAGCGCTGGTGACGGAGTAGCCCAGGCCCTCCAGCATGTCCGTGATGCTCTCGTATCGCGTGACGGGGCGTTCGACGCGCAGATCTCCGACAGCGGAGAGGAACCGCCCTCTCCCCTGCACCGCCCTGACGGATCCGTCCTGCTCCAGCAGCCGCAGCCCTTCGCGAACGGTCGCCCGCGACACCCCGAAGTGCGCCGAAAGCACCTGCTCCGTGGGAAGCTGGTCCCCCGCGACGAGTCCACGCTCGGCGATGAGCGTGAGAATCTCCCCGCGCAGACGTTCCGCAGTGGAAGCATGACCCTCGGACACAGCCATCACGATCCTCCTCCGACTGCCATATCGACCCGGCAGGTCCCAGGTCGAGGGTATCCAGTGGGTGAGGAGCACAGGACGGCCGTCCGCCGCCCGATCAGCCGTTCAACTTGTCTGATGATTCTTTCACACATCAGAACACACGCGATGACGTCATCAACGTCAGCCGGTTCGCGCCAGTCCAGGGCGCTTCTCTGCATCCGGAAGGGCCGCAACACCGGTGAGGTGACACCCGACGTCGCACGGAAATGTCAAGATCTGGAAACTATCTCTTCAATTGTCGGATGACAGGTGATACCGTTACCAAACCCGTCAGCATCGTGGCTGCAGAGGTGAGAGCCACCGCAGTCCCGGTCCCGCGAACGCCAGAGAAAGGCACAGCATGAACAGGCCTCGAAAGCTCCTCCGCACGGCCGTGGTCGCCACGGCCGCGGCCCTCCTCCTCGCCGGCTGTTCTGCCAACGGCGCAGGCAACGGCGACAACGCCGGCTCGGGCGGTGCCGCCGACCCGATGACGATCAAGCTCAGCTACGTCAACCCTCCGACGAGCATCGACGGGCAGATCCTCGAGGAAGTTGCAGCCGCCGTCGAGGAGCGCACCGACGGCGAGATCGTCATCGAGCTCTACCCTTCCGGCCAGATCGGCACCACGGGCGACACCGCCCAGCAGGCGGCGAACGGCGAAGACATCATCGCCTACATGGACGCCAGCATCATCGCCCAGCTCGGCGCCGAGGACTTCGGCATCCTCGGCGGCCCGTTCCTGTTCGCCAACGCCGACGAGGCGAACACCTTCCTCGAGTCCGAGGTCTTCGCCGAGATGGCGGAGGAGGCGGCATCCGACCTGGGAATCCGCATCCTCGCGTTCAACTGGCTGGACGGCCCGCGTCACATCTGGGCCAAGAAGCCAGCCCCCCAGCCGTCTGACCTCGAGGGCCTGCGCTTCCGCACGCCTCCCGTCGACGTGTGGACTGAGACGTTCTCCCTGCTCGGCGCCGTCCCCACCGAGATCGCCAATACAGAGACGTACAGCGCACTGGAACAGGGCGTCGTCGACGCCGCGGAAGGCCCCATCAACGGCACCTACGCGCTCGGCTGGCACGAAGTGGCGAATGTCGCCACCCTCACGGAGCACTTCCGCACGCTCATCGGCTTCGGCACGAGCGAGGTGCTGTGGCAGCGACTGACCGACGAACAGCGGGCGATCCTCGAGGAGGAGTTCATCGCCGGCGGCGTCGAGGCGCAGAAGCGGTATGCGGCGGCCATCGACGAGACGATGGCCAAGATGGAGTCCGAGTCCGGCGTGACCTTCGTCGAAGCGGACATCGAGGCGTACCAGGAGGCGACGCGTCCCTTCTATGACAAGTACGGCGACCTTCTGGACCGCGTCCGCGACGCAGCCAAGTAATCACCGCCGAACCGCGATGCGCCTGGGTGCCGACCTATCGGGTCGCCGCCCAGGCGCATCGCTCATGGAATCACACGGGAGCACGCATGACCAGGCACGACAACTTCATCGGCGGACGCTTCGTCCCCGCCGACGACTACCGCCCCAACACGAACCCCTCTGACGTCCGTGACCACATCGGTGAATACGCTCAGGCGAGCGCCGGCGACGTCGACGACGCCATCGCGGCTGCGGCTGAGGCGCTGCCGCTCTGGGCCGCGACATCCGCCGGGGAGCGCGCAGCCGTCCTGCAGCGGATCAGCGCGGGCATCACGGCCCGCGAACAGGAGATCGCCGACATGCTCGCGCGCGAGGAGGGCAAGACGCTCGTCGAGTCGCTCGGCGAGGTGCGCAGGGCGGCCGCGACCTTCGGCTACTACGCAGGTCAGGTGCTCGCCTCTCACGGCGAGACGTTCCACGGGCTCGCGTCGGGCATGACCATCGAGACGCAGCGGCGGCCCGTGGGAGTGGTGGGCATCATCACGCCCTGGAACTTCCCGATCGCCATCCCGGCGTGGAAGACGGCTCCCGCCCTGGCCTACGGCAACACCGTCGTGCTCAAGCCTGCCGACATCGTTCCCGGAACAGCGTGGCTCATGACGGAGGTCATCGCCGAGTCCGGTCTGCCGGCGGGGGTCTTCAACCTCGCCATGGGTCGGGGAAGCGTCGTCGGAGAGCGTCTGACCGGTTCGCCGCTCGTGCACGCAGTCAGCTTCACCGGATCGACCGGCGTCGGGCGCCAGGTAGCCGCCGCTGCAACGGAAGGCAGCCTCAAGCGCGTCCAGCTCGAGATGGGCGGGAAGAACGCGCTCGTCGTGATGGACGACGCCGACCTCGACATCGCCGTGGCCGCAGGACTCGACGGCGCATTCGGCAGCACGGGGCAGCGGTGCACGGCGTCCAGTCGGCTCGTCGTGCACGAGGCGATCCATGACGAGTTCGTCGAACGGATGGTCGCGGCCGTCGACAAGATCCAGGTGGGGGACGCGCGGGGCGTCCGCACGACCATGGGTCCGGTCGTCAGCGAGAGTCAGCTCGCGCAGGATCTCGAGTACATCGGGGTCGGCGTGTCCGAGGGTGCCCGCCTCGCCGTCGGCGGCGAGCGTCTGCAGGATCGCGGACAGGGCAACTACCTCAGCCCCGCCCTGTTCGTTGGAGCGGCGCCGGAGATGCGGATCAGCCAGGAGGAGATCTTCGGGCCCGTCGCCGCCGTGCTCAAGGTGTCGGATTATGACGAGGCCGTCGCCGTCGCGAACGGGGTCGAGTACGGCCTCTCGGCAGGGATCTGCACGCGTTCCCTCGCCCGCGCGCGCGACTTCGGACGGCGCGCACAGGCGGGCATCATCACCGTCAACAAGTCCACGGCATCCACCGACTACCACGTGCCGTTCGGCGGCACCAAGGCGTCGAGCTACGGCGGCCGTGAGCAGGGCACGGCCGCTCGTGAGTTCTTCACCGAGACGGCGACCGTCTACACGGTGGCAGGTGAAGTCTGATGACTCCGGACCGTGTCGTCCTCCTCGAGCCGATCCATCCGGCCGGTGTCGCGCTGCTCGAGGCCGTCACCCACGTGACAGTCCTCGGCGGCACCGACGACCCGCGGCTCCGCCACGCCGTGGCGGAAGCAGATGCCCTGATCGTGCGGTCGACGCGAGTAGACGCCGGTCTGATCGCAGCAGGCCCGCGCCTGCGCGTGATCGGGCGCCACGGCGCCGGACTGGACAACATCGATCTCGTCGCAGCGGAGTCCGCCGGCATCGCGGTCGTCAACACTCCCCGATCGAACACCGAGTCGGTGGCCGAGTACGTGATCGGCACGATGTTCCAGCTCGTGAAGCGCATCGACGACGTACGCGGTGCACTGCGAGCGGGTGCGTTCTCCCCCGGTTCCTCGCTCCCGGGCCAGGTGGATCGCCTCGGCCTGGTCGGAAGGGAGATCAGCGGTCTGCGTCTCGGGCTCGTGGGCGCCGGCGCGATCGGCCGCGCCGTCGCCCGTCGCGCGAGCGCTCTCGGCATGACGGTCGGTGCATACGACCCGTTCGTCTCCGCCGCTGCGATGTCCGAGCTGGGCATCACGGCCCACGAGAGCCTCGAGTCCCTGCTGGCGGGAAGCGATGTCGTGAGCCTGCATCTGCCGGGCGGTCCGGAGGCGCGCGGGATCCTCTCGGCTGACCGGCTCTCGCTCATGCCGCCCGGGGCCGTGCTGATCAACGCGGCGCGCGGCGAGCTCGTCGACATCGACGCTCTCATCGACGCCGTCACGACGGGGTCGCTCGCCGGCGCCGCGGTCGACGTCTTCGACCCGGAGCCACCGGCGCGGGATGCCGCGATCCTGCACACGCCGGGCATCATCGCGACGCCGCACATGGCCGCGATGACGGCCGAGGCGCTCGAGCGCATGGCGGTCGAGGTGGCGACGGGCGTGCTCCACAGGCTCGACGCATCGGACGGCTGAGGCGCGACGCGAACGCATCGCGCCCCGAAGACCGTGCGGTCGTCGGGGGCGCGATGTCGTCAGGGCACTGTCACCGCTCCGAGCACGGAGCCGTCACACCAGACCCTGCTCTGTGATCCTCCGTGTGGGCGAGATCCGCGCGACGTCGGTGACGATCTCGATGAGTCGCGGCGCACCCGACCCGACCGCCTCCGCGAACTCGCGGCGGAACTCCTCCGCAGTGCGGACGGTCGCACCCGGGATGCCGTGCGCTCGCGCCAGGGCCGCGAAGTCCGGGTTGCCGAGCGTCGTGGCGCTCTGGCGACCGGGGAACTCGCGCTCCTGGTGCATGCGGATGGTGCCGAAGGACGAGTTGTTGACGACGACCATCACCACGGGAACGCCGAGCGCGGCGACGGTGGCGAGTTCCATCGAGCTCATGAGGAAACATCCGTCCCCGCCGAAGACGATCGTGGGCCGTGTGCCGTCGAGAGCCGCCGCCATGATGCCTGCCGGGAGCCCGTAGCTCATGGCGCCGTTTGCGGGCGCCAGCTGCGTGCCGTACTGCCGGTACCTGTGGAAGCGGTGGACCCAGACGGCGTAGTTCCCCGCGCCGTTCGTGACGACGGCATCTGCCGGCAACGCAGCCGAGAGTCCTGCGATCATCGTGCCGAGCTCATCGTCGGGAGCGGGAGTCGAGCGCTCGATGTAGGCTGCCCGCGCCCGCGCCGTGCGCTCCTCCCATCGTGCGCCATCGACCCGAAGCGGCGCGAGTGCGTCGACAGCGGCGGCGGAGTCCGCCTGCACCGCGAAATCGGCATGGACATAGCGGTCGAGATCGAATCCGTCGACGGCGAAGTGGATGACGCGCCGGTGCGCGCCGGGAGCGAGCAGCTCGTATCCGCCGGTCTCGACGTCGCCGAAGTGACCGCCGATCGCCAGGATGAGGTCGGACTCCTCCAGCGTGCGCACGAGATCAGGCTCGGTCGAGAGGCTCAGGTGGCCGATGTAGATCCGGGAGTCGTTGTCAATGTGGTCCTGGCACCGCCACGCCGCCACGACCGGGATGCTGTTGGCCTCCGCGAACTCACGGATGCCCTCGCTCTGCGGCGCACCCCACCCGCCGCGACCGAGGACGATGAGCGGCCGCTGTGCAGCGCGCAGCTCCGCCTCGACCTGCTGGACCACGTCCGCGCCGACGGATGTCGAGAGCGCGGCGACCACCGGAATCACCGCGTCTTCGACGGTGTCGTACAGCATGTCCTCTGGGAGCTCGATGACGACGGGACCGGGCCGGCCCGACGTCGCGATGCGGACCGCGCGCGCGATCGTCTCCGGGATCCGTGCGGCCTCGTCGATCGTCGCGACCCACTTGGCCATCGACCCGAAGACCTCGTGCGAGTTGAACTCCTGGAACGCGCCGCGCCCACGGTCTTTGCGTGCGATCTGGCCCACGAACAGCAGCAGGGGCGTGGCATCCTGGTCCGCGGTGTGCACGCCGATGGCGGCATGAAGAGCGCCGGGGCCGCGGGTCACGAAGCAGACTCCGGGACGGCCTGTCAGCTTGCCGTAGGCCTCGGCCATGTGAGCGGCGGGCGATTCGTGGCGGCAGACGATCATCTCGGCGCGATCGCCGTGGTCGACGATCGCGTCGAGGACGGGGAGGAAGCTCTCACCAGGGACGCAGGTGTAGCGGTCCAGTCCCTGCGCGAGAAGCGCTTCGACGACGAGGTGTCCGGCTCTGGTGCCCACGGGCACGCTCCTTTCGGTGCGTCGGCCGCTCACGGGGCGGACTCGACGAGGTTGGCGACGGCGAGGCGGAAGAGGGCTTCCGCGGCCTCGGGGGTGTCATACGCGACGTGCGGTGTGAGCACGGTGCCGGGGGCTGAGCGCAGCGGATCGTCGGCCGGCAGCGGCTCGGGATCGAACACGTCGAGAGCCGCGACGATGTCACCCCTGTGCAATCGCGCCATCAGCGCCTCACGGTCGACGATGGCCGCCCGCGCGGTGTTGACGAGGATGGCGCCCGGTGCGAGAGCGTCCATGAGGGCGGCGTCGATGATTCCCGTCGACTCCGGCGTGAGCGCGAGGTGGAGAGAGACTGCGGCGCTCCTGGCGAAGAGCTCCGGGAGATCCAGCAGCGGGATCGATCCGTACTGCGTCGCGCCATCGCGCACCGAGCGATTCCACCCCACGACGCGCATGCCGATCCCCTGAGCGAGCGTCGCCATGCGCATGCCGATCCCCCCGAGACCGACGATGCCCAGCGTCTTGCCCGCCAGCTGCACGCCGGGGCGCGCCGCCCACTGGCCCTCGCGCATCTCACGGTCGAGCAGCGGGATGCCGCGAGCCGCCGCCAGCAGGAGGGCGAGAGCGTGCTCGGCGACGGCGTCGTCGCCATACCCACGGACCGTTCGCACCTCGATGCCGAGTTCCTCAGCGAGCCGGAGATCGACGTTGTCGGCCGCGCCTGTGCCGAGGAACGAGATGCGACGCAGGCGTGGCAGCCGCCGCAGCGCCTCGTTCGGAATCGACCAGCCGAGCAGTGTCGCCTCGGCCTCCCCGATCCGTTCGACCCACTCGTCCGCGTCGGACGGGACTCCGTAGGACACGTCGATCCGGTCGCGATCCACGCCCGCCGCCTCGAGCCCTCGCGCCAGCAGCGCCTCGTCGTCGGGAGAGGCGTCGGGGAATGCGAAACGTGGTGAACTCATGCAGGACCTCCTCCATCGGAAGGCGACGCCGCTCAAACCGGCGAGTCACCCTGTCGTACCCGGACCACAAAGTGGTAACGTTCTCAAACATACTTTACGGCGCCGGTCGAAGAAGCCGGCTTCCGTGTTCCCCAGCGGGACAGACAGGAACGATCAACGTGAGTGCACCACCGGAATCCGGACGGCTGCGGCGAGCCGTGACGCGGGTACTGATCTTCATCGAGGAAGACGTCAGCGCGATCCTCCTCGCCGTTGCCGTCGTCGTGCTGTGTTCCGACGTCGTCGGTCGCTACGTGTTCCACCACCCGATCCCCGGCGCGCCGTCGATCGCCATGGTGTGCTTCGTCTGGCTCACGTATCTCGGCGCAGCTGCAGCGGCACGGCGCGGGCGCAACATCACGATCGATGTGATGGTCGGCCGCTTCTCGCCGCGATGGCAGGCAGCCTGCGAGATCGTCGTCCAGCTCATCGTCGGAGGCGTCGTCGGCTTCTGCCTCTACTGGATCTGGGTCGCCGTCCTCACGAACCGCTTCGTCGACCTCCCTGGGCTGGGCGTCAGCCGACGTGTGCTCACAATGGCCCTCCTCGTCGGATTCTGCCTGATGGCGCTCTACTGCCTGAGGGACTTCTTCCTCGCCGTACGGGGCGCGATCACCGGGATCTATGCCCCCATCCACGAGGCCGTCGAAGACGACGACGTCGTCACCCCCCGCGACGAGCACCCTCAGCTGCCGGCGGAGCCTGTAACGACGACCATCTTCATGAAGCGACCCCGCAAGGGTGACCGCGGCTCGCAGCGGAAGAACGGACACCGATCATGACCATCGCGATCCTCATCCTGATCATGCTCGTGCTGCTGGCGATCCGGGTCCCGGTCTGGATCACGCTGCTCGCCATCTCGCTGGGCTACATGCTCTTCGAAGGCGGTGGCGGCGGACCGCAGGTCGTACAACGGCTCACGAGTGGTCTCGACTCCTTTCCCCTGCTCGCGGTGCCGTTCTTCATCTTCGCCGGCATCATCATGGCCGGTGGCGGGATCGCCGAGCGCATGATGGCCTTCGCGACCTCGCTCGTCGGTCACTTCCGCGGAGGCCTCGCTCAGGTCAACGTCCTCAACAGCCTCCTCATCGGAGGCATGTCGGGATCGGCCAACGCGGACGCCGCCATCGACGCCAAGATCCTCGTGCCGATCATGCGCAAGCAGGGCTACACCAACGCCTTCGCCTCCGCCATCAGTGTCGCCTCCGGCGGGATCTCCCCGATCCTGCCCCCGAGCATCGGCCTCATCCTCTACGGTGTGCTCGCAGGCGTCTCGATCGGAGACCTCTTCATCGCGGGCGTGATCCCCGGCATCCTCATCGCCGTCGCACTGTCGATCACCGTCTGGATCCTCGCGCGCATCCACAACTTCCCACGCGCCAACGACAAGTTCCCGCCTTTCCGCGAGATCTGGATGAGCTTCCGCAAGGCCTTCTTCGCCCTGCTGATGCCGGTCCTGCTTCTCGTCGGCCTCCGCCTCGGCGTGTTCACCCCGACCGAGCTGGGCGCGGTGGCGGTCATCTATGCGCTCGTCCTCGGCCTGTTCGTGTTCAAGGAGATCACCTGGCGGGACATCCCTCGCCTGCTGCGCGAGGCCGTCCTCACGACCGCCGTCGTCATGATCATCATCGCCTCGGCGAGTGTCTTCGGCATCGTGGTGGCGTACGAGCGGATCCCCGACCAGCTCAGCTCCTTCCTCTACGGGATCTCCGACAACCCCGTCGTGATCGTGCTCGTGATCAACGTGATCCTGCTCATCCTCGGCATCTTCCTCGAGTCCTCGAGCCTCATGATCATCCTCGTGCCCGTGCTGGCGCCGATCGCCGTCATGACGGGGATCGACCCCGTTCAGTTCGGCGTGATCATCGTGCTCAACCTCACGATCGGCGCCCTGACACCGCCTGTCGGCACCGTCGTCTACACGGTGGCGGCGATCACGGGCGTCTCCATTCCCGCGTTCGTGAAGGCCTTCATCCCGCTGTTCATCGCGCTCGTGGCGGTGCTCATGCTCGTGACGTTCGTTCCGCTGCTGACCATCTGGCTCCCGTCGGTGTTCTGACGCCGTGGCGTCCGAACACCGCCCGGCAGGCCCGGGTCGGCGGCACGATCGCTGCCCGGGCTCCGATGCGGAGCGCCCGCCTGAAAGCGGCCGGACCCGCGTCAGAGCGCGGGCGGCGGCGCAGTGGACTCTCGGACGATGAGCGTCGCTTCAAGGGTGAGATCGCGAGGTCGCGCCGTCGCCGTGCCCTGGAGTCGTCCGAGCAGGATGTCGACGGCGGCGTTGCCGATCTCGTCCACCGGCTGCGACACGAGGGTCAACGGCGGGTCGAGCAGGGGCGAAAGGCTGTGGTCGTCGACGCCGACGAGAGAGACATCGCCCGGGATGCGAAGTCCCAGTCGGCGGACGCTGTACAGCGTCGCCTCCGTCATGAGTGAGTCGGCCGCGAACACTGCCGTGGGCCGATCGCGTGCGCTCAGCGCAGCGGAGACGGCCGCGACCGCCTCATCGACCGTGAGTCCCCCGCGGACGGGAACCAGCTCGCCCACGCCCTCGATCGCCGCCGCGCTGCCGGCCAGTCGCTGGGCGCTGGACTCGATCGTCTCGCTGTCGTACAGCGTCGCGATGCGTCGGTGGCCGAGCTCGAGGAGGTGGCCGACGGCCTGACGACTGAGATCCAGGTTGTCCACGCTGACGGAGTCGATGCCGTGCTGCGCAAGCGACCGGTCGATCGAGACGACGGGCGTCCCGGACTCATGCAGCGACACCAGGTGCGCGATCTCCATCGACGACGTCGGTGCGATGACGAGGCCGGAGGTCAGACGCGACCGCATGGCCTCGACGATGCCGCGCTCCCTGTCGAGACTCTCGTAGGAGCTCGCCATCATGAGGACGAACCCCGCCTGCTCGAGGCGGTCCGCGATCACGTGAGCCACCCGCGCGAAGAAGGGGACGTCGATGTTCCCCGGCACGAAGCTCACGACCTTCGCCGAGCCGCTGCGGAGGGCCTGCGCGATGTGATTGGGCTGATAGCCGATCTCTGCCGCGGCCATGAGAACGCGCTCGCGCGCTGCCGCGCTCACGGATCCATAGTTGCTGAGCGCACGCGCAGCCGTTGCCTGCGAGACGCCGGCCGCCTGGGCGACGTCCCTGATCGTCAGCGCCACGGCGTCACGAGGCGTGTTCCGATCTGGACACGGCATCGATCCGATCGAATGCCGCGCCGATCGCAGTGAGATTCTTGCGGTGGGCGGCCGTGGGCTCGTAGATGTACGGCCGGCCGAAGATCTCCGCGGTCATGAGACCGTCATATCCGAAGCGTCGAAGATCCCGCAAGTAATCGTCCAGCGGCAGGTTCCCGTCGCCCCAGGCTTTGTGCCCCGACGGGTTGCCGTCCACGAGGTGTACGTGCCAGACGCGATCTCCGAAACGGTCGAAGTAGTCGCCCATGTTCTCTTCCGCGGTCGCCATCGCGACGGTGTCGAGCGCGATTCCCAGGTTGGGCGCATCCACGGCCCGGAAGACGGTATCGAGCTGCCCGGCGTCGACGGCGAGGTTCGACTCGTGCCGCTGCAGCGCCTCCAGCACGCAGCGCAGTCCCTTCCTGTCCGCGTACGCGCAGAGCGCCTGGATGCCTTCTGCGGCCCTCGCCACGGCGTCGGCGACCGGCTGGTTCTCCCATCCCCAGCCCGGTGTCACGAACACGTAGCTCGCACCCAGGTCGGCCGCGAGGTCGGCGGCGTTGCGGAACATCGAGAACGTGTACTCCCGGATCACGGGGTCGTCGCTCGCGAAGTTGACGGGATACATCAGCGATTCCGGCGTGATGCACGCCACGCTCAGCCCACGGTCCTCGAGCTTGCCACGCAGGGCGTCGACGTCGCGTTTGCGGAGCTCGAAGAGATCGACATGCTGAGACATCCCCCAGATCTCCAGCTGCTGCCGTTCCAGGGCGACCATGTCGTCCAGCCAATAGTCGAGGGGGAAACGCTGGTAGGCGAAGTTCGTACCGGTGACCGATGCGAGTGAGAGCACGTGAGTTCCTTCTTCGGAGATGGACGGATGTCAGGGGGTGCACACAGAGGGAAGGAATGCCCGCTACTCGCCGAGGCTGTCGCCGGGGCCGCGGTAGCGGGGCATGAGGGCGATGAGGCCCTTCGTGAGAGGCCCGACACGGCGCCCCGCCATCTCCATGCGGACACGCCGCATGACGGCGCGGCGCACGATCGTGGCTCCGATGAACCGGAACGGCTCCGGGAAGATCTTCGTGATCCGTCCGCGCTGGTGACCGAGCGCGCTGCGCGACCACTCATCGTCGATACCCTGCAGCTGAGCGGCGAGAATCCGCGCCACCACGGGTATCTGTGCGAGGGCCGTGCCTGTGTAGCCGACGCAATAGAGGATGTTGTCCGCCCCGCGCAGGGTATCGATGACGGGCAGGTGACTCGCCGAGATGTCGATCGGACCGACCCACGCGTAATCCACGCGAGCGCCCTTCAGCGACGGATACATGCGCTCCATCTCCGCGACGACACCCGGCTCGAGCGCCGGATTGCTGTTCGAGCGACGGGTCAGTCGATCGCGGTAGATGGGGAGGCCGGACCCCTGGCCCAGCAGCAGTCGACCGTCGACCGTCCGCTGGTAGTACAGCACCTGCATCTGGCTGTCGCCGAGCGCCTTCCCGTCGACCAGTCCGGTCGCCGCAAGCGTGTCGGGCACGGGCTCGGTCGTGATGACCTGCCCGTCGACGGCGTACATCACCCGGTTGATCTCGCGGATGGAACTCGCCCACGCGTTCGTCGCGATCAGCACCTTCTTCGCCGTCACCGAGCCGCCCGGGGTCTGCAGCGTCGCCGGCTCGCCCGCCACGATCGACGTGACCGGCGTGGACTCGTAGATGCGCACACCGCGCTCGACGAGCCGCTCCCGCAGGCTCATGACGAGCTTGAACGGGTTCATCGTCCCCGCATCCTGCTCCATCATCCCGCCGCGGCTCGTCGCCGTTCCCGTCACCTCGACGATCTCCCGCGCGTCGAGCTCGCGGTACGGCGTCTCGTCGTGCTCGGCCAGCAGCGCGAAGGCGGGACGCCAATTCCCGTCATGCGCGGGCGCGGCCGAGTAGCTCACGAAGCCGTCGAGGCGCAGATCCATCGTGAGCACGCCATCGCGCTGCAGCTCCGCCATCTCCGCGATGGCGTCGCGGGTGGCCCGCGCCAGCCGAATCGCCTCGGCGCGTCCCGTGACGGCTCGAAGATAGTCGAGGTTGCCGAACCAGGTGTGCACCTGCCCGCCGTTGCGGCCCGACGCACCGGATCCGCAGAAGTCGGCTTCGAGGATCACGACGTCGGCGGTCGGGTCGTTCTCGAGGATCCGCCACGCGGTCCAGAGTCCCGTGAGCCCTCCCCCCACGATGGCGATGGATGCCGTGACGGCACTGGCCAGGCCGCGGAGGCGCTTCACACCGTCGGGGGAGGCCGTCTGAATCCAATAGGACCGCTCCCCCGGCTCGGCCGGGACGGGAGGGCGCAGGCGGTAGGTCTTGGTCATGATGTGGTGTGCTCCGGAGTGCGGCGGTCGTGGGCCTCGGCTGTCGCGTCGGCGTAGCCGTAGTAGGTGTCGATGATCCAGGGAAGCGTGCGGGTCGGCATCTGCGGGAAGCCCGCCGCGTGAGTGCAGGTGGTGGCGGCGGCCCGCGTGCCCACGCGCATGGCGTCGCCCAGATCGCGGCCATCCGCGAGGGCACCGATCGTCGCGGCGATGTAGCTGTCGCCGGCGCCGCAGGTGTCCAGCACCGCGACGGGCTGCGCAGCCTGCCGCCGCGACCCCTCCGCGTCGACGGCGACGGAGCCGGCGGCGCCTGCGGTGACGAGAGCGGTGCGCGCGCCGGCTGCGCGGATCCGCCGGCCGAGGGTCTCCGCCGCATCGAGGGAGTCAGGAGCGGAGGCGAAGCAGACGTCGACGCCGTGGAGACCGGCGAGGTCCGCCTGCGTCGACAGGTCCACGCTCACCCTCGCACCCCGGCGCTTCACTTCCTCCACGATGCCGCCGCTGCGCGTGATGCCCGCGAGATGCACCCAATCCGCATCCGTCAGTTCGTTCAGCTGCAGCTGCGTCGGTACCCAGTTCGCGCCGACTCCGAACTCCTCGTGGACGAAGCGGCGGTCGGTGTCGTTCAACTCGACGAGGGTGACGCCCGTGCGGCCTGCGAGGGTCGTCACGTCGGACGACGCAATACCCTGACCCTCGAGCGCGGAGACGACAAGCGCCGCGGCCGGATCATCGCCCACGGCGCCGATATACCGGGCGCCCCGCCCCGCGCGCGCCCAGTTGACCGCAACGTTGAGGGCGTTGCCGCCGACGAACGTCTGGTCCGTTCTGATGTAGACATCAAGGCAGTTGTCGCCGATTGCGACGAACGTCATGGCGGTTCCCCCTTGAGACTCGTGATGATAACGATATCAGAAGGGACCGCGGAAGAGCGCGCTCATTGGCCGGGATCTTCAGGAGCGCCGGAGGACGTTGAAAGCGATCTCCGAGCCGCGGTGGTACTCCTGTGCGTAGACCACGGGCGATCCGTCGGTGGTGATGCACGTCTCGGTCGCCAGCAGCCACGGATCGTACTGCGACAAGGAGAACCGCTCGCCGTACTCGGCGGGCACGTCGACCGCGCTGATGCGGGCGACCGAGGAGACGATCGTGCGTCCGTGCGCCTCGAGCGCGCGCGAGAGGGAGCCGCTCCAGTCGCGGTGCCCGACCGGACCGGGCAGGCAGTCACGGGGGATCACGTTGACGCTGAAGACGAGAGGGATGTCGTCGCCGCATCGCAGACGCACGAGACGCAGGACAGGATCGCCTTCCTCCAGCTGCAGCGCCTGCGCCTCCTCGGCCGTCGCGATGGACTCGCCGACCTCGAGGACCGCGCTCGTGACGCGGTAGCCGAGACCCTCGAGCATCTCGGTGATGCTCTCGTACTTGGTCACCGGGCGCTCCACGCGCAGAGCGCCCGCGCCGGAGACGAACCTGCCTCTGCCCTGCTCCGCCCGCAGCAATCCGTCCTGCTCCAGCAAGCGCAAGGCCTCGCGCACCGTCGACCGCGAGAAGCCGAGGCGCTCGGAGAGCACCTGCTCCGTCGGCATCTGGTCTCCGGGCGCGAGGTCGTCGCTGCGGATCAGCGCCTCGATGCTGTGACGGAGCCTCTCCGCCGTCGACGCCTTGCGCGGCGGGCGCTGGTTCGGCATATCGCCTCCGTTTCACGACACGGCCGCCCACGGCCGGACCCCTCCGACTACTCCTCCGACCATATCTTGAATACGTCGGATGAGTCCGCCCTGGCTGCGGCGTCAGCCGCAGGAGTCGGTCTGAAGCGCGTCTCGAACGCTCGGGCTGTCCACATCTTCGAGCAGGATCGTGATCGTCGGAACCTCGACCGTCTCGCCGGACTCCTCGCCCTCGAGTGCCAGGAGCGCGGCCTCGACCGCGAGCTGGCCGATCTTGCTCGCCTGCTGGCTCACGATCGCCTGCAGATTGCCGGCGCGGAGCTCCTCGACCATGACGGGTGAGGCATCGAAGCCGACCAGTGCGACATCCTTCAGCTTGGCCGCATTGCGCAGAGAGGTGATGGCGCCCTGCGCGCCGTAGTCCGTCGTGGTGAAGATGCCCGCGAGCTCGGGATGGCGCTGGAGCGTCGCATCGACGATCTGCGCGCTCTTCTCGACCTCGGTGCCGCCGTACTCCGATCCGACGACGGTGAGTCCCAGCTTCTCGGCCTCGTCGACGAAGCCCTGACCTCGCGCCTCCGTCGTCGACACGCCCGGCTGGAAGTTCAGCAGCAGGACCTCGCCTTCGCCTCCGACGAGATCAGCGAGCACCCGCGCGGCCTCCTGGCCGCCGGCGTAGTCGTCTGTCTTGATCGAGGCACTGATCCCCTCCGTGTCGGTGAGGGACGTATCGACCTGGACGACCTTGGTGCCGGCGTCGCGCACGCGCTGGATGGGTGCGAACATCGACTCCACGTCGGTGGGCGCGATCAGCAGTGCATCGGGTGCCGCGGCAGAGACGCCGTCGACGATGGGGATCTGATCGGTGGGACTGAACGAGTTCGGCGCCTGGAAATCGAACGACGCCCCGGCTTCCGCTGCCGCCTTCTCGGCGCCGCACGCCATGGTGATGTAGAACGGGTCTCCCTTGACGCCGGCCACGAACGTGATCGAGGGACCGCCCTCGCCGCTCGGGGCGGCCGACGAGCCGGGCGTCGCGCCGGGTGAGGATGTGCATCCGGCCAGCAGCAGCGCTGCGCCGAGGAATCCGCCTGCAGTGAGAGTGATCTTTCGGGACTTCGACATGAGTGTCACCTTCCTTGGTGAGTATCGATGGGGGTGGGGCTGGACTGCTGCTTCTTCGTACGACGACGCGGCCCGGTCGTGGCGTGCCGCCGGCGGTCGATGTAGACGGCCACGACCAGGACGAGACCGATGGCGAACTGCTGCCAGTAAGCCTGCACACCGGCGATGACGAATCCGTTGAGCAGGATGACCGGGATGAACGCGCCGAGCACGACCCCCCGGACGACGCCGATTCCGCCGAAGAGGGAGGTGCCTCCGAGGACGACGGCGGTGATCGCCTTCAGCGCGTCCTCCGCATGCCCCGACAGCGTCGTCGTGCCGAAGCGGGCGAGAGAGACGAAACTCGCGATACCGACGAGGAGGCCGGCGACGGCGTACACCGTGATCAGGTGGCGCGTGACGCTGATGCCCGCACGTTCGGCGGCGGGGGCGCTCGCGCCGATGGCGTAGGTGTGGCGGCCGAAGACGGTCTGGCTGAGCACCAGCGCGACTACTCCGGCAAGCGCGAGCGCGATGATCGCGATCCACGGGATGAAGCCCAGCACCGTGCTGGAGCCGAGTCCCTCGACCAGGGGCAGCGGCGCGCGCAGATCGATCCCGCTCGTGAGCACGAGAGCGAGGCCCATCGACATGCCGAGCGTTCCGAGCGTCGCGATGATGGGAGGGATGCGGGCCTTCGTGACGAGGAAGCCGTTGATGAGACCCCACACGGCGCCCGACACGATGGCGGCGAGCAGTCCGAGGAGGATCCCCGCGATCGATCCGGCGAACGCGTTCATCGTCATCGCCGCGACCACACCACTGAAGACGAGGACGCCCCCGATGGACAGATCGATCCCAGCCGTGAGGATGACCATCATCTGCCCGAGGGAGATGATGATCATGATCGCGACGCCCGCGAGGATGTTCCGCGCATTCGGGAGCGAGGCGAAGGCATCACCGGAGATCACCGTGAAGAGGATCACGAGGGCGACGAAGATCAGCCCGATCCAGATGGACTGTCCCGCCATCAGGGACCTCATCGACCACTTCGACGCTCGCGCGTCACTGTCGGTCGTGACCATGGTCATCCCTCCTCCTTCGTCTGAGGACCGTCGTCCTGGAAGCCCGCGACATCGGCGCCCGTCATGGCGGAGATGACCTGATCGGGCCTCGTGGTGGCGGTGGTGAACTGCGCGACACGTGAGCCCAGCCGCAGCACATCGATGCGATCGGACACAGAGAAGACATCCGGCATGTTGTGGCTGATGAGCACCACGCCGATCCCGCTGTCGCGGATGCGCCGCACGAGGTCGAGCACGTTCCGCGTCTGCACGACGCCGAGAGCCGCGGTGGGCTCGTCGAGGAAGATCACCCTGCTCGCCCACGCCGCGGCGCGCGCCACAGCGATGCCCTGCCGCTGGCCGCCCGACATCCGCGAGACCTCGGAGGTCACGTCCTGGATGCGCACTCCGAGATCGCGGAACAGGTCGGCGCTGGTTGCGCGCATCGTCTTGCGATCGATGAAACCCAGCGCTCCGAGAAGGCCCGGGCGACGCACCTCCCGGCCGAGGAAGAGGTTCTCGGTCGGATCGAGGGTGGGAGCCAGCGCCAGGTCCTGGTACACGGTCTCCACACCCAGCTCACGCAGCCGCTCGGGCGTGTGCGGGTGAACCGGCGTGCCGTCGAAGAGCACTTCGCCCTGGTCGGGCGTGATGACACCGGCGAGGGTTTTGATGAG
Source organism: Microbacterium aurum (assembly GCF_016907815.1). Classification (NCBI taxonomy): domain Bacteria; kingdom Bacillati; phylum Actinomycetota; class Actinomycetes; order Micrococcales; family Microbacteriaceae; genus Microbacterium; species Microbacterium aurum. The sequence goes on from NZ_JAFBCQ010000001.1 coordinate 108,953, forward strand.
GGTGCTCTTGCCGGCACCGTTGTCGCCCACCAGGGCGACGATCTCACCTTCGTTCACGGCGAAGTCGGCGCCGCGAAGAGCCTGGACGCTGCCGAAGCTCTTCACGACTCCTTTCGCCTCGAGTACAGGGATCACCATCGGTCCGCTGTCTGTCGGCTCAGACGCCGAGGATGTGGATGACGTACTCGCGGCGCAGGGGTCCGTCGAACTCATCGAAGTAGATGGTCTGACGCGAGCCCATGACGAGCGAGCCGTTTTCGATCGGGAAGCACACCTGCATCCCCGTGAGGTGGCTGCGCTGGTGCGAGACCGAGTTGACCGCCATCTGGCCGTCGCTCGGCAGGAAGCGCTGGTGACGGTAGTCGCCGATCTCGGGCGCCAGGCGCTCGAGCATCGCGACGAGGTCGTCTTCGACGTCCGGAAGACCCTCGTTCACCGAGATGCCACTGGTGGTGTGCATCGTCGTGATGTAGACGATGCCGTCCGACACGCCCGACTCGCGGACGGTGTCACGCACCACGTCAGTGATGTTGATCACCTCCACGTCTCGCAGCGTGTCCAGCGACTTGCGCACGACGATGGAGTTCATCGGTTGCCCTTTCGGTTCATGATCCGCTCGGCATTGCCGCCGAGGATTCTCTGCTCGGTCAGCGGGCGCAGCTCGAGCATGCGGATGCCGCGCGCGACGCGCTTGGGGTCGACCCGCGGGTAGTCGGATGCGAAGACGATCTGGTCGCGCAGGCTGGCCTCGACGACATCGGTGCCGATCTGCTCCGCGAACACCCGCCGCACCGACGATTCCGGCCGCCCGCCCCATAGCACCGCCGTGTCCAGCAGGATGTTGCGGTACTTGATCGCCATCGCCAGCGCTTCGTCGACCCACGGCCAGGCGCAGTGCGCGATCACCACGTCGAGCTCAGGGTGGCGCTGCACGATCTCCTCGAGATCGGTCGGACGCGAGGCGCCGGTACGCGCGATCGGCGCCCAGTTGAGTCCCATCTGCACCGTGACGGGGATCTGCAGCTCGTCCGCCGCGGCGAACAGATCGAGCACGGCGTCGTCAGCGAACGAGAACGACTGCAGCGCCGGGTCGAGGTTCAGTCCCGCGAGTCCGAGCTGCTCGACGGCGGTGCGAAGCCGCTCCGCAGCATCCGCGGCCGAAGGGTCGACCGACGCGAATCCGAGCAGACGCCCGTTCCCCTGCTCGACGAGCTCAGCGATGCTCTCGTTACGGGCGATCACCGTGCCGTGAGCGCTCGTGCAGTCGAGCGTCGAGAGCACCGTCTGATCGACGCCGGCCTCGTCGAGCTGGTGGATCAGCGTCGTCAGAGGCTGGGTCGCGCAGTAGAAGCCGAACACGTCACGGACGGCAGCCCGAGCCTCCGGAGAGCGTTCGAAGAACTCCTCCGTCTGCACGGGATACGTGCGGAAATCGATCACGGTCATGAAGATGCACCTCTCATATGGGGAAGGGGTCAGACGAGGTCGGAGCGACGCGGATAGCGGTCCTCCGCACGCTCGACGAAATGTGCGGCGGCGGCCGAAGCGAACTCCATGGCACCCGCGAGGGGGCGGCCTTCGCCGAGCGCCACCAGCAGGGCGGCGTCGTAGGTGTCGCCGGCGCCGACCGCGTTCGCCGCGCGGACCCGACGTGTCGGCACGGTGTGCACTGCGTCGTCGATGAGGGTCGCGGACCCTGCGGCACCTCGCTTGACGACGACGTGTCCGCGGGTCGCGGCGTCGAGCATCCGCAGCGCGTCCTCGACACGGTCGGCGCCCGTCACCGCGACGGCCTCGTCCTCGTTGGGAAGGTAGAGATCTACGAGTGCGAGCAGCTCGAGCGACTCCGCACGAGTCTTCGCGGAGTAGCCGTTGGGATCCCAACCTGGGTCGAAGACGACCCGCGAGTCCGCGGCGGCTTCGCTGAAGACGGCGGCGAGATCTGCGGCCGTGAGTCCGGGAGTGTTCGAAGTTCCCGCCACAATCGTGAAATCCGCACGTGTCATGGTGAGAAAGTCGAGGAACATCTCGCGTGTCGCGAGTGCCGAGACACCGAGGTCGGAGACGAACGCCCGCTCTCCGTCGGCGCGGATGAGGGCGATGGTGAGTCCTGTCCGTCCGGGCACGGCGTGGACGCCGGAAACGTCGACGCCCACTCGACCGAGCTCATCGCGCAGCTGGGCGCCGTCGGCATCGTCGCCGACGACACCGCACACGGCCACTGTCGCACCCAAGTGACCGAGGGCCGAGGCGATGTAGCCTGCCTGGCCCGCCACGAGAAGCGAGCGCGATTCGCCCAGGGTTTCGCGCCCCCACTGCGGGAGCTCGTCGACACCGGTCAGCAGGAGATCGTGGTTGAGGTTGCCGAGAACCCGCACCCGCGTGCGCTGGGATCCGTTCATCTCACTCCGCTCATCTGACTCTTCAACTACTTGTCTGATGATTGGACGCTATCGAAGGATGACCTTGAAGGTCAAGTCCCGATTCCGCCACCGACCCGCAGACGTCGGAGGAGCTCGGGCAACTGGCTCATGTCGTCGAACACGTGAGTGCGATCCCCCGTCGGGAGCCTGCCGGGCTGCGTGCTCCGGGCGAACGCGAGGACGAACATGCCGGCCCGCTGCGCGGCGAGCACCCCGAAGGGGCTGTCGTCGATCGCGACGCACCTGTCCGGTGGAACGCCGATCAGGTCTGCCGCCTCCAGGTAGACGTCAGGCGCCGGCTTGCCCTCAGCGACGTCGTCCGCACTCACGATGCTTCCGTCCAACTGCGCAAGCAGTCCTACGATCTCGAGACTCAGCCGGATCCGCGCCTGTGTGCTGTTCGAAGCGACAGCAGTGGGCAGGTCGATTCCGGCGACAGCGGAGTGGATGCCTGGCACGGCGGTCAGCGCCGCATGCAACTCGCGCTCGAGCCAGCCTCGATAGGGGTCGTCCCACCCCGGCTCGAGACGGCGGCCGATGTTCCTCTCGACCTGCTCGACGTAGAACTCGTGGGAGCATCCCGTCAGCAGCTCGCCCAGCACGTCGAGCTCGACGTGCCAACCGAGATCCGCCACGACTCGCTGTGTGACCCGCATCGACAACGGCTCGCTGTCGACGAGCACCCCGTCGCAGTCGAAGATGACGCCTTCGATCCCGCCGCCGACCACCGAAGTCGATGAAATCACGCCTGCGCATCCTCTCACTTGCCCAACTTGGTCAGTCAACCCAGATAGTTGTCCGACATTTATCCTACCTGCGTTGAGCCGACTGCTCGCCGTCACGGCGGAACGGGAGAACCGCGCCGACGCGCCGCTGATTCCCAGAAACCTCCCGCGATGCCTCGCTCGTGCGACTGGCGCCCCTCGGAGCCACCCGCGAACCGGTGATCCAGCGACAACGCGTTCGCCCATCCGGAGTCGCCCACGTGTCGCCGAGTGATCGAGGGCGCACGGCATCGGATATCCCCGAGCCGCAGCCGGAACTCGAGCCCGCGGAGGACTGATCAGCGGAGCCCGCTGTACGGTCGCCCGATGGCCACCGTACAGCGACCCGCGACCACTGTCACCGATGTCCTGATACAGGCGCCCGGCATTCGACTTCGAGACCCGAGAAACGCGCTGAGACCACGTTCTTTCTCAATTCTTTCTCGTTTGGCCGTTTCGGGCAAGAGAGAACCCCCGCGATCCCAGTGTTTTCAAGGGATCTGCGGGGGTTTCAGGTGGCGGTGACGGTGGGATTTGAACCCATGTATCGCGAGCGCAGTCGCCATCGCTTCAATGCCGTGACCGCATAATCCCGCGGTTCGACCTCGTTCCCGGTTCCACTCGCCTCCCTTCATCTGCGTTCGTCTTTACCCACGCGTGTACCCGCTTGAGATATCTCTACGAGACCCCGCGCTAAGTCTCATGTTGACCCATCGCCTCCGATGGCACCTTCCCGCGGATACTGATAGCTCGTACACGATCCCTGCTCCGCCAAGCCGACCACCCGTTCTCCGATGCGCGGACCGGATCCGTCGGCCGCCTGGCTGATGACGACTCCCGCGACGTCCTGACCGGGCGCCCACCCCTTGTCTCGGGACGCGAGGAGACTCAGTTCACCTCGGTTGACCGTCGAGGCGCGGACGTCGATGACGGCCTCCCCGGATGCGGGCGCCGGTTCCGGCGCTTCGATCTCGACGAGGCGGCTCGAGTCGAGTGTCTCTACGACGAAGCTCTTCATGCTTTACTCCTTCCTCATTCGGGAACCGGTTCGGCGGTGGCCGACTCGGGCAGGTGTGGGGTGGGTGGGTGGCGCGTCGCCCAGGCGCCGCGGGGTGGCGTCTCAGCCACTTCGGTGGCGTGAACCTAGGGGGTGAGTCGCCCGCCGATGCCGCCGTCCGGGATGATCGCCTGGATCTCACGACCGTGCGCTGACGTCCCCTCTACGAGCACTGCTCGTTTGAGGATCACGAGGGGCCGCTCGGCGCCGTCGGTCACGGAGCGCCGGGAGCGCCGGCCACTTCTGAACCGCACTGTAAGTTTCGATCATGACGCCCGAAGGAATTGCTGCTCTTGTTTCGGCGGGCGCTGCTGTGATTGCACTCTTCGCCGCGCTCTTCGCTTGGCTGCAGCGACCGAAGCCAAACCTGCAGCTGTCCCACTTCGTCATTGATGATTCGGCGTGGCACAGCGAGTCTGACGTGGTCCGGGTGAAGGCGATCGTCGTGAATCACGGCGACGCACCCGCGCTGTCCGTGACGCTGTGGCTTCGAAAAGAAGGAATGCCGCGCCGTTGGATGCGAACGTCGGCGGCGGACTACTGGGCAGCGATCTACCCGGGCGAAGCAATCGCCTACACGACGCACACGACGTTGAACCTCTGGCGGCCGAAGAAGGATCTGTTTGTCAGCGGAGCTGGAGGGTTCGCCAAGTTCGACGGCGCGAAGCTACGCGCAAGGAGGCTCGGGAAGTTCCACGTCCCGATGTGCAAGACCTGGGACCTGGATCGTCGCCACCGACGCCAAGGACGCTCGACCCGAGACTTGCCGACCCTGAATGACAACTAGTCCCGGGAGGGTAGCACGGGCCTTGACCCCGGATCGTGGACACGGTGTCATTTCGGTTATGCCGCTTCCGTGAGGGTAGCTGATCTCGCGGCCGCGTAGGTGTTCTCGTAGCTGTTCGGGGTGATCTGGCCGATCGCGGAGTGGCGTCGGCGCGTGTTGTATCGGTTCGTCCACCGGAACACGGCCCGGTAGGCGGTGGCTTGATCGGGGAACGCCGACGCGCCTTGGAGGAGCTCGCGTTTGAGCGCGGCGTTGAAGCTCTCGGCCAGCGAGTTGTCGGCGCTCGTGCCCACCGCGCCCATGGACTGGGTCACCTTGAGCTGCTCGCAGAGTGCTGCGTAGGCTTTCGACGCGTAGACCGAGCCGTGGTCGCTGTGGAGCACTGCGCCGGCCAGCGATCCGCGGTCGCGGTGCGCGCCGCGGAGAGCGCCTTCGACGAGTTCGGTGCGCATGTGGTCGGCGACCTGCCAGCCGGCGAGCTTGCGCGACCCGAGGTCGATGCAGGTCGCCAGATACAGGTTGCTGCCGTCCGCGATGGGGAGGTAGGTGATATCGCCGACATACCTGCGGTTCGGCTCCCCGGTGCTGAAGTCCCGCCCGATCAGGTCGGGGAACTTCCGTCCGGACTGGTCCGGGATCGTGGTCTTCGGGAATGCTGAAGCTTTGGTTGACTCTGGGACTGCTTTGATCTGAAGGTTCGGGGCGGGAAGGATGAAGTCATGCCGGTGAAGTTTTCGGAGGAGTTCAAGCGCGACGCGGTCGCTCTGGTGCTCACGCAGGGAATGTCGCAGAAGCAGGTCTGCGCGGATATGGGGATCTCGAAGTCGGCGTTGCAGGCGTGGGTGCGTAACGTCGAGCTGGCCGGCCGCGGGATCGCGCCGGCGGCGTCGAGCGATCGGGACGGGCAGCGTGAGCAGGCGAAGATGCTCAAGCGGATCCGCGAGTTGGAGATGGAGAACGAGATCCTCCGGAAGGCCGCGGCGTATCTTTCGCAAGCGAACCTTCGGATCGGTGCTGCGTCCCCAAAATAGTGTTCCCGCTCGTCCGTGAACTGGCTGCGGCCGGCGCCCCCGTGAGGGTGTCGGTCGCGGTGGCGTGCAGGGTCCTCGGCTTCTCCAAGCAGGCGTACTACCAGTGGCTGGCCAATCCGGTCAGCGATCGCGACTGGGACGAGGCGCATCTGATCAACGCTGCCCGGGACGTGTGGGATGAGGACCGTTGTCAGGGGTACCGGCTCATCTCCGACGAACTCGTCGACGACGGCTGGCAGGTGTCTGAGCGTCGCGTGTGGCGGGTGTGCTCGCAGGAGGGCATGTTCTCGGCCGCGCACCGCCGCAAGGGCTCTCGGAAGCATCGCCGGCCGGGTCCTGCCGTGCACGACGACCATGTCAGACGTGACTTCACCGCCGACCGGCCCAACGAGTTGTGGCTCACCGACATCACCGAACACCGAACCGGTGAGGGCAAGGTGTACTTGTGCGCGGTCAAGGACGTGTTCAGCAACCGGATCGTGGGCTACTCGATCAGCGACCGGATGAAGGCCCGACTGGCCGTTGACGCGCTCACCGACGCGTTCCACCGGCGCGGTAAGCCAGCCGGGGTGACGGTGCATTCCGATCGAGGCAGTCGATTTCGAAGCCGTAGATTCCGGCGTGCCCTTCGACACTTCGGGCTGCGCGGATCGATGGGCAGAGTCGGCGCATGCGCGGACAACGCGGCCATGGAGAACTGGTTCAGTCTGCTGCAGAAGAACGTCCTCAACCAGCAGCAGTGGACCACCCGTGACGAGCTTCGCCTCGCGATCGTGTACTGGATCGAGGCACGCTACCACCGATGCCGCCGTCAACGAAGACTCGGGAAGTTGACGCCCATCGAGTTCGAGACCATCATGAAACACCCCGCCTGCCTGGCGGGATAAGGAAACGAGTCAACCAAAGGCTCAGCATTCCCGAGCGTGTAGTTCTTGACGCCCTCAGCGGCACCGATCGTGATGATCGCCGCGGCCAGGATCGGCGCGAACGCGCTGGGGATCTTCTGCGCGAACTGGACGACGGCCATGTAGCGGCCTGCTTCGCTGCGGTCCGGCAGGATCGCCATGACGATGGCCTGGTCGACGGCGCCGAACGCGGCGAGAGCGAGATTCATAAGGACTGCGCCCACGATCAGGGTGGGGACCGAATAGGCGGTCGCTTCGACGATCGCGCCGGCGGCGAACAGTCCGGCGCCTATCCCCACGAAGAGCTTGCGGCGTCCGAGTTTGTCGGACAGCCATCCGCCGCCGATCGCGCCGATGACCGCGGCGGCGATGCCGAGGAGCCCGATGATCGCCACCAGCCCGGCGATCTCCGCAGTGGGAAGGCCGATGGTGGATGGCCTTCGGATTCAGGCGCTCCTGGACCCGACGCGCGAAACGCTACCGCTGCTCGAGACATTCATGCGCCTGATCGCCACACCCGAAGACTCGTAGCCCAGTACGGGCTACGGTGGGGCGCATTCCCCGGTAGATTTTCCGGCCGAATCCGCGTGATTCCGGCTCCAACGTCCGTGCGTAGGCTACTCACGCCCTCGGAGGCTAGATCCCCATCTATGGCATCGATTCCGCCATCCCCGACTGCGCAAAGGCGATTGGTGGAGCGTCCAGTTCAAGCGTCCCGGCAGACGTGGACCCGAATGCGATACGATACGAGTCGGACCTGAATAAGGTGCTTCGCCTGCGAGAGGACCCCGAACCGTGGCCAGTGAGATAGCGCCCAATGATGCCGTCGTGGTGGCCTACCGGCGGACCGCCTTCGGCAGAGCTCAGAAGGGCTCGTTCGCAGGTGAACGACCGGAGGATCTCGCGCTGACGGCAGTCCGCGCCGTGCTCAGATCAATCCCCGAGGCAGACCCTCCGAACTTCGACGACTTCTACCTCGGGACCGCCCTGCCCGAGGGCGCCCAGGGCGACAACGCCGCCCGCCGTGTGGCGGTCTACGCGGGATACGACAGCCTGCCGGGCGCGACGATAAACCGCTTCTGCGCTTCTTCCCTGCAAGCCATTGCCGGCGCGGCTCGCGCGATCCGCGCGGAAGACGGCGACGCCTTCCTCGTCGGCGGGATGGAGTCGACTTCCACGACTCCCCCGAACTCGACGAACGTCTATCCGGGCTCAGAGGTTTCTGCCCTCCGTGTCGACGCGATCTTCGCGGCCGGCGAAGAATGGAGCGATCCTCGATCGGAGGGACTCACGCCAGACGTCTACGTGTCGATGGGAAAGACGGCGGAACTGGTCGCCCGACTCACCGGCACGACCCGTCACGAGCAAGACGAATGGGCGCTGCATTCACAGGCGCGCGCGGCCGCCGCGATTGACGCCGGGTTTTTCGACCGCGAGATCGCCCCCCACACACGCCGCGACGGGAGCAGCGTGAGCGCCGATGACGGACCGCGTCGAGGGACCACGATGGAAGGGCTCGCCGCCTTGAGGCCCGTGTTCCGAGAGGGCGGCACAGTGACCGCGGGAAATGCGAGCCCTCTCAACGACGGAGCCTCGGCCGTGGTCCTGATGAGCGCCTCGCGCGCCTCGGAACTCGGCCTGACTCCGCTCGCGCGGATTCTCGGTTCGGCAGCCACCGCGATTTCGCCCGAGGTCATGGGCCTGGGGCCGATCACCGCAACACAGAAACTGCTGTCCCGGCTCGAGCTCAGCATCGGCGATATCGATCTCATCGAGCTGAACGAGGCATTCGCCGCGCAGGTGGTGCCGGTGGTGCGTCAACTCGGGCTCGACCCGGAACGCGTCAACGTGAATGGCGGTGCGATCGCAATCGGGCACCCGTTCGGCGCAACCGGCACCCGGCTGGTCGGCACGCTGATCAACGCGTTGCACGACCGCGGCGGGCGCCTGGGACTCGCGACGCTGTGCGTCGGCGGTGGCCAGGGCATGGCTCTCGTGCTCGAGCGGCTGGCGTGAGGATGGGCATGATCGACCCCTTCGTGCTTTCGCTCATCTCGGATGAGCCCGCGATGGACTGGTTCGGGCTGAATGTCGAGCAGGCTCACGAGGGGAGCGCCGTCGTGACGGTCAGGGTGAGCGCGGACCAGGTCAACGCGAGTCGCGCGACACACGGCGGCGTGGTGTTCGCGGTAGCCGATCAGGCCTTCGCCATGGCGGCGAACACCGTCGTGCACTACGCCGTGACGGCGGATGCCGCAATCCAGTACCTGTCTCCCACGAATGCGGGCGACGTTTTGACTGCCACCGCGCGGACGTCCTTCCGCGACGAGCGGCGCGTCGTGATCGACGTGGATGTCACCAGCCGCGACCGGACGATCGCCCTGTTCCGCGGAACCGCACGAGCGGGCCGGCGGCAATGACGCGTCCGGTCCGGTTTCCCTGAGGCGACCGGACCGGACGACCACGATCAGGCCCTCGTGCGTCCCTTCACGAACTCGCTGTCAGGCAGGTCGGTGACCGGCAGGCCCGACGCGACGAGGGCCTGGCGCGCCTGCTTCATCAGGCGATCGGGGATGCGCGGGGCGGGAGCGCGGAGGGCCCCTCCGTTAAAGCCGGCGAGCCACTCCTGATACTTCCAGCCGGTGCGGTTGATGACGGTGGTGCCTACTGCAGAACCGGTAAGGATCGCGGTGTTCGCCGCACGTGCGGGGGCAACCTGCCACCACAGCTTCATGGCTTCCTCCCACTGTCCGGACCGCGCCAGTTGGAAGGCGCGGGGGAAGTAGTCGCTCATCCAGTTCGAGTTGCTCGTACCGGAGAACTGGAAGTCCAGAACCGACATGAGTGGAATCGTCTCGCCCTCGATGGGGCACGAGATGATGACGTCCTCGCCGAAGTGGTGATACATCTCCATGATTCCCCCGATGCTGGGGTAACCCTGCTCGGCCTTGATGGCCACGATGTTGGGGATCTCATCGAGCACGTGCCGCACCCACGACACCGGCATCCCCGCGTTGTCGATCCGCTCGAAGCCCCACGCGGGCAGGCCGAAGAGCATGACGCCGAGATCCGTGGAATCGGCGAGCTGCTTCGTGTAGTCGAACACCTCGTCGAGCGAGGTCGGCCAGAAGGCGGTCGGGTACGACAGCAGTACGCTGTCGACGCCCTCGTTCTCGGCAAGCGCCAGGGCGTGGATGTTCTCTTCGAGGGTGTTGAACGCCGCGTGGAAGAACAGCTGGAAGTCGGCTCCTCCGGCATCGCGGGCGATGGCCGTCACCCGCGCGTTCTCCTCCGGCGTGATGTTCAGCTCGGCGACGAGCAGCGTCCCCGCGAAGCCGAGCTCTTTGAGCTTGAGGATGTCGTGGCGGATCGCGTTCTCGTTGATCCGGGCGAAGTCCGCCGAATAGGAGGGCATAGTCACCGCAATGGCGCCCTGCCAGTGCTCCTTCGCCCATTCGCGGGCTTGGCTCTTCGTGTAGTCGACCATGGGGATTCTTGCTCCTCTACTTGCGGGTGGTGACAATGCCGACGGGCAGCTCTGTGCCGATGCCGCGCAGACGGGCGAGGTCGACGAGGGCCTCTGCCACGACGATGTCCTGCAGGCCCGCGCCGGTGGATTTGTAGATTCGAATGCCGCGCTCGAGGTCCACGGCGCGGTCTCCGAGCAGCACATCGTTCAGCGATGCGGTGAGCCTGTCGACGTCGACGCCGGCGGCGCGTGCGGCGATCATGTCTCCGCTGCCGTGCAGCACCTCCTCAACGCCGTCGACGACGACGAGGGATGCCCGGGCGATGAGTTCGGCCGGGAGCTCGCGCTGAGCGGGCGTCGTCGAGCCGATCGAGACCACCGTGGCGTCCTCGCCGACCCAGTCCGCCTGGAGGGTCGGGCTCTCGTCCCGCGACCGTGCGGCGCACAGCACGAGGTCTGCTCCAAGGACGGCGCGCTCGGCCGAGTCGACGGCATCCACCGGCACTCCGAGGCTCTGTGAGAACGACTCTGCGAAGGACTCTCGGTTCACCTGCGTCGGGCTGAACACGGCGACCGAAGCAAATCGGGTCACGAGGGAAAGCGCGATCGTGTGGGATTGCGCCTCGAAACCTGAGCCGATGATGCCGACCTTGAGTGGCCGCTTCGGTGCGATGACCTCGGCGCCGACCGCGGTGGTCGCCGCGGTACGCAGGCCCGTGACGCGATTGCCGTCGACGAGCGCGACGAGGTCGGCCGTGTCCTTATCGAACAGCGAGATCAGGTAGCTGACACGCAGGCCGTCGGCGAAGGACCCGTTGATCGATTTCGCTCCGAACAGGTTCCCGCTCGCGGGAACGGACGGCATGACCCGCATCCACTCGCGGGTGCTGTCGGCGAAGATCCTTCCCGGGTTACGTCGGTCGTCGACCGGCGCCGAGTAGGCCTCGCGAATGGCTGCGATGGCGCGGGGAAGATCGGACAGTTGCGCGACATCCGCATCGGTGAGGAAGAGGGGCAGACGTGCGGGAAGCTCGGCTTCCGTGCTCACAGGTCACTCCTTCGTGATCGTCGTGGTGAACGTGCGAGGGGAAACATATTCTGCACGGTACGTTTCGTATCTATTTTTAACTATACTCCTGAACGGTACACATTTCGACGAGGAGATGAAGATATGGCGATCGCGACAGTGAACCCGGCGACGGGAAAAACGGAGATGATCATCGAGCCGCACAGCCGCGAGGAGGTCGACCAGCGGATCAGCGAGGCTGCGTCCGCCGCGGAACTTCTTCGGCAAACGAGCTTTGCGGAGCGCGCCGAGTGGATGCGGGCTGCCGCAGCGATCCTCGACGACCAGGCCGAAGGACTCGGCGAGCTCATCACGGTCGAAATGGGCAAGCCCATCGCGCAATCGGTCGCCGAAGTGCACAAGTGCGCCAAGGCGATGCGCTTCTACGCCGAGAATTCGGAGCAGTTCCTCGCCGATGTGACGCTGGCAGACCCGTCGACGGTGTCCGCATCCCGCGCCTGGACGCGCTACGAGCCGCTCGGAGTCGTGCTCGCGGTCATGCCGTGGAACTACCCCCTGTGGCAGGTCATCCGCTTCGCGGCACCCGCGCTCATGGCGGGGAACGCGGGCCTTCTCAAACACGCCTCGAACGTGCCGCAGTCCGCACTGTTCCTCGACACACTGTTCGAACGCGCCGGCTTTCCCGTGGGCTCATTTCGCGCGCTTCTGATCGGCGGCGCTGAGGTCGGAGCGGTCATCGCGGACCCCAGAGTCACGGGGGTGACGCTGACGGGCTCGGAGCCCGCGGGACGTTCGGTGGCGGCGATCGCCGGTGATCACGTCAAGAAGGCGGTCCTCGAACTGGGCGGCTCAGACCCGTTCGTCGTCCTGGCTTCGGGGGACGTCAAGGCCGCCGCGGCAACCGCCGTCCGCGCCCGCATCAACAACAACGGCCAGTCTTGCATCGCCGGCAAACGCTTCATCGTTCACACCGACGTCTACGACGAGTTCGCGGCGGAGTTCACGAACCTGATGTCTGCCCTCCGGGTGGGCGACCCCCTCGACCCTGCCGTCGAGGTGGGGCCGGTCGCCACCGAGTCAGGGCGCAATGACCTGATCGAGCTCGTGGAAGACGCCCGCGCCAAGGGCGCGACGATCCTCACCGGTGGCTCGGTGCCCGACCGGCCCGGCTGGTACTACGAGCCGACGGTGATCGCGGATCTGCCCGACGACGCCCGACTCGTCCAGGAGGAGACTTTCGGCCCCGTCGCCTCGCTCTATCGGGCAACGGACAACACGGACGCACTCCGCATCGCGAACCAGACCACCTTTGGCCTCTCGAGCGCGGTGTGGACGAATGACCCCGAAGAGGAGGAATGGTTCGTCGCGAATCTCGACGCGGGCGCCGTGTTCATCAACGGAATGACCGTGTCGTACCAGGAACTCCCCTTCGGTGGCATCAAGCGCTCCGGGTTCGGCCGCGAGCTCGCCGCAGTGGGGCAACGTGAGTTCTGCAATCTCAAGACGGTCTGGAAGGCATAACCTGACTGCAGTTCGTTCAGAGTGACGGCTTGGCGCGCGAGAGGGGGCAGACGACGGCCCCATGGCAGCGACCGATTACAACCTGTTGAAGCCCCTGCGCGCACTGCTCGAAGAGCGGAGCGTCACCCGGGCGGCAGCGCGGCTACACGTCTCGCAGCCGACGATGTCGAGCTTTCTCTCCCGTCTGCGTGCCCACTACCAGGATGTGCTCCTCATCCGCCGGGGCAACCAGCATGTCCTGACGCCCCTCGGTGAACGACTGCTCCTGGCCCTGCCGCAAGTGATCGCGGAGACCGACCAGATCTTCCGGCTGCAATCGCGCTTCGACCCGGTGACCAGCACTCGGTCCTTCTCGATCGCCGGGGTGGATTACGCGGTGGCTCGGATCGCGCCCGCCCTGACGAGAATCGTCGAGCGTGAAGCGCCGAATGTGCGCTTCGAATTCCCCACGGTCGACGCACGGCTCGTTAGCGGCCTGCCCGAGTCGATGCGAGCGCTCGACGCGGTGATCCTGCCACACGGCTACATCTTCGATCTCCCGCACATTGACATTCCCGTCGAACGCTGGGTCTGCTTGGTCGACGGCGCATCGGGGATTCCCGAACGGCCCACGAAAGACGAACTGCTCACGCGGCCCTGGGTCCAGAACCTAGCGGCCCGAGAAGGCATGAACCCCGCACGAACGCAACTGCAGTTCCGCGGCATCGACATCTCCGTCGCAGCGGTGACCCCGCACTTCTTCGTCATGCCGTCACTGGTTCTCGGCACCGATCGGATCGCAATCGTGCCGGAGCGCATGGCAGTGATCGCGATCACGATGCACCCGCGTCTGAGAATGGTCATCCCCCCGCTCGATCTCGACCCCGTCCACGACGCCTTCTGGTGGTCGGCTGACCGCGAACATGACGCGGAACACGTCTGGCTCCGGCAGGTGCTCACGCGGGTCGCGGCCGAGGTCATCTGAATTTCCGATAGAGGCTATGCCATTCTCGCCATTCCTTTATGGCGGGCCGGCGGCCAAGCTGAAGAGGAACGGGCAGGAGTATCATTCGATACGAACCGTACTGAACACGAAGGAGTGTTTGTGAGCATCGATGTCGACGTCGTCGTGATCGGGGGAGGCCCGGTCGGGTCCACCGCACTGGCTCTCTGCGGCAGGGCAGGGCTCACCGCAATCGGATTCGAGAAGGATTCCGACCTGTGGCCCACCGCGCGTGCCGTCCACTTCGACGGCGAGACCATGCGCACGCTGCAGGGCCTGGGTATCGCGTCGCGCTTTCAAGAGGTCGTCATTCCGATGAAGGACGTCGAGATCGTCAATGAGGCCGGCGAGGTTTTGGTGCATGCTCCGACCGGAGGGATCGGCGAGCAGGCCTGGAACGACCACATCAGTTTCCACCAGCCCGACATCGAGCACCTGATCCGCGAGGTCGTCTCGGACACCCCCGGCATCGAGCTGCGCTGCGGCGTGCGCGTGACGTCGGTGGTGAACGTCGAAGGCGGCGTGGAGGTGACAAGTGTCGATGCGCGCGGGATCGAGTCCACGACGCGCGCACGCTGGGCGATCGCCGCCGACGGTGGGCGCTCCGAGATCCGGCACGCGCTCGGTATCTCGACAGACAAGTACGGAGCGGACGCCCAGTGGCTCGTCGTCGACGGTCAGCTGGTCGACGCACCGGGATATGACGCGGATATGGTCCAATTCGGACGCCACACCCGACCCGCGCTGTGGCTGAGGCTCCCCGGCGACCGCGTCCGTATGGAGTTCATGCTCATGCCCGACGACGATCCCGAAGAGATCGTCACTCCGGCCGCGGTCGAGCGGCTCAGCCGTGGCGTGCTGCCCGCCGACAAGTTCACGCCCGACCGCCAGGCGATCTACACCTTCCGCGGACGGATCTCGCAGCGGTGGCGAAGCGGCGACATCTTCCTCGCTGGTGACGCGGCCCACCAGGCGCCCCCACTGTTCGGCCAGGGCCTCTGCGCGGGAATTCGCGATGCCGCCAACCTCGTCTGGAAGCTCGATCTCGTACGCCGCGGTATCGCCGACTCTTCGCTCCTGGACACCTACGAGAACGAGCGCAAGCCGCACGCGACGGCCTGGGTGGAGACGGCCGCCAATCAGGCCGTGATCATCCAGACCACGGATCCCGATGTTGCGCGCGGTCGCGACGAGTACATCAGGGCCAACCCTGGCGCGACAGCGGTCCCGCCGCCCCCGGCGCTCGGGCCTGGCCTGCACTCGGGGAGCACCGACCCGCGCGCCGGCCACCTCGGACCGCAGCCGATCCTCGCGGACGGAACCCGCCTGGACGACATGGTGGGCGCCCACTTCCTGGTCGCCGCGAACCGTTCCGTATACGAGGCCCTTCCGCGCGCGACCAAAGTCGCCCTCGACGAGGACGACGACACCGTCACACTGCTGGATCCCGCGAAGGTGGATCAGCTCCTGACACGCGTCGGCGCCCCCGCGGTGGTCCTCCGACCGGATCACTACATCCTCGGCACCGCCGACTCCGCGACCGCACTGGATCGTCTCATCGGGACCATCCCATCGATCGCACATGCCACCCAACTCACCTCTGAATCGCGCTAGGAGTACGCAATGTCATTCCGTCCGATCACCCATATCCGCCACTTCGACATCGCCGTCCCGGACTTCGACAAGCAGGTCGAGTTCTACAAGAACCACTGGGGTCTGACCGTCCAGCACGATGACGGCAACGTCGTCTACTTCGCCGCAGAGGGATCGCCCGAGCAGTACGTGACCCGCGTGCGCCGCTCGGCCGACAAGCGCCTCGACCTCGTCGCATTCGGCGCCGCCGACCGGGAGTCGGTGGACACCCTGGCGCACAATCTGGCGAGCACCGGCGTCAAGCTCGTCTTCGAGCCCACCGACCTGCAGACACTGGGCGGGGGGTACGGTTTCCGCTTCTTCGACCTCGAAGGGCGCACGATCGAGGTGTCGACCGATGTCGAGGTCCGAGAGCACCGCAAGATCGAGGAACGGGAGTCCATTCCTGTGCGCCTGTCTCACGTCGTCCTCAATTCCGCCGAGCCGGAGAAGATGCGTGACTGGTACGAGCGCAACCTCGGCTTCCGGCTGTCCGACACCCTCAACCACCCGCACGTCGGCGACCTGTTCTACTTCATGCGCTGCAGCACGCAGCACCATTCGATGGCGATCGCCCGCGGACCGCACGCATCGCTCCAGCACGCGTCTTTCGAACTGCGCGGCATCGACGAGTACATGCGCGGCAGCGGCCGGATCATCCGTGCTGGCTACCGCAAGATCTGGGGACCGGGGCGCCACCGCGCCGGCGACAATACGTTCACCTACTTCGTCGACCCGAACGGCAACACGATGGAGATGACGACCGAGCTCGAAACGATCGAAGAGGATACCTGGCATCCCCACATCTACGACGTCCAGGAACCAGAGACCTCCGACCAGTGGGGGACGGGCGGCGACATGGACGAGTTCATCACCAAGGAGATGTTCAACGACTCGGACAACAAGAGCCTGTACGTCGCCCCCCCGGTCTGATCGGCGGCCCCTGTGGATTCCTTCGCCATCGCCTCCCTCGAGCTAGACGGAGTCGAGATCCCCGTCGTCGTCGCCGGTGACGACGTTTACGACATCCGTGATGTACTGCCCGCGGTCCATCGAACCGGTGACCTGTTCACCGAGTGGGACGCGAACCTGGACCGGATTGCGGAGCACATCGTCGACGGAGCGCAGCCTCTGGGCTCCTTCGAAGCACTGCGGACGTCAGTCGCCGCACGCGTGCTGCCCCCCGTGCAGCCGGTCGGCCAGGTCATCGCCGCCGGCGCGAATTACCGCGAGCACATCATCCAGATGAGCGTCGCTCACGGCCTCGGCTCCGACGGCGCCTCGCCCGAACTGCTGCGAGACGAAGCGGCGGCGGAAATCGACGAGCGGGTTCGCTCCGGTGATCCGTACGTCTGGACCGGTATCCCCTCGGCCGTCTCGGGTGCGTACGACGACATCCCGCTGCCCGACGTGGGGACAGACGTCGACTGGGAACTCGAGCTCGGCGTGGTGATCGGCCGCACGGCCCACCGCGTGTCGGTCGACGACGCCCTCGACTACGTGGCCGGCTACACGATCGTGAACGACCTGACTGCCCGATCGCTCGTGCCGCGCAACGACATGGCGAAGATCGGCACGGACTGGTTCCGCGCCAAGAATCAGCCCGGATTCTTCCCCACCGGTCCGTTGCTCGTGCCCGCGCGGTTCCTGCCCGACCCGACGGCGTTCCAGATGCTACTCACGCTGAACGGGCAGGTGATGCAGGATGCCACCACCGACGATCTCGCATTCGACGTGCCCGCTCTGCTGAGCTACGCGTCGTCGGTCGCGATCCTGCAGCCGGGCGACATCCTCATCACCGGGTCACCCGCGGGAAACGGCTCGCACTGGAAGCGATTCCTGCGAGGCGGTGACCTCGTGGAGTCGACGATCTCGGGCCTCGGAGGCCAGCGCAACCTCGTGCGCAGTCCGAGCGGCGTGCTTCCCCCGTGGCAGGCTGGCCGGCCATGACCCTCCGACAGAGCCAGTTCGTGCCGCCGGTGCCGCTCATCGTCGCGCGAGAGTGCGGACTACTCGCCGGCATCGGCCTCGAAACGAGCCGCACCACGGGGAGCCCCGCGCAGCTCACTGGGCTGCTCGCGGGCGACATCGACATCGCGATCACCTCCATCGACAACCTGTACGCGTGGACTGCCGCCGGAGCCGACCTGCGGCTCGTGGCGCAGGTGGAGGCGACCACCCCGCTCGGCGTCTACGCGAGACCCGCGGCGGATCGACTCACGGATCTCGGGGGAAGCCGGTTCGCGGTGGATGCCGCCACCAATGGCTTCTCGCTCGTGGCACGGTACCTGCTCGGCCGCGAAGGCGTCACCGTCGACTACATCGAGGTCGGCGGTGTCAAAGAACGTCTCGACTCGCTGCTCGCCGGCGATGTGGCCGCCACCCTGCTCGGGCCGCCGTTCGATGCGGCGGCGCGGGACGCGGGGGCGACGCTGCTGGCGACGGTGGCCGAGACGCTGCCCGCATTTCCCGGGCAGGGACTCATGGTGCCATCTGAGCTCATCGGCTCGGACGAACTCACGGCCTACCTGCACGCGCTCGGTCTGGCTGTGGACGCCGGGGAGCGAATGACGCATGCCGAGGGCGAGGGACTGCTCGAGCGCGCCGGCTTCGGCGCGGCAGCCGCGGCGACCTGGGCGACCCGCCCGCGTACGCTGGAAGTCGATCCCGACGGGCTGACCCTGCTTGCCGAGATCCGGTCCCATCTCGGGCTCATGCCGCCCGGCATCCGGCTCGAAGATCTTTACGACCCCGCACCGCTGCGCCTGGCGGCGTCACGTCTTCCGACTCGATGAGGAGTCACATGTCCCACCTGACCGCGCTCGACACCCGCCGTGTCGCGCCCTCGGATCGCCCGGACTACTGGTCTACCGGGATCGCCGAGCGCTTCTTCCCCATGCAGGTCGACACGAGTGCCAGCCCGTCGTTCGACGCGCGCCTCGTGTCCGGCGCGGTCGGCCCCATCGCCGTGGGCGCGATCCAAGGTCGCCCGCACCGGGTCGTGCGCACACAGAAGATGATCGCCGTCGCAGACCCGGAGAGCATCCTGCTCTACCTCCTCATGCGGGGAAGCGTCCGCCTCGAGCAGGACGAGCGCAGTTGCCTGCTGCGCCCGGGAGACATGGCCTGTCACGACACCTCGAAGCCCTCCACCTTCGAGGGACAGGAAGCATTCGAGGTGCTCATCTTCAGCGTCCCACGCTGGTTCATCGGGGTGCGCGCGGAGAGCATCGCGCGCCGCAGCGCCACGCGCCCCGCACGTGCGGGCGCGTCACTCGCCGGTCTCGCCGCCCCGTTCCTCGCCGGGATCGCCCGCACGGCCGTCGAGGGCGATGGGCTCTCCGGCATCGAGTCCGAGGGCGCAGCGGAGATGATCCTGCCGCTGCTGCGCAATGTCTTCGGGGAAGAGACGCCCTCCGAGACGCTTGCACCGTCGAGTGCGCTCCTGGCCCGCATGCAGCGGTACGCGATCGAGCATCTCCACGAGCCTGATCTCGGACCGGAGCGGCTCGCGGGAGCCCACTTCGTGTCGACGCGATATGTTCACAAGCTGTTCGCGGCCTCGGGCACAGGCGTGTCCGAGTGGATTCGCGATCGCAGGCTGGAGGGAGCCACCGCCGAGCTGCGTGAATCGCCCGGCACCGCCATCGCCGTCGTGGCCGCGCGATGGGGGTACCGCAACCCCGCGAGTTTCAGCAGGGCCTTCCGCGACCGGTACGGGTGCGCGCCGCGGGAACTCCGCGGCATGCGCCAGTCCGCCTGAGGCGCCCCGCCGGCTTGAGCAGACGGGACGCCTCTCGCATGCATCAGGACTGCGGGAAGCCGGCGTGACGCATCCGGGTGCCCCAGATGCCGGACTTGCCCGGGGCGATGACGCCATTCGGGTCGAGTGTGTCCTTGATCGTCTCGTTGAAGCGTCGGAGGGCGTGGTCGTTGAAGCCGAACTGGTCTGCCGCGAGATCCATGAAGGACAGGTGGGCGCGGTACTCGCCGTAGCCGCGCTTGCCTGCCTCAGCGACCATGCGCTTGGCCACGCTGTAGGCCTTGTCGACCTGCGCCGGATTCTTCGTGTCGAAGGGGATGACGTTGATGAAGGTCGTCGCCCGCGCGTTGATCGGCAGCATCCCGCCGAGGTAGTCCAGGCCCGCTTCGGCGCACATCGAGGAGAGCAGGTCCTGCGCCGCCTTCGCGTGCTGAGAGGTCAGCGGAATGACCGGCGAGAAGTCGACGTGACCGCCTTCCTCGCCGCCCGACCAGCCGGCCATCTTGTACAGATCGAGGCTCGGCACGCCAATCTGCACGCGCTCGTGCGGGTTCGGGAGCGTCTCCCAGGCGTCTGCCGCGTGCTTCTCGCCCCACAGCTCGACACCGGGGATCTGCAGGAACCGCGCCTTCAGCTTCGCGAAATTATGATCGACGATCGCTTCGTCGCCGTACAGCGCGAATCGCATCATCCAGCGTCCGATGCCGAGTTCCTTGCCGATGGTCTCGATGATTGCGTCGGGCACGGGGCCCTCTCCGTCGTACCAGTCGGAGCGAGCGGTGAGCATGGACGCGATGCACAGTGTGTTCGACAGCTGAGGGCGCATGTCGATCGTTCCGGCAAGCATCAGCTCGCGCAGCGCGTCGACCACGGCCGGCATCTGCGCGTCGTCCCACAGCCGCAGCCAGAGCGGCATGTAGACCTCGGGCTTCGGCATGAGCCAGTAGCCCATCTTTGTGACGATGCCGAAGTTGGACTGCATGAACATCTCGGTGGACGTCGGGCCCAGACCGCGCTTGTACAGCGGCCAGGTGGGGTTGTCGTCCATGGCGCCGGAGCCGGTGCGCATCAGGTCACCATCGGGCAGCACCACCTCGAACCCGCAGTGCGCGGCCTGGTCGATGGAGTACGGCATGTAGGTGAGGCCGTGTTCGAGCGTGTTGGAGACGACGCCGCCCCAGCCGATGTCGACGATCGAGGCGACCAGGTCATGACCTCCGGCCTCGATCGCGTCGTGCAGATCGAACCAGCTTACGCCCGGTTCGACGATGGCGTAGCCGAGCTCCTCGTTGATCTCGAGGACCTTGTTCATGTTGCGGAATGACAGCATGACCGAGCCCCGCACCTGCGGTGCGGCGCCGCCGTAGCCGTTGTTCTTACCACGGCTGATAGGCCACAGCGGGATGCGGAACTGGTTGGCGATGCGGACGACCGCCTGCACGTCCTCGACGCTGGTGGGGCTGACGACTGCCGACGGCAGGTTGGTGGCGTCGCCGGGCACCTGGAACGGGTCCTGGAAGTCCTGCAGAGATTCGGCGTCGGTGGCGACCTTGTCAGCGCCGATCGCCTCGGCGAACGCCGCAAGCGCGTCGTCGAGCTCAGCTTCCTGGACGCCGGGCGGGAGCGGCCGGGTGGCCGCAGTGGTGTCGCTCATGGTCATCATCTCCTTCGATGTGGTCTGGATGCGGGATGTGTGCTCAGCCTTCGCCGCAGCTGGTGGTTTCGGGCTCGACCGTGCAGTCACGGCACAGAACTGTGCACGAACTGCACCACCGCGCGACGACACTGCCGAATGCCTGGCCAGGAGTGGTTGCATGACGGCTCAGAGACACGACGAGGTGAGCGGAGTACACGTCATGGCTGAAGGTCGCCTGGAGGGCAAAGTCGTCCTGCTGACGGGAATCGGCGGCGGGATGGGGCGCGTGACCGCGCGCTTGTTCGCCGCCGAGGGCGCTGTCGTGGTGGGCTGCGACCTCGACGCCGCGAGCGCGGCGGAGACGGCTCGCATGGTCGAGGCGGAGGGCAACGCGATCGACTGGACCGCGCCGGTCGATCTGGGCAGCCGCCCGGCGATCGAGCACTGGATCGGCGACGCGGTGCAGCGGCATGGGCGGATCGACGTCCTCTACAACAATGCGAGCCTGCCCCGCTTCGCGCCGTTCGGGCAGATGAGCGACGAGGACTACCGGTTCACTCTCCGCAATGAGCTCGACCTCGTCTGGCTCGCGTCACAGGTCGCGTGGGCCCACCTCGCGGCGACCGGCGGAGCGATCGTCAATATCGGCTCGGGCGCCGGGATCCAGGGCGTGCGTTCCCTGCCGCAGGCGGCGCACGCAGCGGCGAAGGGTGCCGTGATCGCCCTGACGCGACAGCTCGCTGCCGAGGGCGTGGCTGTCGGAGTGCGGATCAATTGCGTGAGTCCCGGAGTCATGGCGACACCCCCGGTCCTCGCGATGCTCGAGGAGCTCGGCGACCGCGCACCGGTCACGCCGGTGATCGAGCGCACGATCGACGGCCGACCGGGCGACCCGCTGGCCGTGGCGTACGCCGGTCTCTATCTGGCCTCCGACGAGGCGAAATGGGTGACCGGCGTGAACCTGAACGTCGACGGTGGCGCCAGCTCGATGATGTAGTCGCCGCACCTCTTGTTCGATACGGTGCGTAGCGCATATTTAGAATGCGAAGTAACCCAAAGGAGGGTTCGTCCATGAAGACCGAAACCAGTGCGAGTGCGGTACTCGGATCGCCCCTGCGAATCAACTCGCTGGAGATCAAAAACCGCATCGTCCTCGGCCCGATGGCGGTCCTGCGACCGACCGACGACGGACGACCGAGCAACCAGTCCATCGCGTTCCTCCGACGACGCGCCGAGGGGGGCGTCGGCCTGGTGTTCGTCGGTGGAGCGGTGGCGAGCGAGCGCGCATGGAACGAGTCGCCCTTCTTCCCGAACATCCGATTCGACAAGGACGAATTCGTTCCCGACCTCGCTCGCATGGTCGTCGCGGTGCAGGAAGAGGGTGCGGCGATCTTCGCACAGCTCTTCCCGAGCTTCGGCCGAATGGGCGTGCCGCGAAACGGAGCCCATCCCATCGCGGCGAGCGCGAAGCCCGTGGTGATGGGGGCGACGGGCTTTCCCGACCACGTGTACGTGCCAGGCGGCCGCGTCACCCCGCCGCCGGACGCAGCGACAGCGGCAGATATCAAGGCGGTCGAAGCCGACGTGGTCTCCGCCGCGCGCCGCGCGAAGGCAGCCGGCTTCGACGGCGTCGAGATCGGCGCGCACATGTGCTACTTCTACTCGTCGTTCCTCTCGCCCCTCGCCAACCAGCGCACCGATGAGTACGGCGGAAGCGCTGAGAACCGCGCACGCGCCCTCCGCGATGCTGTCGCGGCCGTACGCGCCGAGGTCGGCCCCGACTACCCGGTCGGCATCCGCATGAGCGTCAACGACCACCTCCCCAGCGGGCAGGGCGCCGACGGGTTCGCCGAGGTCGCCCGACACATCGTCACGGCAGGTGTGGATTTCATCTCGCTCACCGAGGGCAATTACGAATCGATGGGCCAGAACGTGCCGTCGCAGTCCGGCAACATGCTGGCGCACGGCGAGCCGCAGGCGTTCCGGGCCGCGGTGGGCGGCATCCCGCTCTTCCTGTCCAGCACGCCCGATCCTCAGCAGGCGGCGGACGCGATCACCGCCGGCCACGCCGACGCCACAATGCTGGCCCGGCAACTACTGGCAGATCCCGATTACGCGAAGAAGGTCATCGGAGGGCGCGAGGCCGAGATCGTCTGGTGCGATCACGCGAACTCCTGCCTGCGACGCCTGATGACGAATATCCCGGTGGCGTGCCACAAGAACCCCGAGATGGGCCACGAAGACCCCGAGGCGAAACGGGCCACTCCGCTCCAGAACATGTTCGTCTGGGCCGCGGGCAACGCATTCTTGATGGCGATCGCCGACAAGGCGGCCAAGGCGGCCCCGAAGCCGAAGCATTAGGAGGTCCCGTCATGGCGGATGCAGGCTACAAGCTCGTCATCCTCGTGAAGTCTGGCGGCGATCTCTCTCCCGCTGCGTTCACCGACGCGTGGGCGCAGCTCGAACGCGAATACCCTGCCTCGTCGGCGGGGATGCTGCGCTACGCGTTCGACGCACCTCTTGCAGGAGCCTCGCCCATCGCGAACGCACCTACCGCTCCGTTCGATGCTGCCGTGGAGACCTGGTGGGACAAGAAGAACAGCGCGGCCGACTGGGTCGTCTCGCCGATGTTCGACGCCTGGCTTCAGCGCAGGCGCGAGCTCCTGGCTGCACGCCCGACCGGAATCGGCGGCATCCCGCAAGTCATCTGGCAGAGCGACCAGCCGATCCCCGCGAGCGCGGTCAAGGTCCTGATCCTGCCGGTGGCGGCGCGCCGCTTGCGATTCCAGGAGTTCGCCGAACACTGGACCGGCGAGCATTCGCGGCTGGCCCTCGGGGGCCCGCACACGAAAGAGCGGCTACTGCGTCTCGAAGACACTCCGGCCCCGGCATCCGCGACCTCTCGCCTCGCGCGCGGGCTCTACGACGGGGTGGGCGCGATCACTTTCGCCTCGCTCGACGCCCTCAGCGCCGAGTTCGGAAGCGATTACTACCGCTCGACACTTGCACCCGATGAGCTGCGGTTCACGAACCCGGCGGCATCAGCCGCGCTGCTCACCCGCGAGATCTCGCTGGCCTGATCCGCGCCCTTCTGAGCAGGGCTCGCTGGCCGTGGTTCGGTCTTCTCAGAACCGGTCCCGCACGTGGCGCTCGCGGCCGTACAGTGCGACGACGGCCAGGATGATGATGCCGTAGACGATCCTGCCCTGCGCCTCGGAGAGCCCACGGCTCACGATGAGCGTCGACAGCACGGTGAGGATGAGTGCGCCCAGTGCGGTGCGGGTGAATCCGCCGTGCACGGAGCCGAACGTAGTGCCGCCGACCAGGACGGCTGCCAGCCCTGCGAACAGATATGGGTCGCCGACCGCCTGGGACCATCCCGCTCCGAAGGCAGCGATGAATACACCAGCGAGGCCGGCCAGCGCGCCGGATGCCGCGAACACCGACGTCCACACCACGGAGGTCTTGACGCGCGCGAAGTTCGCCGCGACGGGGTTCACACCCGTGGCGTAGAGTCTGCGGCCCGAGGCGGTCTTGGCCAGGAAGAGCCACAGCGCTGCGCCGAGCACCGCGACGATCGCGATGACCGGCGGGAACGGCAGACCGAACGTCGTGCCGTTGAGCTGGGCGAGCGCGCGCAGCTCGGCGGGTGGCTGCCCGTTGTAGTCGCCGCTGGCGAGGAACATCGACCCGCCGGTGAGCATCGCCCCCACGCCGAGCGTCATCACGAGCGGCTGGATGCGGAAGCGATGGCAGAGCCAGCCGACGCTCGCCCCGACCGCTCCGCACACGAGCATGACCACAAGGAAGGCGAAGGGGACCGGCCAGCCGAGGCGACTGGTCGCGTTGGAGGCGATCATAGCGCCGAACGTGATGTATCCGGCGACGGCGAGGTCAAGGCCGCCGATGATCACGACGAGGGTCTGACCCATCGAGGCGAGCGCCAGCAGCGCGGCGATCGTGATCACGGCGATCGCCGCCTGGGGTCGCACGAGGAAAGCGGGGATGGTCGCGACGAGGAGGGCCGAGAGCGCGACCAGCACCACGACCTGGACGAACGGCGTGCGCAGCGCCCAGGCGCGGAACTTCGGCCAGCCGGAAGGGCCGGGCTGGGGCAGCGTGAGTGTACGGGTGACACCCGTGGTCGGCTCGGTCATGCACGGCTCCTTACACGGCGAGAACTCAGCAGCGTCGCTCCGACGAGCACGCCGACAACGAGGGCGAGGCCATAGGCGAACTGGATCAGGCTGGGCTGCACGCCGGCCGCGGTGAGCAGCTGCTGCAGCAGGAAGATGACGAGGGCGCCGAAGAACGTGCCGAGCAAGCCACCCTTTCCGCCGCCGAGCGCGGTGCCGCCCAGCACCGCGGCGGCGAGGCCGAGGAGCGCATAGGTTGTCGCGAGCGATGATTGCGAAGACTGCAGGAGGGCCGAGAGCGCGATGCCTGCGACGCCGGCGAAGAGCCCGCCCAGCGCGTAGGCGAGGATCCGCACAGCGGTGACGTTCACGCCGGAGCCGTACGCCGACACGTCGCTCTCCCCCGTTGCGAGCAGGTTCGCGACGAATGCCGTGCGCTTGAGGAAGAACCACGCGATCGCGACGACGCCGATCGTGACGATCGCTCCGGGGAACCAGCCGAAGGCCTGTGCGAGGGGGTCGGTCCAGTTAGGCGTCGCCGATACCGGTGACTTCGAGATCGTGATCGACAGTCCGATGAGCACGAAGAGCACACCGGTCGATGCGACGACGGGATGCAGCCGGACGACGCCCACGAGCACTCCGGTCACCGCGCCGATGCCCGCCGCGGTGAGAAGGAGGATCGGGATGGCCGCGTACCAGTCGCCCAATCCAGAGGGGAGGAGGACTGCGATGAACAGGCAGTTGATGAACGTGGCGAGCGGACCCACCGACACGTCGATCCCGCCGGAGAGGATCGACGGCGTCGAGGCGAAGCCGACCAGAACGAAGGGCGCCAGTGTGGCGAGAGTCGCAGGCAGTCGCGCCGGCGACAGGAAGTTCGGGCTCACCAGCAGGTTCGCGATAAGCAGCACAAGCGCCAGCACGAATGCGAACGCCCAGGAGTGACGCCGCAGGAGATCAAGGAACCGGTTCATGCCGCACTCTCCGCTCGCTGGCCGAAGTAGGCGGCGACGACGGCCTCAGTGCTCAGCCGCTCCCGCGGGATCTCGGCGAAGACCTCTTGGTCGCGGAAGACGAGGACCCTGTCGACGAGTTCGACGAGTTCTTCCACCTCGCTGGAGAGCATGACGACACTCATGCCGTTCGCGCAGAGCCGATCCAACGTCGCGTAGATCTCGCGCTTGGTCATGATGTCGACGCCGCGCGTCGGGTCATTGAGCAGCAGCACCTTCGGGTCGGTGGCCAGCCAGCGCGCCAGGAGCACCTTCTGCTGGCTGCCCCCCGACAAGCTCGAGATCGGATTGTCCTGGCTGCCGATGCGGATGCCCAGCGACGAGACGTACTCGCCGAACCGTTCGCGCATGCGCTTCGCGTTGATGAAGAAGCCGCGCCGATCCTGGCGGAGCGTCGGCAACGCGAAGTTCTCGCGGATCGACATCGACTCGAACAGCGACTCGCCCCGGCGCTCCCGTGGCAGATAGGCCACCCCGAGCTTGGCCCCGTTGCCCTGACGCACATCGATGTCGGGGCCGAGGACGCGCGTGACCATCCCGGCGCCCCCGGTGATCCCCGACAGGCGCTTGAGGAACGCATCCTGCCCCTGTCCCTCGAGACCGGCGAGTCCGACGAGCTCGCCGGAACGCAGCTCGAAATCGATCGGCGCCGCATCGGCACGCAGTCGCACCTTCCCCGCGCGCAGCGTTGTATCGCCGAGAGCATGATCTCGCTGCGAGCGCTCGAAGTGGCCGGAGGTGCCGGTCATGTCTGCAATGAGCTGCGCGATCGAAAGGTCGGCACGGTCGACGCTGGATATCGTGCGGCCGGAGCGCAGCACGGTCACCCGATCGGATATCTCCTGCACCTCGTCCATGCGGTGGGAGATGAAGAGGATGCCGACACCCGCAGCTGTGAGGCGGCGCATCTCGGCGAACAGTCGATCGCGCGTCCGGACATCGAGGGCGGCGGTCGACTCGTCGAGGATCAGAGTGCGCGGCTCGCGCACGAGAGCACGGACGATGCAGACGGCTTGCCGATCCGAGAGCGACAGCTGCCCGGCGGCGGAATCCAGGTCGATGCCGTCGACGAGCCGCCCGAGGGTCTCAGCGGCGATCTGGCGCTGCTTCGACCTGCTGAGGTTTCGAGCGAAGAGCCCGTCCGAGCCCAGCCAGATGTTGTCCAGCACCGACTGGCTGGCCGCAGTGAGCACCTCTTGGAAGACCACGGCGATGCCGAGCGTGTTCATGTGGCGGGGACCACGCGGCTCGACCACCGCGGTGTCGAGGGTGAACTCCCCGTCGTCGGGTCGGTGCACACCGCCGATGATCTTGACGAGCGTCGACTTGCCCGAGCCGTTCTCGCCCAGAAGCGTGTGCACCTCGCCCGGCTGGATGTGCAGATACGCGTCGACGAGCGCTCGGGTCGCCCCGAAGCGCTTGCTGACGTTGGCCAGCCGGAGGCCCTCCCCGGGTTCGGACATGCCGTCGCTCCTCATTGAGTCGTGCGCAGATCTGCGTTGGTTATTCCAAACTAGACGTATCGTATCGAATGTGTCTAGTCTGTAGTCGCGCAACTTCGCGCGAGCTCAAAGAGGAGTAGCAATCATGGTGAAGTCCACTCGCTTCCGCCGGATCAGGGTCGCAGCAACGGCCTTGGCGGCCGTCGGAGCTCTCAGCCTCGCGGGCTGCTCGGCGACGTCGAGCACGCCCGACAACACCCCCGACGCGGGCCAGACCCCCGCAGCCGACGGGTGCGGGTCGGTGCCCCAGATCGGTGCAATCGATCCGGGAGACCTCTTGTCGGGATTCAGCAGTGACGTCCAAACCGGGTACAACGCCTACCCCTATGAGATCCAGGAGTCGGCGTGGTCCGACTGGAAGCCCGACAAGACCGAGGGCTTCACTGCGGCGATCGTCGGGCAGGCACCTGCCGCTCCGTTCATCGCCGCCTACCAGGGTGCGCTCGCTGACTCCCTCGAGGCGTACGGGGTCGACGTCGTGCTCAATGTCGCGCCCAACGACCCAACCGACGTGCCCGGGCAGCTGCAGCAGTTCGGCCAGGCACTCTCGCTCAAGCCCGACATCATCTTCTTCAACGCCGCCGCACCTGAGGCAGCTCTCGATCTCGTCTCACAGGCCCACGATGCCGGCATCCCGGTGATTTCGATGGTGTCGCAGATCGACAGCCCGTACGCGATCAGTGTCACGTACAACGCCAATCTCCAGGCCATGGTCGGCGCGGCCTACACGCTCCAGAACATCGGCGGCGAGGGCAGCATCCTCGAGGTCACCGGCATCCCGGGGATTTCGAACGAGATCGCCTGGGAGGACGGCACCGAGAAGGCTCTCGCCCTGTGCCCGGATGTGACCGTCGCCGGACAGGCGCAGGGCATGTTCCAGCCGCCGGTCGCGCAGCAGGCCGTCGTCCAGTACCTGGCCACCAACCCCGCCGGAGTCGATGCCGTCCTCCAGGCCGGGACGATGGGCTGGGCGATCCGCGATGCGTTCGAGCAGTCCGGCATCCCCGTACCGCCCATCGCCGACATCGGCGCCTCGCAGGGATTCGCGGCTTGGGCTGCGGCTGACCCCGCCTACCCCTACGTCGGTACGTCGACACCTGCGGTTCCCATGGCGCAGTCCGCGGCGCAGATCGGCGTCAAGGTGCTTTCCGGCGCCGGCCCGAAGCTGAACCACATCGTGTGGGAGCCGTACCTCGTCACCGCGGACGACTTGTCGTCGATCGTCGATCCCTCGTGGGTTCCCGAAGACGGCACCGACCTCGCGCCGGACGGCGTCTACTTCACCGACGAGCAGATCGCCGAGTTCTTCAACAGCCCCGAACTCGGCCCGCAGTCGCCCGAGTAAGCGGCACAGGGTCAGGTGCGGGCTCGCCAAGCGGCTCCGCACCTGACCCCGCGCCCACCAAAGCCACATCGCACTCACCTGATCGCACTGAAGGAAAGGCCCCCAATGAAGCTCGGACGCATCGCAGTCAACGGCCCAGACGGCGAAGAGCTGCGAGTCATCGCTGCAGAACCCGAGAACGGGCGCGTGATCGACCTCAAGCGCGCGTATGCGCTCGCACTGCAGAAAGGCGGGGCCACCGTCGAGGGCTCACGACACCTCGCACACGCGACGTTCCGCGATCTCACGATGGGAATCTCCACCGGGGACTTCTTCCTCGACGCCGCTCATCGGGCGCTGAATGCCGCAGACGACGCATCGATCCCCCTCGAGCAAGCGCAATTCCGCGCGGCGATCAAGCCTCCGGTCCTCCGTGACAGCCTGACCTTCAACGGCCACATCAAGAACTTCTTCGGCAACGTGATGAAGACCCTGCCCAGCCGGGCCGTGTACGAGCGCCCGGGATTCTTCAAAGGATCGACCGCGACGCTGTACGGCACGAACGAGACCATCCCCTACCCGAGCATCACCGAGAAGCTCGACTACGAGCTCGAGATCGGGTACATCATCGGCAAGCCCGGCCGCAACGTCACCCCCGACAACGCATTCGACCACGTCTTCGGCATCACGATCTTCAACGACTGGAGCCTGCGTGATGTGCAGGTGCAGGAGAGCCCCATCGGCATGGGTGCCCAGCACTCCAAGGACTTCGCCTACGGTATCGGGCCCTGGATCGTGACTCTGGACGAAATCCCCACGGTGATCGGTCTCGAAGGCCAGGTACGGGTGAACGGCGAGGTGTGGTCGAACACTCGCGTCGAGGACTTCATCTGGACGCCGGAGGAAACCGTCTCCTACGTGTCACAGTTCGACGGACTGCAGCCGGGCGACCTCATCGGCTCTGGAACGATGGCGTTCGGCGCTGGAGCCGAGTTGCAGAGGTTCCTCCAGCCCGGCGACGTCCTCGAACTCGAGCTCGAACGGGTCGGCGTCCTGCGCTCCCCGATCGCCGCAGAGAAGGAGACGCCGACCTGGTGGCCGGAACCTCAGCCCTTCCCGTTCGAGGAGGCGTAGCACGTGACCCACGGGCCCCAGATCCGCCGTGTCGTCACCGGTCATGATGACCGCGGGCACGCCGTCATCCTCATCGACGACACCGCACCAAACACCTTCTCCTCACCGACAATCCCCGGGTTCGGTGCGGCCGTGCCCTGGCTCAGTGGACATCCGATCGACCATGTCACCGACGACGATCCGGTTGGTGAGGGATCCCCGGTGCCGACCTTCCCCCGCGCCGGCGAGACGGTGTTCCGCATCGCGGAATTCCCCCCCGACTCCGCGTACCCCGAGGGCGCGAAGGATGCGATCTTCGACGAGATCGATGGCCGAGCCGAGGCTGCGGACGGCGCCAAGCACTCCGACGGCAAGCACTTCTGGTTCCACCGCACGGACTCCCTCGACTACGCCATCGTCCTGGAAGGCGAGATCACGCTTCTCGTTGACGACGGAGAGGCGACGCTCAGGGCGGGCGACGTCGCTATCCAGCGGGCGACCAGCCACGCCTGGTCGAACCGCACCGACCGCGTGGCCCGTGTCGCGTTCGTCCTCATCGGCACGGAGCCGATGTCGGCCGATGAGATCGCGCAGCAGCGCCGCAACCTCGCCCTGCGGACGTCGCGATGATCGTCGACCCGGATGCCGTCGAAGGCGAGGTCATCTGGAACCTCGCTTCAGACCTCGAACCGGCCACCAACATCGCGCGGTTCTCGGACTTCGTCCGCCGTCATGGAGTGCACCCCGAGGATGGATACGACGGCTTGTGGCAGTGGTCCGTCGATGAGCCGGAGAAGTTCTGGTCGCTGTGGGCGGAGTACTGCGGGGTGAGGCTCGGAGGCACTCCTGGAGCGGTTCGCACTGCCTCCCCCATGCCGCACACGCAGTGGTTCCCCGGACGCACGCTGAACTATGCACGGCACCTTCTGGAGGGCCACGACGGGGTCGCCCTCATCACCCTCGCCGAGGACGGTGCCCGGGGCGAGTTCTCCTTCGCCGAACTTCGCGCCCAGGTGGGTGCCTTCGCGGCCTATCTCCGATCGGTCGGCGTCGAGGACGGCGATCGCGTGGCGGCCATCCTCCCGAACATCAGCGAAGCGGTCGTCGCCTTGCTCGCCACGGCATCCGTAGGTGCGATCTGGTCCGTGTGCGCACCCGAATTCGGGTCGGGCGCGATCATCTCCCGGTTCGGCCAGCTCGAGCCGAAGGTCGTCATCGCCGCTCCCGGCTATCGCCTCGGAGGCAAGGATCGAGACCGCGGTGCCGAGCTTGCGCAGGTCTTCGCCGCTCTTCCCACGGTCCAGACCGTGGTGTGGGTGACAGCGCACACGGACGCGAAGCCGATTCCTCTGGATGTACCGTCGGTGGACTGGTCGTGGGCAACCGCCACTCCCAGTCGCCTGGAGTTCACGGATGTCGAGTTCAGCCACCCCCTCTGGGTGCTGTTCTCCTCGGGAACGACGGGGATGCCGAAGGGCATCGTGCACGGACACGGAGGTGCTCTGCTGGAACAGCTCAAGCTGTGCAGCATCCATGACGACATCCGCGCCGGCGATCGCGTCGTGACGGTCGCCTCGACCAGCTGGGTCGTCTGGAACGGCCTGGTCGCCGCTCTCGGTGTCGGAGCGACCGCGGTGCTGATCGACGGCAACCCCACGTTCCCGTCGCTCGACCGCGTCTGGCGGATTGCCGCCGAGGAGCGCGTCGCCGTCCTGGGCGTGGGCGCGGGCTTCGTTCACGCATGCGCGAAGGCCGAGCTCGAACCCGGTCGGGCTCATGATCTCAGCGCCCTGCGGACCATCACCGTCACCGGCTCGCCGCTGTCCGCAGACGGGTTCCGATGGGTCTACCGCGGAGTCGGCGATGTCTGGCTCACCTCGCAGAGCGGGGGGACCGACATCGCATCCATCTTCGTGGGTGGAGTGCCGACTCTGCCCGTGCGCGTCGGCTACATCCAGTGCCCGGCACTGGGTGTCCGGGTCGAGTCATGGAATGACGATGGCGATCCAACGCTGGGCCGCGGAGAACTCGTCGTCACCGACGCCATTCCCTCGATGCCGCTCTTCTTCTGGGGCGACGACCACGGGGAACGATACCGGTCGAGCTACTTCGAGACGTTCCCGGGGGTATGGCGCCATGGCGACTTCATCGAGTTCGGCCGTCGCGGCATCCTCATCCACGGGCGCTCGGATTCGACGCTCAATCGCAACGGGATCCGGCTCGGTTCCGCCGACATCTACACCGCGGTCGAGGCACTCCCCCAGGTCGCGGAGGCCATGGTGGTCGGCGCCGAACTGGGGACGGACTACTACATGCCGCTCTTCGTCACGCTCGCCCCTGGAGCCGATGCCGACGATGCGCGCGCGGCAATCGAGTCCGCGATCCGGACGAGCCTGTCGGCCCGCTACCTGCCCGACGACATCGTCGTGATGGCCGGCATCCCCCATACGAGAACCGGCAAGAAGCTCGAGGTGCCCGTCAAGCGCATGCTCCAGGGGGCAGCGCTGGAGACGGTCGCGGATCTCGGCGCCGTCGATGATCCCGCGCTGCTGCAGACCTACGCGCAGTTCGCGAGAGACCGCTTCAGTGCAATGCGCGGCTATGCGGATGCCGCCGGATGAGACACACGCAAAGTGTACGTTTCGTATCGATTCACAAGATCTAGAGTCAACTCATGGCAATACGCAGTGAACAGAGCCGACAGGCGATCCTCCAGTCGACGATGAAGCTGCTCGACGAGCGCGAGCCCGGCTCGATGTCGGTCCAGCAGCTGTCGATCGAGCGCATCGCACGCGAAGCGGGTGTGAGCAAGACCACGATCTACCGTTGGTGGCCTGACAAGGCGGCGGTCATCATCGACACGTTCCTCGAGAACCACATCCTCATGACATCCATGCGCGAGGATCTGCCGCCCATCGAGGCTCTGCGCGAGCATGTCGTCGCTCTGGCGGCCGTGTACGCAGGGCACGAGGGACGCCTCATGGCTCAACTGCTCGCGGAGAGCCAGTACGACGCCGCAACGCTCGAGGAGTTCAAGGCGCAGTTCTGGCGGCCCCGCCGTGAGGTCGTCAATCGCGTGATCGAACGCGCGATTGAGGAGGGATCGATCCGTGGCGACCGCACGCCGGATGAGATCGCCGAGCGCATCTACGCCCCGATCTACTTCAAGCTCCTTTTCCAGGAAGGCTCTTTCGACCCCGAGACAATGCGAGCCGGCTTCGACCTCGCGCTGGAAGGCATCGTCGCGAAGTAGTGCCGACCCGCCGACTTGCGGGACCAGTGATCCCCGTGGAACCCACAGTGGTTACGGTGGGGCAGATTCCCACCGCAAGTGCGGCGACTGAACTCGCAACGATCAGGACTTTTCTTCGAGCTCCGAGACCCGACCACGCTCCGTGAGCAAGAAGTGAGTAAACAATGCTTTCTCAATTCTTTCTCACCAGAACGACCCAAGTGCACTAAGAAAACACCTGGTGAGAAGCCGAAAATGCCGCGCTGCTTAGCACGGCATGGTGACGTCCCGCTGAGTGGATGCTCCTATTGCTGTCAAGCGGCCAGTGGTGGGCCGATCTGTTCCAGGACGGCGGTCGCTCGGGCTTCGAGTTCAGGGTCGGCGCGGGTGCCGATCTCGAGTCGTCGGAGCCGCTGGTAGGGGACGTCGAGAGTGGCGGCGAGAACGCTGATCGGGATGCCGACCGCCTGTCGGCGTGCTCGGAGTTCGCGTCCGATGGGATTGTCGGTGGCGGGGTTGAGCAGGGCGGCGTAGATCTCGTTCGCGACGTGGCGTTTGAGGCAGCGCATGATGTCGCGGTCGGTGAGTTGCTCCGAACGACGCCTCTCGAAGTAGGCCATCGTGCGAGGCTCGCGGTGCCGCATGCGTAAGAGCACGATCCTGTGCAACGCGGCGTTCGCGTGGCGGTTACCGCCGCGGGAGAGCCGGTGCCGGGTGCGTTGCCCGGAGGAGGCGGGGATCGGGGCGACGCCGGCGAGAGCGGCGAAGCTGGCGCGGGTGCCGAGCCGCTCGGGGTTGTCGCCCGCGGCGACGAGGAGCGTCGCCGCGGTGACGGGACCGACGCCGCTCAGCGACAGCAGCGTCGGATTGACCTGTCGGACGAGCACCTCCAGCTGTTGTTCGATGAGGTCGATCTCGGCTTGCATGGTGAGGTGCCGGACCGCGAACCGTCGCAGTGTCTGCCGGGCGACGACCTCAGGATCGGGGGACATGATTGTCCCGGGACGGGTTTTGGCGAGCGTGTTCACCAGACGCTGCCCACTGAGCGCCCGGAACGCCTGTCGCACGAGCTCGGGGGCTGTGATCAGTAGCGCATGGATCTGGTTCATCACTTGCGCCCTGGCCTTGGCCGCTGAGCGGCGCTCTGCGAGGAGGATCCGCATCGACTCGACCGCGCCATCACCGGACTTCGGGATCGCGGTGTCCGTCCCCGCGAGGACAGCGACCGCTGCCTGGTGGGCGTCGAGCGGGTCGGACTTGCCGCGACGACGGCGGGCTTGCCGGTCCTGCCTTGCGACTTCGACGACGGTTAGCCCCGCCGCGGTCAGCGCGCGTGCGAGACCAGCCCCATACGACCCTGTTCCCTCCACCCCGACGCGGACGACATCGCCGTGGGCGTGGAGGAACGTGACGATCTGCGCGTATCCGCGACCGTCGGCGCGGAACTCTCGGTCCGCGACGGGTCTGCCGACGAGATCGAGGATCGCGACGTGATGCGTGTTCTTGTGCGTGTCGACCCCGGCAACCAGCTCGGCGTCTGGTGGTAGCAGGTTGGTGAGCGGCGGGTCGAGTGTCATGCTCGTCATTGACGGGATTCCCTTCCAACGGTGATGAACGTCACCGCGGGTCGGGTGAGTGCAGACAGCACAAAGGTGAGACGACTTCCCGGTCAGGCTCCTATCAAGTCATGTGCCCGCCCGGCCCGCAGCGACCCCGGCGTCGACGGACAGATCCACAAAAAGACAGCCGCGAACGGCGTCCGTGTAATTTCGGGTCACGCCGGCGCCGGAGCCGAATCCATCATCTCTGTGGAGTTTCTCAACACCGTGCGGGTCAGTTGTTCTGATTATGCCGCAGTGAGTTCGGGGATGCTCACCTCCTCGGGTTCGGCGAGCAGGAGTGCCATGGAGTGCTCGCTGAAGTAGCGGCGGTCGGCGCCGTCCCATTCGTCGTGCTGCTCGATAAGGACGTGGCCGGCCAGGCGGAGCAGGGCCGCGGGATTTGGGAACGTGCCGACGACGTCGGTGCGGCGTTTGATCTCCTTGTTGACGCGTTCGAGCGGGTTCGTGGACCAGATCTGACGCCAATGCTGGAACGGGAAGTGGCAGAACGCGAGGAGGTCGTCCTCGGCGTCTTCGAGCATGCTGGCGACCTTCGGGTGCGAGCGGGTGAGCATGCGAACGACCTCGTGGAACTGGGTGAACACGTGCTCGGTGTCGGGTTGCGCGAAGATCGTGCGGATGATCGACGCGACCATCGGGCCCGCCGTTTTCGGGACGGCGGTGAGCACGTTCCGCATGAAATGGACCCGGCACCGCTGCCAGGCCGTGCCCTGGAACACGGTCTGGATCGCGGCGACGAGCCCGGTGTGCGCGTCGGAGATCACGAGGCGCACCCCGCCGAGGCCGCGGGCCTTGAGTGAGCGCAGGAACGTCGTCCAGAACGGCTGCGACTCGGTCTCCCCGACCTCGAACCCGAGCACCTCCCGGCGCCCGTCCGCGGCGACCCCGACCGCGACGACGACCGCTTGGGAGACGACCCGCCGGCCGACCCTTGCTTTGCAGTAGGTGGCGTCGAGGAACACATACGGGTAGGTGGTGTCCGCGAGCGGGCGGTCACGGAACGCGGCGACGTCCTCGTCGAGGTTGCTGCAGATCCGCGACACCTCGCTCTTGCTGATCCCCGTGCCCGCACCGAGCGCTTTCACGAGGTCATCGACCTTCCGGGTCGAGACGCCGTGAACATAGGCCTCCATCACGACCGCGAACAGGGCCTGATCGACCCGCCGGCGCCGTTCCAACAACGATGGGAAGAACGACCCCGCCCGCAGTTTCGGGATCCGCAGCTCGAGATCCCCGGCCGTGGTCGACACCGTCTTCGAGCGGGTGCCATTGCGCTGCGTCACCCGCTCAGGGGTGCGTTCAAACGGGGCGGCGCCGATGAACGCGGCAGCTTCCGCGTCGATCAGTTCCTGATAGAGCGTCTCGGTCGCGACCCGAATCCGGTCGGTGACGTCGGTGAGTTTCAGTTCCCCGAGGAGCTCGAGGAGGGCAGACTGGTCAAGAGCCATCGTGCGTTGTGTCTTTCTGTGAGTAGCTTTAGTCGGTTCTCACTGACCATCGCACGATGGCTCACCACGTCAACGACGTGACACTCAGCACCGAGATCTACACAGAGATGATGGATTCGGCTCCGGCGCCGGCGTGACCCGAAATTACACGGACGCCGTTCGCGGCTGTCTTTTTGTGGATCTGTCCGTCGACGCCGGGGTCGCTGCGGGCCGGGCGGGCACATGACTTGATAGGAGCCTGACCGGGAAGTCGTCTCACCTTTGTGCTGTCTGCACTCACCCGACCCGCGGTGACGTTCATCACCGTTGGAAGGGAATCCCGTCAATGACGAGCATGACACTCGACCCGCCGCTCACCAACCTGCTACCACCAGACGCCGAGCTGGTTGCCGGGGTCGACACGCACAAGAACACGCATCACGTCGCGATCCTCGATCTCGTCGGCAGACCCGTCGCGGACCGAGAGTTCCGCGCCGACGGTCGCGGATACGCGCAGATCGTCACGTTCCTCCACGCCCACGGCGATGTCGTCCGCGTCGGGGTGGAGGGAACAGGGTCGTATGGGGCTGGTCTCGCACGCGCGCTGACCGCGGCGGGGCTAACCGTCGTCGAAGTCGCAAGGCAGGACCGGCAAGCCCGCCGTCGTCGCGGCAAGTCCGACCCGCTCGACGCCCACCAGGCAGCGGTCGCTGTCCTCGCGGGGACGGACACCGCGATCCCGAAGTCCGGTGATGGCGCGGTCGAGTCGATGCGGATCCTCCTCGCAGAGCGCCGCTCAGCGGCCAAGGCCAGGGCGCAAGTGATGAACCAGATCCATGCGCTACTGATCACAGCCCCCGAGCTCGTGCGACAGGCGTTCCGGGCGCTCAGTGGGCAGCGTCTGGTGAACACGCTCGCCAAAACCCGTCCCGGGACAATCATGTCCCCCGATCCTGAGGTCGTCGCCCGGCAGACACTGCGACGGTTCGCGGTCCGGCACCTCACCATGCAAGCCGAGATCGACCTCATCGAACAACAGCTGGAGGTGCTCGTCCGACAGGTCAATCCGACGCTGCTGTCGCTGAGCGGCGTCGGTCCCGTCACCGCGGCGACGCTCCTCGTCGCCGCGGGCGACAACCCCGAGCGGCTCGGCACCCGCGCCAGCTTCGCCGCTCTCGCCGGCGTCGCCCCGATCCCCGCCTCCTCCGGGCAACGCACCCGGCACCGGCTCTCCCGCGGCGGTAACCGCCACGCGAACGCCGCGTTGCACAGGATCGTGCTCTTACGCATGCGGCACCGCGAGCCTCGCACGATGGCCTACTTCGAGAGGCGTCGTTCGGAGCAACTCACCGACCGCGACATCATGCGCTGCCTCAAACGCCACGTCGCGAACGAGATCTACGCCGCCCTGCTCAACCCCGCCACCGACAATCCCATCGGACGCGAACTCCGAGCACGCCGACAGGCGGTCGGCATCCCGATCAGCGTTCTCGCCGCCACTCTCGACGTCCCCTACCAGCGGCTCCGACGACTCGAGATCGGCACCCGCGCCGACCCTGAACTCGAAGCCCGAGCGACCGCCGTCCTGGAACAGATCGGCCCACCACTGGCCGCTTGACAGCAATAGGAGCATCCACTACCGGGGACTTGACCGCCGATCGAATGCACGTCACCTACCGTGGGCGAGATTCCCACCGTAAGTGAGGGTTGCCAGTCGTAGGAAAGTCCTGGTGACAGGCGGGAATACGCGAAGCCTCGGCGGCGATCTCGGGCCTCTGCGAGCGGGAATGGGTAAAGAATTCATACCCATTCTTTACCCAAACGCCAATCAGCGCCCCTCGAAAGGAGCGCTGATATGGTGTTTTTCTGGCGGTGACGGTGGGATTTGAACCCACGGTAGGGGGTTACCCTACACAACTTTTCGAGAGTTGCACCTTCGGCCGCTCGGACACGTCACCGTCGTCCAGTTTACGACACGCCGACCGATGCCGCGAACCATCGCCGTCGGCCGCGACACGCGCACGATCCCGAGGAGATGGCGGATGCCGAGGAGCGCACCCGGCATCCCGTCCTCGTCATCGTGCTTTCTCCTCGGAATCCGACGGCCCGCGCGTCCGACCCTGCGCGTAGCGTGGGTGGATGACCGACCGGATGACGCCGCCGCAGCGCCTCGTGCTGACGGTCGCGATCCTGGGCTCTTTCGTCGCCTTCCTCGACTCCACGATCGTCAATGTCGCCCTCCCCGCCATCGCGCGGGACCTCGGCGGCGGCCTGTCGACGCAGCAGTGGACCGTCGACGCCTACCTCGTCACGCTCGGCGCACTCATCCTCGTCGCGGGAGCCGTCAGCGACGCCTTCGGCCGCATCCTCGTGCTGCGCATCGGTCTCATCGGGTTCGGCATCGCCTCGCTCGCCGTCGCGCTCGCCCCCGACCCGCTGCTCCTCGTCATCGCCCGCGCCATGCAGGGCGCGGCCGGCGCCTTCCTCGTGCCGAGCTCGCTCGCCCTCATCACCGCGACGATGCGCGACCCGGTGCGCTCCCGCGCGATCGGCATCTGGACCGCGGCCACGACCGGCGCCATGATCGTGGGGCCGCTCGTGGGCGGGCTCATCGTCGATTACCTGTCGTGGCGCTGGGCGTTCGTCATCAACGTCGTTCCCATCGCGCTCGCGCTGTGGCTGCTGCCCCGCCTCGCGCATCGTGACGAGCGTGCGCCCGGCGCCCGCATCGACATCCTCGGCGCCCTCATGTGCACGCTCGGCCTGGGCGCCGCCGTCTTCGCGCTCATCGAGCAGCCGAGCGCCGGCTGGACAGCGCCGTGGATCTGGATGCCGGGACTCGCCGGCATCCTGCTCCTCGCAGGCTTCGTGTGGCGACAGCGCCGCGTCGCGCACCCGATCCTGCCACTCGACCTCTTCCGCAGCCGCAACTTCTCGGCCGGCAACCTCGCGACCCTCTTCGTCTACGCGGCCCTGTCGCTGAACGGCTTCGTCCTCGCGGTCTATCTGCAGCAGGGCGCCGGGCTCAGCGCGACCCTCGCGGGCCTCGCGAGCCTGCCGACGACGCTCCTCATGATCGCACTCAGCTCGCGCAGCGGCGCCCTCGCCGGCCGGTTCGGGCCGCGCCTGTTCATGGCGGTCGGTCCCATCGTCATGGCCGTCGGCGCCCTCCTGCTCCTGCTCGTCGGGGACGACTTCGACTACTGGTGGCAGGTGCTGCCCGCGATGATCGTCTTCGGCCTGGGCCTCGCGGTCACCGTGTCGCCGCTCACAGCCGCGATCCTCGGTGCCGCCGACCCGGCGCGCTCAGGCATCGCCTCGGCCGTCAACAACGCCGTCGCCCGCGTCGCCGGGCTGCTGCCGATCGCGGCGCTCGCGGCGATCACCGGCGGTGCGCTCGACCTCGCCGGTTTCCATCGCGCGGCGATCGTGACCGCCGTGCTCCTCGCGATCGGCGGCGTGGTGTCGCTCGTCGGCATCCGCAATCCGCGCGAGCACCAGATCTCCCCGCCGCGGTAGCCCCGGCATCCGGTCACTGCCAGACTGAACCCATGAGCGTTATCGAGAACTCGAAACTCACTGTCGTCGGTGCCGGAGCGGTCGGGTCGTCCGTCGCGTACGCCGCCCTCATCCGGGAATCCGCCCGCCACGTCGCCCTCTACGACATCGCCGCCGAAAAGACCGAGGCCGAGGTGCTCGACCTCGCCCACGGCGCCCAGTTCACCGGATCGAGCGACATCACCGGCGGGGCCGACATCTCGGTCACCGCGGGGTCGCACGTCGTCGTCATCACCGCCGGCGCGAAGCAGAAGCCGGGGCAGACCCGCATCGAGCTCGCGGGCGTCAACGCGAACATCCTGAAGTCGATGATGCCGCAGCTGCTCGAAGCCTCACCCGACGCGGTCTTCGTCATCGTCACCAACCCGTGCGACGTGCTCACGGTGCTCGCGCAGGAGGCGACCGATCTGCCGTACGAGCGCATCTTCGCATCCGGAACGGTGCTCGACACCTCGCGCCTGCGCTGGAAGATCGCGCAGCGCGCGGGCGTGTCGATCTCGAGCGTGCACGCCTACATCGTGGGTGAGCACGGCGACACCGAGTTCCCGCTGTGGTCGCACGCGACGATCGGCACGGTCCCGATCCTCGACTGGCAGCCGCTGGACGGCCAGCCGAAGTTCACCGTCGCAGAGCTCGACCAGATCGCGGTGGATGTGCGGGATGCCGCATACAAGGTCATCCAGGGCAAGGGCGCGACGAACTACGCGATCGGCCTGTCGAGCGCGCGCATCGTCGAGGCGATCCTCGATGACGAGCACGCCGTCATGCCGGTCTCCACCGTCCTCGACGGCTTCCACGGCGTGAGCGGCGTCGCCCTGTCGGTGCCGTCGGTGGTGTCGGCCGCCGGGGCGGAGCCGATCCGCGCGACCTCGTTCGACGAGAAGGAGCTGGGGCTGTTCCGCCACTCCGCCGACGCGTTGCGCGAGGTCGCCGACTCGTTGCGCTGACCGGGCGCTGCGACCGCCCCGTGGGGCCGGGTGTCGGATGCCGCGGTTAGCCTGAAGGCATGGCATCCAAGCGCGCGGCGACCACGAGTGCGTATCGCTGTACCGAGTGCGGCTGGACGAGCGCCAAGTGGGTGGGTCGCTGCGGCGAGTGCCAGCAGTGGGGCACCGTCGTCGAGGCGACGGCCGCCGCGCCCGCGCACGCCGTCACACCGCTTGCCCCTGCCCGCTCGGCCCGCCCGATCACGGCGATCGACACCCGTGAGACGCCGCGCCGCACCACCGGCGTCGGCGAGTTCGACCGGGTGCTGGGCGGCGGCATCGTGCCGGGGGCCGCGATCCTGCTGTCGGGGGAGCCGGGCGTCGGCAAGTCGACCCTGCTGCTGGAGGTCGCGGCGCAGAGCGCCCGCGCCGGCCGGCGCGTCCTGTACGTCAGCGCCGAGGAGTCACTCGGACAGGTGCGGCTGCGAGCCGAGCGCACCGGCGCCCTGCACGACGAGCTCTATCTCGCCAGCGAGACCGACCTCGCCACGATCCTCGGCCACGTCGACGAGACCCGCCCCGAACTGCTCATCGTCGACTCGGTGCAGACCGTCGCCTCGAGCCTCGTCGACGGGGCTCCCGGCCACCCCAGCCAGGTGCGCGAGGTCGCCTCGACCCTCATCCGCGTCGCCAAGGAGCGGAACCTCCCCGTCATCATCGTCGGCCATGTCACGAAAGACGGCCAGGTGGCCGGTCCCCGCGTGCTGGAGCATCTCGTCGACGTCGTGTGCCACTTCGAGGGCGACCGGCAGACGGCGCTGCGGTTCGTCCGTGCGCTGAAGAACCGCTTCGGCGCGACCGATGAGGTGGGATGCTTCGAGCAGACCAGCCGCGGCATCGTCGAGGTGCCCGACCCCAGCGCGCTGTTCCTCGGTCACGGCTCCCGCGAACCGGGCACGTGCGTGACGATCGCGCTGGAAGGGCGGCGAGCCCTCCCGGTGGAGGTCCAGGCGCTCACCCTCCAGCCCGCGAGCCCCAACCCTCGGCGCATCGTCAGCGGCGTCGACGCCGCCCGCGTCGCGATGGTGCTCGCGGTGCTCGAGAAGCGCGCGAAGATCCGGGTGTCCGATCAGGACGTCTACGTCTCCACGGTGGGCGGGGTGCGCCTGGTAGAGCCCGCGGCCGACCTCGCCATCGCCCTCGCGGTCGCGAGCGCCGTCTCGAACCGCGCGAATCCTGCCGGTCTCGTCGCGATCGGCGAACTCAGCCTCGCGGGCGAGGTGCGCGCGGTGACGCAGCACGATCAGCGCAAGGCCGAGGCGGCGCGACTGGGATACCGGAACGTCATCGACACGGCATCCCGCACCCTGAGCGGTGCGCTCCGCGACCTGCCGCGCCGGCATGCGGCCGACCCCGGGGACGAGCCAGGGTTCTGAGCCCCCGCCGCCCGAGGCCCCGCGTCGCCGACTCCGGTGGCGCCCAAATCGAGGTGGCGCAAACGACCACCTCGCGCCCCCCGAACCCACCGTTCGCGCCACCCATTCCCACATCGTGGCGGCGGAGTAGCCGCCACGGGCGCGGCCGTCAGGCGTCGAGGTCGAGCGCCGCGATGAGGTCGGCGGGCGTGGCCTGCATCGGGTGAGGCCCCGCGATGTCGAAGAAGACCGTGGTGATCTCCGCCTCGTGGGCGCTGAGGAACGCACGCAGCCACGCGGGCGACTGCAGCGCGACGGCGGGCGGGAGTGCCGCCGGCTTGTGCACCGCGTCGCTGAACAGCAGCAGCGCCACGTCGCCGGTCTTCGGGTCGCGGTAGGTCCACACCTCGCCACTGTCGCGGGGGTCGTCGCGCTGCCCGGGACGCAGCAGCGGAACGACGGTGGGTCCATGCCGCAACGCGAACGCCAGCGCGGCCATGTCCTGCGTCTGCAGCGCATCGGCCAGCTGGGTGTTGCGGAACTCCAGGGGCTCCGACGACCTCGAGCGCTTCTTACCGGCCATCGCTCCAGCTTAGAACCGCACTCGGATCACCGCCGCGAGCACGGCTCCCACCGACCGCCCCAAAAGGGGGGCCCTCTCGATCCCCACATTGGGGACTGGGAGGATCGAGAGGGCCAAAGCTCACCGAGCGGAATGTCCGAAAACCGTGCCACTGGGGTTGGCGCCGGTGACCGCCGCTGGGGACGACGGGGGACTCGCATTCAGGAGCTGACTACAAGGTTACGCACGATCTTGTCGATCTGTGTCCCCTTCTCGGCGGACAAATCGTGAGAATCCTCTCAGAAGCGGGTATATTTCCGCTTCCACCTTCGGCGACCAGCCGCACGCACCCGGCGAGCGCGCCGCGGCTGACGTCCGAATGGACACTCAGCGCAACTGGAACACCTTCGTGTCGGCCGCTTCGATGCCCCCGATCGACACCGAGAGGTGGAAGTATCCCGCGGGCGCCTGCGGCCGCGCGCTCGCGCACGTGTCCACCGACGAGCGCGTCCGATCCCACGTCAGCGGCGTCACGCTCGACACCGTCTGTCCGGGGGCGAGCTGCACGACCTGGTCGCTCGACTCGCTCTGGCAGTCCGTGGAACTCCACCACGTGTCGCTGCCGCTCGTGATGACGAACGACTGCTTCGCGGTGCCGACGTTGATCAGGCACGGCACGGCAGCCTCGTTGGACAGCGTGATCGACAGCTGCGGCAGCTCGCCCGAGCCGTAGGCGTCCTTGTCGGTGACGGCCTGCACCGAGATGTCCGCCGTCGAGCACGCGGCGATAACCGGCTCGGTCTCCTCGGACGGATCCGGCGCGGGTGAGGTCTCGACGGGCGTGGTCGACTGCGGGGTGGCCGCGGCATCCGTCGTCGCCGGCGCTGCCGAGGTCGCCAACGTGGCGCCGGGGGTGCCGGATGCCGCGGGCACCGCCGTCCCGTTCCAGGGCTGCCAGACCGCCAGCACGACGGCCGCGACGACAGCCAGCATGATCAGCAGCGCCACCAGCCGCCGGCGCCGGTACACGGCGGGCGAGGAGCGGCGCTTCGGGGTGCTCACCCCTCCAGGCTAGGCCGCGGCGCCGCCGGCACTCCCGTGGCACGCGGACCGGGGCGCTACAGGTGCTTGAGCATGCGTGTATTGCCGAGGGTGTTGGGCTTCACGTGCGCGAGGTCGAGGAACTCCGCGACGCCCTCGTCGGGGCTGCGCAGCAGCTGCGAGTACACGTCGGGTTCGACGATCTGCTCGCCGATGGGGGAGAACCCGCGCCGGGCGAAGAAGTCGACCTCGAAGGTCAGGCAGAACAGGCGCGTGAGGCCGAGCTCGCGCGCCCGGGCCTCGAGGCTCGCGACGATCGCGCCCCCCACGCCGTGGTGCAGCCAGCCGTCGGCGACGATGAGGGTGCGGATCTCGCCGAGGTCCTCCCACATGACGTGGAGGGCACCGCATCCGATCAGCTCGCCGTCGCTCTCGGCGACCACGAACTCCTGCACCGCTTCGAAGAGCGTCACGACCTCTTTGCCCAGCAGCACG
Source organism: Microbacterium aurum (assembly GCF_016907815.1). NCBI lineage: Bacteria > Bacillati > Actinomycetota > Actinomycetes > Micrococcales > Microbacteriaceae > Microbacterium > Microbacterium aurum. The sequence goes on from NZ_JAFBCQ010000001.1 coordinate 153,319, forward strand.
CGCCGCTGCACCCACGGGTCGAGCAGGGCGAGGATGCCGCGCACGTCCGAGGTCCGCGCAGCGCGCACGTTGTAGGTCACCGACCCACTGTATTGCCCCCTACGCTGGACCCGGGAGGGGACGCCAGCGTGAGTGTGTTGCGTGACTACGCCGCGACGATGTCGCAGCCGACGCTGCCGTTCGCCGCCGCCGGCGACGTGTCCCGGTTCGATGAGTTCGTGGATGCCGACGGCGCGCTGCGTCCGGGCTGGAAGGCCCTCGCCGCGCACGCGCTGTCGTTGACGTCCGACGACCTGCACCGCGTGGACGGCGAGATCGCGCGCTTCCTCGCCGACGACGGCGTCTCGTACGTGCGCGGCGAGTCGGGGGCACAGCCCTGGCAGCTCGATCCCGTGCCGTTCGTGCTCGATCCGGCAGCCTGGGCGCCGCTGGAGGTCGGTCTCGCGCAGCGCGCCGAGCTGCTGAACGCCCTCCTCGTCGACCTGTACGGCCCGCAGTCGCTGCTGAGCGAGGGCATCGTGCCGGCGGCCGTCGTGTTCGGCCATTCCGGTTTCACCCGCCCGCTCGCGCGCGCGAGCGCGGTCGATCCGCACCCGCTGCTGTTGTCGGCGGCCGACCTCGGCCGCGACGCCGGGGGCGACTGGCACGTGCTGGCCGACCGGGTGCAGGCGCCGTCGGGTCTCGGCTTCGCGGCGGAGAACCGGCGGGTGATCTCGCAGGTGCTGCCTGACCTGTTCCAGGAGGGAGACCTCCACCGCATCGACCCGTACTTCTCGGCGCTGCGGGCGGCGCTGCTCTCCTCGGTCGACGAGGCGATCGACGACCCCCGGGTGGTCATCCTCACGCCCGGCACCCTCAGCGAAACGGCGTTCGACCAGGCGTTCCTCGCCAACGCGCTCGGCTTTCCGCTCGTGCAGGGCAGCGACCTCGTCGTCCGCGACGGGTACGTGTGGATGAAGCCGGCCGGCTGGCCCCGCACCCGGCCCGCCGACCGCATCGACGTCATCATCCGACGCGTGGATGCCGCGTGGTGCGACCCCCTGGAGCTGCGCGGCGATTCGCGGCTCGGCGTCGCGGGCCTCGTCGAGGCCGTCCGCCGGGGGAACGTGCGTCTCGTGAACGGGCTCGGCGCCGGTGTGCTCGAGAACCCGGGGCTCCTCCCCTACCTGCCGGCCGCGTGCGAGCGGCTGCTCGGCGAACAGCTGCGCATCCCCTCGGTGCCGACTCTGTGGTGCGGGGAGCCCGAAGCGCTCCGCGAGGTGCAGGCGCGGCTGCGCGCCGGCGACGACACGCTGCTGGTGCGCACGATCGATGAGCCGCGCAAGGCGTTCGCCGACCTCGACCGGGGTGAGCTCACCGCTCGCATCGAGGCGGCCCCGCACCGGTTCGTCGGCCAGACGCAGCTGCCCCTGTCGCAGACTCCGGTGTGGAACGGCGCGGCGGGCGGAACCGGCGTGGGCGCCCGCGCGGCGGCCATGCCGCTCACCCTGCGGGGGTTCACACTGCGCTACGGCTCGGCCTACCGGCCGCTCGTCGGCGGGCTCGCGACGGTGCGCGAATCGACCGACGCCCTGCCGCGCACGAAGGACGTGTGGGTGCTGAAGGCGGCATCCGACGACGCCGATCAGAACCTCAGCGAGATCGCGCCGCTGCCCGCGGCGCGCAGCATCCCCCCGCTCTCCCCGCGCGCCCACGCCGACATGTTCTGGACCGGGCGCTACGCCGAGCGCACCGAAGACCTGCTGCGCCTGCTGCTGACGGCGCAGGCCGAGCTCGACCAGCCCGGCGCGTACGGCCCCGCCGGCGCCGTGGCGGCAAGCCCCCGCGTGCTCCTCGATGTGCTGGGGCGCCTGGCGGGCATGCGCTCGCTCGATCCCGAAGCGGAGTTCCGCTCGCTGCTGCTGGACGCCAGTCGTCCCGGATCGGCGGCGCACTCCATCGCGCGCCTGCGCGACGCGATGGAGGGGGTGCGCGACCAGCTGTCCGGCGACACGTGGCGGGTGTTCGCCACGATCGACCGCGCCCTGCGGGCGCTGCGCACCTCCGCACACCCGCACCGCACGTCCGAGTCGGCCGGCCGCATGCTCGCGGCCATGCTGTCGCTGTACGGCGTGACGGCGAACATGATCCGCGATTCCGGCTGGCACATGATCGAGGCGGGGCGCTTCCTCGAGCGCGGACTCCAGCTGTGCGTGCTGCTGTCGACAGGTCTGGCTCAGCGGCAGGATGCCCGGGCCACCCGCAGTGTGCTGGAGGGGCTGCTGGTGGCATCGGAGAGCGTCGTCACGCATCGGCGCCGGTACCGGGGCTCGGTGCGCGCCGCCGACGTGCTCGACCTGCTGCTGGTGGACCCCAGCAACCCGCGTTCGCTGGCGTTCGCGCTGGCGGCGCTGCGCGATCACCTGGCGGCCATGCCCGCCTCGACCGGGTCCACGCGCGCCGAGCGGCTGCTCGACCACCTCGAGACCGAGCTGGCGGCGGCCGACATCGGCGCCCTGGGGGCGGTCTCCGACGGCCGACGCGACGCGCTCGTGGAGTTCCTGGGCGGGGTGACCGCACAACTCGAACAGCTGTCGGTCGCGGTCACGCACCTGCACTTCGAGAGCGGGCCGCCCGCCGTCCCGATGTCGGAGCTGTCGCTCATCGAGCTGATGGAGAGCCGGGCATGAGGTCGTACCGCGTGTGGCACCGCACGGCCTACACCTACAGCAAGCCGGTGCAGGACAGCGTCGGTCAGTTCCACCTGGTCGCCCGCGATCTGCCATGGCAGCGCGTGTCGGCATCCGCCGTCGAGCTCGACCCCGTTCCCGGCGACATCGCGCCGGACGTCGACGCGTTCGGCAACGCCGCGACGTTCTTCCACCTGACAGACCCGCACGACGCACTGACGATCACGGCGACGAGCGAGGTCACGGTCGAGGACCCGGCCTACGACCCCGACGCGCTGGCACGTCCGTGGGAGGACGCCCGGCCGATCCTGCACCCCGAGACGCCGGGGGCGTGGCGGGCGGTCGAGTACGCGCTGGAGTCGCCCCGCGTGCGGCACGTGCCGGCGGCGGCGGAGTACGGCGCCGTCTCGCTCACCCCGGGCCGGCCGATCGGCGAGGCGGCGACCGACCTCATGCAGCGGATCTTCCGCGACTTCCACTACGACAAGACCGCCACGACCGTGACGAGCTCGGTCGCCGACGCCATGGCCGCCCGCGCCGGGGTCTGCCAGGACTTCGCCCATGTGGCCCTCGCGTGCCTGCGGTCGCACGGGATCGCTGCCCGCTACGTCTCGGGCTACCTCGCGACGCAGCCGCCGCCGGGCAAGGAGCGCGTCTTCGGTGCGGACGCCTCCCACGCGTGGCTCGCGGTGTGGCTGCCCGGCACCGACCAGTGGCTCGCGATCGACCCCACCAACGACCAGTGGGCCGACGACCGCTACGTCACGGTGGCGTGGGGCCGTGACTACGGCGACGTGTCGCCGGTCAAGGGGATCATCTTCACGAAGGCGAAACGCTCGACGCTGCGGGTCTCCGTCGACGTCGCGCCGCGCCACGACGCGTGAGCCGGCCGCGGCGGTCTTTCGGGTGTCGGGGCCGGCGTCAGGCTGCTTCCCAGCGGTCTTGCTAGTCTCGGGGCCGTGCCCACCGCGCCGATCACCCGAGCCGCGCGCCGCCGCAGGATGATGCGACGGCGCCGCAGGATGATGCGACGGCGCCGCAGCGCGGCTGTGCTGATCTCGGTGATCATCATCGCGGCACTGACGGTCGGCGTCTTCGGCTTCGTCCGCTCGCTCGGCGAGCGGCCGCATCCGACCACGTCCAGCGCCCCCGAGGCGGGCGCCGCGCTGTCGGCTCCGCAGCCCACCCCGGCGGCCGACGGCCCGAGCTTCGACACCGGCGCCGCGGCCGACCAGGCGCTCGCCGTGCTCGGCGAGTACAGCGACGCCGCCCGGTCCGTCGAGGACGCGCTCTACCAGGCCACGGTCACACTGCGCGGGGCGACGACCGCCGCCGAGGCCGACGCGGCCATGGCCGCGACCCAGCAGGCCGTCGAGGCGGTGAAGGCGGATGCCGAGGCGTACCGGGCCGGGCTGATCGCGGCATCCGCGGGCACCAACACGCAGCCGACCGGCGGCGATGTCGCCGCCCAGATGGCCTACCTGCACCAGTACGTCTTCGACTACAACAGCGCCGAGTGGGGCGACTACAACCCGTATGGCGGCGACTGCACGAACTTCGCAAGCCAGGGGCTCATCGCACGCGGCTGGCACACCGACGGCACGTGGTACTCCGACGGCGCGATGTGGACGGCCTCCAAGCCCTGGATCGCCACGGCTCCCATGGCCGCCTACTTCGACAAGCTCGGCTTCACGTACGCGACCGAGGCTGACCTCGACCGCGTGCGCGTCGGCGACGTCGGCGTGTTCAGCTGGGGTGAGACGCAGGCGGGCCTGGATCACACGATGACGGTGTCGAAGGTCGAGTACGTCCCCGACGGGCCGCCGAAGGTGTACTTCATCAGCCACAACTACGACGGCGAGTACCGGGAGCTGACCAACGCGCTGTACGTCGAGCACCAGAACTCGACCGTGCGGATCTACCAGATCCCCTGACTGCCGCCGGGCGTTCGGCGTTCTGAAAGCAGGCTCAATCGGCCTTCTCGGGCCCGAGCGGGCCCGGACCGCGCGATCCAGCCTGCTTTCACAACAAGAATCGGCCGACACCCGGCGTTGGCATCCGGCCGCACGACGGCCAGCAGGACGCCCAGCCGGGCGCCCAGCCGGGCAGCCAGCCGGGCGCCCAGCCGGGCAGACGACCGAAGGGCGGATGCCGCAGCATCCGCCCTTCCGTGTGGTCCGCCGACCGGGTCAGCTCCCCGCGACGATGTCGGGCGTGGCCTCGATCGCGCCGGCGGCTCCCACACCGACCGCGACCTTCTCACCGCGCGGACCGTGCTCGAACAGGAACTTCCCGTTCTCGGCATCGACCTTCACGTGGTCGCCCGCGTTGAGCTCGCCGTGCAGGATGCGCTCCGAGAGCTGGTCCTCGACCTCGCGCTGCATGGCGCGGCGCAGCGGCCGGGCACCCAGCGTCGGGTCGAACCCGATCTCGATGAGCTTGTCCTTCGCGGCATCCGTCAGCTCCACCGTCATGTCACGGTCGAGCAGGCGCTCGCTGAGGCGCTTCGTGAAGAGGCCGACGATCTGGCGGAGCTCCTCCTTGTTCAGCTGCGGGAAGACGATGACGTCGTCGACGCGGTTGAGGAACTCGGGCTTGAAATGCCGCTTGAGCTCCTCGTCGACCTTGCCCTTCATCCGCTCGTACGTCGTCTGCGCGTTGCCCTCGACCTGGAACCCGACCGGGCCGCCGGCGATGGCCTGCGAACCGAGGTTGGTCGTCATGATGATGACGGTGTTCTTGAAGTCGACGACGCGGCCCTGACCGTCGGTCAGGCGACCCTCTTCGAGGATCTGCAGCAGCGAGTTGAAGATGTCGGGGTGGGCCTTCTCGATCTCGTCGAACAGCACGACCGAGAACGGCTTGCGGCGCACCTTCTCGGTGAGCTGGCCGCCCTCTTCGAAGCCGACGAACCCGGGAGGGGCACCGAACAGCCGCGAGACGGTGTGCTTCTCGCCGAACTCGCTCATGTCGAGCGAGATCAGCGCGCCCTCGTCATCGAAGAGGAACTCGGCGAGCGCCTTGGCGAGCTCGGTCTTTCCGACGCCGGTGGGGCCGGCGAAGATGAACGAGCCGGAGGGGCGCTTCGGGTCCTTGAGGCCGGCGCGCTGGCGGCGGATCGTGCGGGACAGGGCCGCGATGGCCTCCTCCTGTCCGATGACGCGCTGGTGCAGCGCCTTCTCCATGAAGACCAGGCGGCTGGTCTCCTCTTCGGTGAGCTTGAAGACGGGGATGCCCGTGGCCTGCGCGAGCACCTCGGCGATCAGGCCCTCGTCGACGACCGCGTGGCTCGCGACGTCACCCGAGCGCCACTGCTTCTCGAGGCGCAGGCGCTCGGCGAGCAGGGACTTCTCCTCGTCGCGCAGCGACGCGGCCTTCTCGAAGTCCTGCTCCTCGCTGGCGAGCTCCTTGTGCTCGCGGACCTTGGCGATCTTCTCGTCGAACTCGCGCAGCTCCGGCGGGCTCGACAGGATCGACAGGCGCAGGCGGGCGCCGGCCTCATCGATCAGGTCGATCGCCTTGTCAGGCAGGAACCGGTCGCTGATGTAGCGGTCGGCGAGGTTCGCCGCCGCGACGATCGCGCCGTCGGTGATCTGCACCTTGTGGTGCGCCTCGTAGCGGTCGCGCAGGCCCTTCAGGATGTTGATCGCGTGGGGCAGGCTCGGCTCGGCGACCTGGATCGGCTGGAAGCGGCGCTCCAGCGCAGCATCCTTCTCGAAGTGCTTGCGGTACTCGTCGAGGGTCGTGGCGCCGATGGTCTGCAGCTCGCCACGCGCGAGGAGGGGCTTCAGAATGGATGCCGCGTCGATCGCGCCCTCGGCGGCGCCCGCGCCCACGAGGGTGTGGATCTCGTCGATGAAGACGATGATGTCGCCGCGCGTGCGGATCTCCTTGGTGACCTTCTTCAGGCGCTCCTCGAAGTCACCGCGGTAGCGCGAACCGGCGATGAGCGAGCCGAGGTCGAGCGAGTAGACCTGCTTGTCCTTGAGCGTCTCGGGCACGTCGTTCTTCACGATCGCCTGCGCGAGGCCCTCGACGACGGCGGTCTTGCCGACGCCGGGCTCGCCGATCAGGACGGGGTTGTTCTTGGAGCGGCGCGACAGGATCTGCATGACGCGCTCGATCTCCTTCTCGCGCCCGATGACGGGGTCGAGCTTGTTCTCGCGCGCGGCCTGGGTGAGGTTGCGGCCGAACTGGTCGAGCACGGCGGAGCCGCCCTGGGCGGACTGCGCGTTCTGCTCACCGGCACCGGCGGCGACGCCCGCGGGCTCCTTGCCCTGGTAGCCCGAAAGCAGCTGGATGACCTGCTGGCGGACCTTGTTCAGGTCGGCGCCGAGCTTGACGAGCACCTGGGCGGCGACACCCTCGCCCTCGCGGATCAGGCCGAGCAGGATGTGCTCGGTGCCGATGTAGTTGTGGCCGAGCTGCAGCGCTTCGCGCAGCGACAGCTCGAGCACCTTCTTCGCGCGGGGCGTGAAGGGGATGTGCCCGGTCGGCTGCTGCTGGCCCTGACCGATGATGTCCTGGACCTGCTCGCGGACGGCATCGAGCGAGATGCCGAGCGACTCGAGCGCCTTGGCGGCGACACCCTCGCCCTCGTGGATGAGACCGAGCAGGATGTGCTCGGTGCCGATGTAGTTGTGGTTGAGCATCTTCGCCTCTTCTTGGGCGAGCACAACCACGCGACGGGCACGGTCCGTGAATCTCTCGAACATCGTCAACTCCTCACGGCGCCGAGTCTTCTGGCGCCTACGTAGAGGCTAACGAGCCGCGGATGCCGGTATGCCCGTGTTCGCCGTCGGCGTGATGGATGGGGTGGCGTCGGCGCGCAGCGCCCCTCCCCGCCGCGGACACCGTCATTCCTCGTCCGAAAGCAGGCTGGATCGATACGTTCGCGCTCCAACGGACCCGAAACGGGCGATCGAGCCTGCTTTCGGAACGCGCGCCGGCGCCAACGTTGACAACCAGCCGGCGGAATACATATCGTTTGTCGATAACAACGATTCTCGATATGGAGGATGTCGTGAGCATCGGAACCCAGAACCTCGGCGAGGGCCTGCTGTGGATCGGCGTCTTTGTCGCCGTGGTCGCCGTGCTGTGCGCCGTGACCGTATGGATCGCACGCCGCCGCGGCAGCACGACAGTGGCGCTGGATGCCGCGAGTTCGGTCGCACAGGGATGGCTCTTCCTCATGGCGCTCGGCCTCGGGCTCACGATCTGGCAGTGGTTCACACAGACCGAGATCTCGGTCTCGGGGATGCCCGTGGCGCTTGCGAACTGGCCGGGCATCGGCACCCCCGGATGCGACGACCCCGGCGGCGACACACCCGTCCTCCTGTGCGCCACGGCCGACTCGGTCGACGCGACGGTCGCGCACCTGACGCTCGGCACGCGCGTCGTGATGGCGCTCGGGCAGCTGCTCGGGGTCTTGCTGATGGCGCTTCCCGCCGTCCTGATCGTGGTGCTGGTGGGGCAGGCGCGGAAGGGCTCGCCGTTCAGCCGCGTCGCCGCACGGTCGTTCGCGTGGGCGGCGGTCGGCATCCTCGTGCTCGGGACGGTCACTGACCTCGTCGTCGGCATCGGGCGCGCCCTCGCGGCGTTCGAGGTGCTTCCTGCTCCCGAAGAGGGTGGCAAACTGACGACACAGGGCATCTTCTATCTGACCGTTCCGCTGTGGCCGGCCGCGGTCGCGCTCGCCCTCGCAGCCCTCGCTGTCGTGTTCCGCTACGGCTCTGCCCTGCAACACCAGACCGAGGCGCTGCAGCGCGAGACCGAGGGGCTCGTGTGACGCCTGCCGAAGAGGACGAGGCCACCGGCATCCACTGTCGGCTCGATGAACTGCTCGCCGAACGTGGGATGACGCTCGCGCGATTGTCCGAGCTCGTCGGCGTCTCCGTCGTGAACTTGTCGATCCTGAAGAACGACCGCGCCCGCGCGATCCGCTATTCGACGCTCTCGGCGATCTGCCGCGTGCTGGACTGCGAGGTCGGCGAGCTGCTGGTGCGCGCCGACTGACGACGGCTGGGCCGGCGGGAGCCAACTGCAAGGGATCGCGGGCGACACGCCGCTGATCACCGCCCTGATGCGGCGTGTTGGCGCGAATCCCTTGCAGTTGCGTGAGGCAGCCGCGTCAGGCAGTCGCCGGCAGGACCGCCGGCACCCGAAGGATGCCGCGGGTCAGTCGCCGGCGATGGGGATGGTGACGGGGGTCGCGAACTCGGCACCGCCACCGGTGAGGGTCACCGTCGCGTTGTCATCGTCGACCCCGTCGACCTGCGCGAGGGTCACGCGCGGGGCCATGTCCATCGTGCAGACCTGGTCGGCGGCCGGCTCGGCGAAGACCACCGTTGCGCTCGACGCCGTGTCTGCCGCGACCGACTCCACGACCGGCAGGCACGAGGACGAACCCCAGGTGAGGATCGCGAACTGGTCGTCGTCGATCCAGCCTGCCGACGGCGAGAACTCCGCCACCGCGGCACCGGAGTAGGCGTCGAGGTCGGTGTCGCCGCGGGCCTCGCCGTAGGTCACGACGAGGTCGAGCTCGGCACCGGCGTTCACCCCGTCGGGGAGCGCCACCAGCGACGCGCGCGGCACGTAGTCGCGCGTGCACGCGACGTTGCCGGCCGGGTCCTCGAGCGTCACCGCGACCGACCCGTCGGCCTGCAGGGTGACGTCCGTCGCGGTCGGGACACAGGTCGACGATCCCTGGGTCACGAGGGCGATCATGCGACCGCCGTCGAGCCACCCGGCATCCACCTCGAGTTCACCACCGACCACCGGCGCACCGGATCCCGACGAGGAGGGCGTGGCCGGCGACGACGCGCAGCCGGCGAGCGCGAGCGCTCCGGCACCGATGAGGGCGAACAGGGCGAGGGTGCGACGGGTGCTCATGATGCCCATCCTGCCCCGATGCCCTGGAAAGGTCCCGCGGAACCGACCACGCGCCGATAACGAATCGCTGCTGCGGAGCAGTCACTGCAGCGCAGAGGTGAGCCGCGCCAGGTTGTCGAGCACCGTCGAGCGCAGCGGCTGCTGCATCCATTCCTCGAGGGTCAGTTCACGGCTGAGCGCGCGGTAGTGATCCTCGACGGAGCGCAGCTGCGAGACGAACTCCTCGCCGCGCACGAGCAGCGAGATCTCGAGGTTGAGACCGAAGCTGCGCATGTCCATGTTGCTCGAACCGATGACGGCGACCTCGTCATCGATCGACATCGACTTGGAGTGCAGGATGAACGGCCGCTTGTACATCCAGATCTTCACGCCCGAGCGCAGCAGGGCCTCGTAATAGCTGCGCTGCGCGTGGTAGACCATCGCCTGATCGCCCACTTCCGAGACGAACAGCTCGACGTGCACGCCACGCTGACACGCCGTCTGGATCGCCAGCAGCAGCCCCTCGTCGGGCACGAAGTACGGCGAGACGATGATGATCTTCTCGCGCGCGGCGAACAGCAGCGTCATGAACAGCTTCAGGTTGTTCTGGAATTCGAACCCAGGGCCGGACGGGATGACCTGGCAGTCGAGGACGCCCGTGCCGGTGCGCACGTCGAACAGCTCGATGCCCTCGATCACCTCGTCGGTCTCGCTGTACCAGTCGCTGAGGAACACCGCGTTGACGGATGCCACGACGGGGCCGTCCAGGCGCGCCATCATGTCCACCCAGTGCAGTCCCCGCTTGATGTTCTTGCGCAGGTTGTACGTCGAATCGGTGATGTTCTGCGACCCGGTGAACGCGACGTGGCCGTCGACCACGAGGAGCTTGCGGTGGTTGCGCAGGTCGGGGCGCTGGTACTTGCCCTTGAGCGGCTGCACCGGCAGCATCAGGTGCCACTGGGCGCCCATCGCGTCGAGGCGCCGGCAGGTGTTCTTGTAGAACGGCTTGCTGCGGTTGGCCCAGTGGTCCAGCAGCACGCGCACCGTGACCCCACGGGCGGCGACCTCCTCGAGCGCACGGAAGAAGTCGTCGGTGGTCGCGTCGGCCTGCAGGATGTAGAACTCGACGTGGACGTAGCGCTGGGCCTGTCGGATGGCGTGCGCCATGGCGGCGAGGCTGTCCTCGTAGTCGGCGATGAGCTTCGCGTCGTTCTCGCCCGACAGCGGCATGGCGCCGAGATTGCGGTTCAGACGCACGAGCTGCACGAACCACACGGGCGGGTTCGGTCGCAGCGTGCCGAGGTCGAGTCCGTCGCTGGTGCGGCGGATGTAGTCGTTCAGCTGCTCCTGCTTCTTGCGGCGCGCCCGCGGCAGGCGCGGGTTGCCGATCATCACGAACAGGAGGACGCCGATGATGGGGATGAAGTAGATCGCAAGCAGCCAGGCCATCGCCGCCGTCGGGCGCCGATTGCGGGGAACGACGATGACCGCGAGGACGCGGATCGTGATGTCGACGATCATGACGAGGACGACCCACCAGGTCCACGTCCAGTCGACGGTGATGTTCAGCACCCGCACTCCTCAGCCCGGGCGCGCACGTCGCCCCGGGTTCAGCGTACCCAGTGCCGCCGACGCGGCGAGCTCAGGCGGTGGTGTCGGTGCCCGCCGCCGACGCCGGACGGCGCTTGGCGCGCTCCTCGGCCTCGATCCGCGCATACACGCGGCGCTCGGTGCGGTCCATGCGCAGGATCGAGCGCAACACGAACACGAACAGACCCAGCACGACGACGGTCGGCAAGAGCGACCACGCGGCAGCGGTCCAGAACGCATCCATGCCTCCATGGTACGCGGGGTTCATCGCCCTCTCCCCAGGCGGCCGGTTCGACGACTTGTACACCGTTCGGCCTTCCCGGCTCCCATCGCTCCGCCGACGCGAGCAGGATCTCGTCATGCCGACCATCGTCAGAGCCGCCGACGCGGCCCAGTTCCTGTCCCTCGTCCCGCACCTGCTCGGGTTCGTCCCGTCACGCAGCCTTGTCGTCGTGCCGATGTGCCGCGGACGCAGCCTCGGCGCGATGCGCGTGGATCTGCCCGCCGACCCGGCCGGCGCAGCCTCCGACGCGGTCGCCGCGACCGTCGTCGGGATGGCGTGCCGCATCGCGGATGCCGACGGCGCGATGGTGGTGGTGTACACGGATGCCGCGGTCACCGGCATCCTGCCCCATCGCGCGCTCGTTCAGTCGCTGTGCGACCGCGCCGACGCCTGCGGGCTGCTGATCGCCGATGCCCTCGTCGTCGCGGCGGACGGGTGGGGGTCCTACCTCGACCGGGACCTCGTGCCCGGCGGCCGACCGCTGACGGAGCTCGTCACGCACGACCGACCGGGCGGCACCGCCGCACCGGTCGGTGACCAGGCGAGCGGCGCGGCGCTGCCGAAGCCGGACGGCGCCGCACGCGCGGCGGTCGCGCAGGCGGCGCGCGCTCTCGACGCGGCGCTGACGGCGATCTGCGGGATCGCGCCGTCCGCGGCGGCGAGTCGCTCCGCGTCGCCGCGCATCGACCCGGCGGCGCTGGAAGCGGCGTGCGAGCTGGACGACCTGCCCTCGCTGTTCGAGCAGGCGCTGGAGTGGAACCCGGTGTCGCTCGCGCCGATGCGCGCCGCGATGATCGGCTGGTGCCTGGGCCGGCCCGCCCTGCGGGATGTCGCACTGGTGCAGTGGGCGAGCGACCAGGCGGGCGGCGATGTCGCGATGGACGCGCAGCGCAAGTGGGAGGACGGCGCGGAGTATCCGTCGGATCTCGCCTCGGTGATGTGGGGTGAGGGGCGGCGTCCCTACCCGCAGCGCCTGGAGGGGGCGCTGGAGCTCGCCCGCGTGGTCGCGGCGCTGCTGCCCAAGGCTCGGCGCGCCGGCGCGCTGGCGGTGTGCGGCTGGCTGGCGTGGGCGCTCGGTCGCTCCACCCACGCCGACCGCTATGCGGCGCAGGCGCTGCGCATCGAGCGCCGCCACGGACTCGCCGAGATCGTGCGGTCGTTCGTCGCGGCCGGGCACCTGCCGGACTGGGCATTCCGGCCCGAGTGAGACCGAGCGGCGACCGCCGTCAGTGGATGAAGGCGAGGAGGAGCGCGACCCCGACGAACAGACTCCCGAACACGCGATCGACCACGCGCTGCCCGCGCGGCGTGCGCGTGAAGCGACGGAATCCATGCGCCGCGACGGCGAAGAAGCCCCACATGACGGCGATGTCGACGGCCACGACGGTGACGACGACGGTCGCGTACTGGGGCAGCAGCGGCTGACCCGGGCGGATGAACTGCGGGAGGAACGCCAGGAAGAAGACGATCGCCTTCGGGTTGAGGAGGTTGACCCAGAATCCGCGCCGGAACATCGACCAGCGCGACTCGGCCGGGGCGGGTGCGTCGCCGGCATCCGCCACCGCCACGACGGGACGGCGCAGCAACAGGCGCAGACCGAGGTAGGCCAGATACGCCGCGCCGGCGTACCGGATGATGGCGAACAGCAGCGGCGATGAGGCCACGAGCACGCCGACGCCGAGCGCGACGACGGCGATCAGCACGACGAGCGCGGCCTGCTGCCCCAGAATCCCCCAGATCGCGCGGCGGAACCCGTGCGTCAGGGCGTTGCCCATCGTGTTGATGGCACCGGCGCCCGGCGTGAAGCTGATGACGACGCACGCCAGCACCAGCGTGAGCCAGAGCGAGAACGCCACCCGCGGCTATTTCACGAGGGGGAAGAGGATGGTCTCCCGAATGCCGAGGCCCGTGATCGCCATGAGCAGCCGGTCGATGCCCATCCCCATGCCACCCGTGGGCGGCATGCCGTGCTCGAGCGCGCGCAGGAACTCCTCGTCCACGCGCATGGCCTCGTCGTCGCCGCGCGCGGCGAGCTTCGCCTGCTCGACGAACCGCTCCCGCTGGATCACCGGGTCGACGAGTTCGGAGTAGCCGGTGGCGAGCTCGAAGCCGCGGACGTAGAGGTCCCACTTCTCCACGACGCCCGGGATCGAGCGGTGCTCACGGACGAGCGGGCTGGTGTCGAGCGGGAAGTCCATGACGAACGTCGGGCGCTCGAGCCCGTCCTTGACGAAGTGCTCCCACAGCTCTTCGACGTACTTGCCGTGCGTCGCGACCTTCTCGGGGACCTCTACGCCGACCTCGGCGGCGAGCGCGCGCAGCTCGTCGATCGACGTCTCCGGCGCGATGATGCGACCGGATGCCGCGGACAGCGAGTCGTACATCGAGATGCGGTCCCACTCGCCGCCGAGGTCGAACTCGGCGCCGTCGGCCCATGTGACGGTGGTCGACCCGGCGACGGCGACGGCGGCCTGCTGGATGAGTTCCTGCGTGAGGTCGGCGATGCCGTTGTAGTCGGAGTACGCCTGGTAGGCCTCCAGCATCGCGAACTCGGGGCTGTGGGTGGAGTCGGCGCCCTCGTTGCGGAAGTTGCGGTTGATCTCGAAGACCCGGTCGATGCCGCCCACGACGGCGCGCTTGAGGAACAGCTCGGGCGCGATACGGAGGTAGAGGTCGGCGTCGAAGGCGTTGGAGTGCGTGACGAACGGACGCGCCGCCGCGCCGCCGTGCTGCACCTGCAGCATGGGCGTCTCGACCTCGAGGAAGCCGTGCGCGGCGAAGGTCTGCCGGAGGCTCGCGTTGACCTTGGCGCGGGCGATCACGGTGTCGCGGGCCTGATCGCGGGCGATGAGGTCGAGGAAGCGCGAGCGGACCCGGCTCTCCTCGCTGAGCTCGGTGTAGAGGTTCGGCAGCGGCAGCAGCGCCTTCGACGCGATGGCCCAGTCGGTGACCATGATCGACAGCTCGCCGCGGCGGCTGGAGATGACCTGGCCGGTGACCGAGACGTGGTCGCCGAGGTCCACGAGGTCCTTCCACGCCTGCAGCGACTCCTCACCGACCTCGGCGAGGGACACCATGGCCTGGATGCGGTTGCCGTCGCCCGCCTGCAGCGATGCGAAGCAGAGCTTACCGGTGTTGCGGCTGAAGACGACGCGTCCCGCGACGGAGGCGGTGACACCCGTCTCGGCGCCCGGTTCCAGCTCCGCGTAGCGGGTGCGCAGTTGGGCGATCGTGTCGGTCACGGGGACCGCGACGGGATAGGCGCCACCGGCGGCATCCGCCCTCTCGGCCAGCAGCCGTTCGCGCTTGGCCAGCCGCACGGCCTTCTGCTCGTGCACGTCCTCGGCGGCGAGGTCGCCCGCCTGTTCGCTGGACACTGCTGACGTGGTCTCGCTCATGGTGACGGGGGCTCCTCGGAATCGACGTTCGATTCTACCGAGCGGGCCTGCACGCCCCTCACGCGCCGCCGAGTCAGACGTCGGGGACGGGCGGGGCGCCGTCCTGCAGCGCGCGGTCCACGGCGGAGTGGACGAGCGCGGAGAGGTATCGCCCCGGTTCCTCCACTCCGGCCTGACGCAGTAGCGCGGTGGACTGGCGGACGATGGATGCCGAGAACTCGGCCGCCGTGGCGATGGCTTCGCCGTAGGCGGGGCGGTCGGCCTCGGCGATCACGACGGGCTCGCATCCGAGTTCGACGGCGAGCGCCTGGGCGATCGGCAGCACGGCCGGCGGCGCGGTGACCGCGGCGAAGGCGTCGTGCAGCTGGCGCAGATCGATGCTCGTTCCCGTGAAGGTCACCGCGGGGTGCACCGCCAGCGGAATCGCCCCTCGCCGCGCCGCCGGCGCGAGGACGTCCGTCCCCCACGACGGGTCGGTGTGCAGCACCAGCTGACCGGTCTGCCACTGGTCGAGTTCGGCGAGGCCCGCCACGAGCCCCGGCAGCTCGTCATGCGGCACCGCGATGACGACCAGCTCGCTGCGGCGGACGATCTCGTCCGCGTCGAGCACCGGCACCCCGGGCAGGATCGCCGCGACCCGCTCCGGGTCGGATCCCGCTGTGATGCCCAGCAGGGCGTGGCCCGCGCCCGCGAGCGCCGCACCGATCACGGGTCCCACGCGTCCCGCGCCGATGACCCCGACCCCGAGCCGGCTCGCCCCGCTCATGCGCCCGCTCCGGAGTCCACGGCATCCGCTCCCGCAACCCCCGCCGCACCCGCAACCCCCGCAACCCCCGCAGCCGCCGCATCCGCGCCGACCTCCACCTCCGCGTCCCAGCGGTGCGAGCGGTCGCCGGCCGCGGCGGCCACGGCATCCTTCGCCACCTGCTGCCACACCGCGTACGCGTCGTCGCGGTCGACGATCCCGAGCGTGCCCGAGACCTGGCCCAGCACCGTGTGGCCGGTGAGGTTCGCGACCCGCAGAGCGCGATCGACCGGCCCCTGCGAGATCCGCACCGACTGCAGTCGCGCGAGCGGCAGGATGACCAGCGACCGCCAGAACACGCCGTGACGCAGCAGCAGCGCGTCGGGGGTGAGGAGGAACCCGTTGCGCCGCCACGACAGCGGCCGCAGCCAGCGCGCGCGTCGCGGCGTCGTGGTGTACGGGTCGCCCGCCGCCGGCCCCAGCAGTCCGTTGGTCACGAGCTCCTGCCACTGCTCGGGCGAGATCCCCGGCAGGAACAGACGCAGCACCCGCTCCACATCGGCCTGCGTGCCGACGGGCAGCACCTCGGCGAACTGCTGCGACTGCGTGTCGGTCGCCGACCGTCCCGACAGCCGGTTGACGCGGATCGACCACCATCCGAAGCCGCGCCACATCACCGGCTGACGGATCTCGAACGCGTGCACACGGCCCGGCGGCAACGTCTCGGTGATCGTCGTGAACAGGCCGAACGTGATGCGCACGCCCGACGAGGTCGGGGCGATCGAGTACCGCAGCGACCGCGTGATCGAGCGGAACCAGTACGCACCGAAACCGATGATGGTCGGGACGATGGTGAAGAGCACCCAGGGCGTTCCGACGACCGCGCCGACGATGACGATCGTGATCAGCACGAGCAGCCCGATCGTGGCGCCCGACAGCAGGTGCGAGGCGATCAGCCGTCCCGGCGGGATGTGCACGACGGATGCCGGCTCTTCGACCGGCTGCTCGGCGCCATCGATCAGCCCGGTGAGGCCCGCGGTCACGGCCGCAGCGGCGGCACGCGTGCGCGGCAGCGCGCCGGACTCGTGCGCGGCCTGGGCCTGGGCGAGCTGGCGGCCCGAGGCGAGGCGCAGAATGTCGGCGCGCACCGCCTCGGCGTTGGGCGTGGAGAGGTACTCGAGCTTGACGTTCGCGTCGAGCCCCGCCCCGACGACCTCGAGCTTGGCCGCGCCGAGCAGTCGCGCGATCATCGGGCGGGTGAGGTTGACGCCCTGCACACGATCCAGCGGAGCCCGGCGATGCGTGCGGAACAGGATGCCGGTGCGCACCTCCACGTCGTCACCGGTGATGCGGAACGTGTGGAATCGCCACGAGACGTAGAACCAGCCGAGCAGCAGCGCGAGCACCGCGAGGATCACGAGCCCCGCCACGACGATCAGGTTGTTGGACACGACGTAGTCCACCGGGTCGCCCTCGTACTGCTCGAAGTCGCTGAAGCCGGGGATGAGCCACCCGATCACCCGGTCGCGCAGGTTCGCGATGACGATGCCGATCACGACGACGAGGAACAGTCCCCCGCGCAGCACCGGGGTGAGCGGGTGCAGGCGGTGCCACTCGCCGTCGCTGAGCGGCGAGCGGACGTCGGCGACGGCCGACGGGTCGGTCACAGCCCGGTCCGTCGGGTCTCGGCCACCGCGATGAGCGTGTCGCGCAGCTGTTCGGCCGCGGCCTGGGTGAGGCCCGGGATGGTGACGCCGGTCGCGGCGGCGGCGGTGACGAGCTTGAGCTGCGCGATCCCGAACCCGCGATCCAGCGGGCCGTGCGTGATGTCGACCAGCTGCATGCGGCCGTACGGGACGGCGACCATGCGCTGCCAGAGGATGCCGCGGCGGAAGACCAGGTCGTCCTCGCGCAGCTGGTATCCGATCGAGCGCGCCTGACGCGGCAGGATCGCGAGCGTCCACAGCGTGATGACGGCGACGACGCCGGCGGGGATCCACACCCACGGCTGATGCAGCACGAGGCCGACGACGAGCGCGACGGCGACGATCAGCGCGAGGAAGGCGACCGTCGAGATGAGCTGGACGATGACGTAGTTGCGCGAGATCTGGTGCCAGACCCCGTCTCCGAGCGGCAGACGTCCCGCACCGCGCGGCTCGAGGATCGTGTCGTACGTCCCGGCATCCAGCGCCGTCGCGGCGCCCGCGGCGTCGGGCGCCGTCTCCAGCGCGTCAGTCGTGGTGGGAGAGGCCGAGTCCGGGCTCGGGGGGTGAGGGAGGTCCGGGCTGGTCGTCATCGTCGTCCTTCCGAATGGTGCACAGGTGCTCGGCATAGAGCCCGGCGGCCACGAGCACGAGGCCGCCGACGATCGCCGCGATCACGGCACCCGTCGAGCCTAACGAGGGGGCGACCGGCCGCGTCAGCAGGAACGCCAGCAGCCCGCCGGCGACACCCGCGACGATGCCGCCGACGATGCTCGAGGCCTTCGCGAGCATCGCGACGCGCACGGCGCGGAACGGGTCGAGCGGTCGCGTGTGGGTGCCGACGATGGCGCGGCGGATCGGCAGGGCGAACAGCACGAGGGCGACGCCGAGCAGCACGAGGAGCACCGGCAGCAGCAGCGACGGCGTGAACGTCGGCCGGCCGACCGCGGTGAGCAGCTGGTCGATGCCGAAGCCGACGATGACCCCGATCGCGACGGCGGCGATCAGGACCCCCGCACCCGTGCGCTTCACGAGGACCTCGGTTCGTCGTGACCGGCCAGGCGCGCGCGCAGGTCGGCGACCCGCCCGGCGCTGGGGAGCACCGCGTCGGGGTCGACACGCAGCCACGGCTCCAGCACGAAGTCGCGCTCCGCCGCGCGGGGGTGCGGCAGGGTCAGCGCGGGATCGTCGGAGCGGACGTCGCCGTAGGCGATGAGGTCGAGGTCGAGGGTGCGGTCCTGCCAGCGCGCATCGCCGGCGCGGCGCGGCGGACGGCCGTGGCGCTCCTCGATCGCGTGGAGGAACGACAGCAGCACCGACGGCGCGAGCCGCGTCGTGACGAGAGCGACGGTGTTGAGGTAGGCGGGCGCGGCGGCATCCGGCCCCGACGGCGTGAGGGCGACCGTCTCGATCGGCTCGGCGACGCGGATGCCGGTGGTCAGCGGCATCCGCGCGAGGTCGGCGACGGCGGCGTCGAGCGTGGCGGCCCGGTCGCCGAGGTTCGCGCCCAGCGCGACGACGGCGACGGTCTCGACGGGGGCGGATGCCGGGGCGACGCCGTGGTAACCCTGCGCGAGGCGGCGGCTCACCGGGCAGCCCCGATCGGAGCGGACGGCGCCGCGGGCCGCGCGCGGCGGATCGTGACGGACACGTCGCCGAACGGCACCGGGATGGGCGCCTGGGGCTTGTGGACGGTGACGGTGACCATGCGCACGATGTCGCGGCTCAGCAGCTCGTCGGCGATGCGCTGGGCGAGGGTCTCGAGGAGGTTGACGGGCGCGCCCGAGACGATGGCCGCGATCCGCTCGGCCGCCTCGCCGTAGTGGATCGTGTCGGCCACGTCGTCGGTCTCGGCAGCGCGCGTCGTGCTGAGGTGCAGCGTCGCGTCGACGGTGAACTCCTGCCCCTGCCGACGCTCCTCGTCGTAGACGCCGTGGTACCCGAAGGCCCGCACCCCCGTCAGCGTGATCTCATCGGCGGCATCCATCGCTCACTCCCCTCCCTCTCGCCAGGCGCGGGCGATCCGCAGCGCGTCGCGGGTCGCGGCGACATCGTGCACGCGCACCGCCCACGCCCCGGCCTGCGCCGCGAGCACGCTCGTCACGGCGGTCGCGAGGTCGCGCCGCTCGCGCGACACCGCGGCGGGGTCGGAGTCGAGAGCCTCCGCGAGGAAGCGCTTGCGGCTCGTGCCGACGAGCACCCGCGGCCCGAGCGCGACGATGCGGTCAAGTCCCCGCAGCGCCTGCCAGTTCTGGGGGCCGCGTTTGCCGAAGCCGATGCCCGGATCGAGGATCACCCGGTCGGGTGAGATCCCGGCGGCGGCCGCCGTGCGGATCCGATTGCCGAGCTCGACGGTGAGATCTCGCGCGACGTCGCCGTAGTCGGCATCGGCGTACATGTCGGCGGAGCGCCCGCGCCAGTGCTGCAGCACGACGTCGGCGCCGGAAGCCGCGACCACCGGCAGCATGTCGGCGTCGGCGAGTCCGCCTGACACGTCGTTGACGATGCGTGCGCCCGCGTCGACCGCCGCGCGGGCGGTGGCGGCGTTCATCGTGTCGATGCTGACCACGGCGCCGTCGGCGGCGAGCGCGGCGACCACCGGGAGCACCCGCGCGCGCTCGATGTCGGGGTCGACGCGCGCCGCGCCCGGGCGCGTGGACTCCCCGCCGACGTCGAGGAGGTCGGCCCCCGCGGCGCGCAGCGCGCGGCCGTGGGCGACCGCGGCATCCGCGTCGAGGTAGCGTCCGCCGTCGCTGAACGAGTCGGGGGTGACGTTGACGATGCCCATGATGAGCGTCACGGTCGCACCGCCGTCATGACCCGGCTCCGGTCAGGAGCATCATGATCTCGGCGCGGGCGGCGGGTTCGGCCAGGTCGCCGCGTGCGGCGATCGTGACGGTCGCGGCATCCGGCTGACGTCCGCCCCGCATTGTGACGCACTCGTGGTGGGCGCTGAGCACCACGAGCACCCCGCGCGCGTCGAGCGCGCCGGCGATGGTGTCGGCGACCTGCTCGCCGAGGCGCTCCTGCACCTGCGGGCGGGATGCGAGGGTGTCGACCACCTTCGGCAGCGCGCCGAGCCCGACGACCTGTTCACCCGGGAGGTACGCGATGTGCGCCCGGCCCGCGAACGGCAGCAGGTGGTGCTCGCACACCGAGCGGAAGCGGATGTCTCGCAGCAGCACCGCGCCGGAGGGCAGCGTGTCCGGCGCCGGCCCGCGGGAGACGGAGATCGTGTGCGCGAGTGGGGCCGCGGCATCCTCCCCCACCCCCGCGAAGAACTCCGCGTACGCGTCCGCGACGCGCTGCGGGGTCGCCTTCAACCCCGGACGATCGGGGTCCTCCCCGATCGCCGCGAGGATGTCGCGCACGGCTGCGGCGACGCGGTCTCGATCGACGGCCACGTCTCGAGCCTAGGCGGTCGCGGGTCGCGCCTGCCCGCTCGGGCGCCGCTGCGGCGCGGATTCCGGCTGCGGAGCCGGATCGGCGACGGATGCGGCGGCCAGCCCCGCTTCGTGGCGACGCGGCACGTCGACCGGGGGCAGCATCGACACCGGGCGTTCCTGGCTCGAGAGCCACTGCGGGCGTGGCGGCAGCTTCGTGACGTCGGTGAAGATCTCGGCGATCTCGAGGTGGTCGAGCGTCTCCTTCTCGAGCAGCGCGAGGGCGAGCTTGTCGAGGATGTCGCGGTTGGCGTTGAGCACCTCGTACGCCTCGTTGTGCGCCTGTTCGATGAGGTCGCGCACCTGCTGGTCGACGCGCTCGGCGACGCGCTCGCTGAAGTCACGGCCATGACCCATGTCGCGGCCCATGAACACCTCACCGGAGGACTGGCCGAGCTTGACGGGCCCGACCTCGGTGGTCATGCCGTACTCGGTGACCATCTTGCGGGCGATGCCGGTGGCCTTCTCGATGTCGTTGCTGGCACCGGTGGTGGGGTCGTGGAAGACGATCTCCTCGGCGACGCGGCCGCCCATCGCCCACGCGAGCTGGTCCTGCAGCTCGTTGCGGGTGACGGAGTACTTGTCCTCCAGCGGCATGACCATCGTGTAGCCGAGGGCCTTGCCGCGCGGCAGGATCGTGATCTTGGTGACCGGGTCGGAGTGGTTCATCGCCGCCGCGACGAGGGCGTGGCCGCCCTCGTGGTAGGCGGTGATGAGCTTCTCCTTGTCCTTCATCACGCGGGTCCGGCGCTGCGGACCGGCGATGACGCGGTCGATGGCCTCGTCGAGCGCGCGCATGTCGATCAGCTGCGCATTGGAGCGGGCCGTCAGCAGCGCCGCCTCGTTGAGGACGTTGGCGAGGTCGGCGCCGGTGAAGCCCGGGGTCTTGCGGGCGATGACCGAGAGGTCGACCGAGGGCGAGAGCGGCTTGCCGCGGCCGTGCACCTCGAGGATCTTCTGGCGGCCCTTCAGATCCGGCGCGTCGACGCCGATCTGGCGGTCGAAACGGCCGGGGCGCAGCAGCGCCGGGTCGAGGATGTCGGGACGGTTCGTCGCCGCGATGACGAGGACGGATGCCTTGGGGTCGAAGCCGTCCATTTCGACGAGCATCTGGTTGAGCGTCTGCTCCCGCTCGTCGTGGCCGCCGCCCATGCCGGCGCCGCGGTGGCGGCCGACGGCGTCGATCTCGTCGATGAAGATGATCGCCGGGGCGTTCTCCTTGGCCTGATTGAACAGGTCACGCACGCGGCTGGCGCCGACGCCGACGAACATCTCGACGAAGTCGGAGCCCGAGATCGAGTAGAACGGCACGCCTGCTTCGCCTGCGACGGCGCGGGCGAGCAGGGTCTTGCCGGTTCCGGGAGGGCCGTACAGCAGCACGCCCTTCGGGATGCGGGCGCCGACGGCCTGGAACTTCGCGGGATCCTTCAGGAAGTCCTTGATCTCCTGCATCTCCTCGATGGCCTCGTCGGCACCGGCCACGTCGCCGAAGGTGACCGTCGGGGTCTCCTTCGTGACGAGTTTCGCGCGCGACTTGCCGAACTGCATGACCTTGCTGTTGCCGCCCTGCGCGGCCGAGAAGAAGAACCAGAACAGCACGCCCAGCAGCAGGATCGGGATGAGCAGCGACAGCAGCGACTCGAAGAAGGTCGTCCGCGGCACGACGTCGTTGAAGCCGTCCGTGGGGGCCGCCGCGTCGATCGCGGAGAGCACCTCGTCGGCGCGGGCGCCGACGTAGTAGAACTGCACCTGCGTCGCGCCCTCGTACGCGTCGGAGAGCGTCATGTCCACCCGCTGATCGCCGTCGGTGTTGGTGACCTCGGTGACGGTCCCGCCCTTGAGGAGCGTGAGACCCTCCTGCGTCGTGATCTGCTTCGCGCCGGTGAGCGTCGAGATCAGCGACATGCCGATCAGCAGGAGGGCGCCGATGAGCAACACGTACAGGAACGGGTTGCGCGTGAGCTTCTTGAAGTCCATGATCCGCTCAGGCTATCGCGGCGCGACTATGTGGGGTCTGTGCATTCGCCACAGGCGAACCCTTCGACAGGCTCAGGGACCGCCCTTCGACAGGCTCAGGGACCGCCCTTCGACAGGCTCAGGGACCGCCCTTCGACAAGCTCAGGGACCGCCCAGCGTCAGCTGTAAATGTGCGGGGCGAGCACCGCGACATCGCGCAGGTTGCGGTAGCGCTCGTTGTAGTCGAGCCCGTAGCCGACGACGAAGTCGGTGGGGATGTCGAAGCCGACGTAGCGGCAGTCGATCTCGACCTTTGCGGCCTCGGGCTTGCGCAGCAGCGCCAGGATCTCGATCGACTCCGCACCGCGGGAGGCGAAGTTCTCGAGCAGCCACGAGAGCGTGAGGCCGGAGTCGATGATGTCCTCGACGATCAGGACGTGCTTGCCGGTGAGGTCGGTGTCGAGGTCTTTGCGGATCTGCACGACGCCGCTCGACTTCGTGCCGGCGCCGTAGGACGAGACAGCCATCCAGTCCATGGTGACCTCGCGCTTGAGCTGCCGGGCGAAGTCGGCCATGACCATGACCGCTCCCTTGAGCACCCCGACCAGCAGCAGCTCTTTGCCGTCGTAGTCGCTCTCGACCTGGCGGGCGAGCGCCTCGAGCTTCGCGTGGATCTGCTCCTCGGTGACGAGGACGGTGGTCAGCTGGTCCGAGATCTCGGCGGCGCGCATGCACAGAGTCTAGGCGAGGCATCGCCTGCCCGACGCCGTCAGCGAGCCGCGAAGACGATGCGAGCGCCGGCACGGTGCGCGCGGCATCCGGGCAGGTCGATCGGTCCCTGGCCGTGCCAGTCGGTCGCGAGGCGCGCGACCTCGAGGGTCTGCGCGCGGCTCAGACTCTCGCCGAACTCGCTGGCGACGACGTGGCGGATGATGCGGTGCCGCAGCGCCGGCGGGTTGGCGGCGAGGGCGGGCACGGAGACGGCGATGCCGGCCTCGGCGTGCTCGACGATGTCCTCGATGGTCTCGTCGATCATGTCGGCGAAGGCCTCGGCATCCTCCCGCAACTGGTCCGCGGTGCGCGCGAGCGCCTCCGCGACGCCGGGGCCGAGCTCGGCCTCGAGGACCGGCAGCACGTCCTGACGGACGCGCACCCTGAGGAACCGCCGGTCCAGGTTGTGCGGATCGCTCCACGGCGGCAGACCCTGGGCGAGGCAGGCCGCGCGGGTCGCGGCGCGACGCACGTCGAGGAGGGGACGGAGGATGCGGATGCCGTCCTCGGTGCGGTCGGGGGCCATGCCGCCGAGGCTCGCGGCGCCGGATCCGCGCGCGAGGCCGATGAGGACGGTCTCGGCCTGGTCGTCGAGCGTGTGCGCGAGGAGCACCGCCTCGGCGCCGGCGTCACGGGCGGCGTCGAGAAGCGCGACCCGGCGGGCGGCGCGGGCGGCGGCTTCGGGCCCGCCCTCCGTGCCGACGTCGACGCGGATGATGCGGGCGGGAAGCCCCAGCGACTCCGCCGCCTCGGCGGCCCGCTCGGCGACGCGGTGCGAGCCGGGTTGCAGGGCGTGGTCGATGACCGCGGCGGATGCCGGGAGCCCTACCTTCGGCGCTTCGAAGGCGACGGCCGCCGCGAGCGCGAGCGAGTCCGCTCCCCCCGACAGCCCCACGAGGACCGGTCCCTCGACGGTGGCGAGAGCCGCGCGCACCGCCCGGCGGATCGCAGCGACGGCGGGGTCGAGGCTCGGGCGGTGGTCCATACCTCCACGGTACCGGCGGCGGGTGGGCTACCGGCGGGTGCGCGGGGCGGGGCGGGCTGGGCTACCGGTGGGTGCGCGGGGGTGCGCGGGGGTGCGGCGGCGGCGCGAGCTACCGGCAAGTGCCGCGGTGCGGGCGGGCGTAACGGCGACGGGCTGGCGGCGGGCGGCGCGGGCGGGCGGGCGTAACTCAGTCTGGACGCGGGCCCGGCGGCGCGGCGACCCCGGAACCACGCGGCCGGCGCGCGCCCCCGCACGCGGCCAGACTGAATACGGCCCGCGCGGGCGCCGCGACTAGGCTATTCCCGGCATCCACCCGTTCTTCCGAAGGAGCACCAGCATGGGCGCATACGACGCCGTCATCGAGATTCCGCGCGGCAGCCGCGTCAAGTACGAGGTCGACCACGGCACCGGACGGGTGTTCCTGGACCGCGTGCTCTTCACGCCGATGGGCTACCCCGCCAACTACGGCTTCTTCGAGGACACTCTGGGCGAGGATGGCGACCCGCTCGATGTGCTGCTGCTGCTCGACCGCGACCTGTACCCGGGCGTCATGGCGAAGGTCCGTCCAGTCGCCGTGCTGAAGATGCTCGATGAGGCCGGCGGCGACGACAAGGTCGTCGCGGTGCTGGCGAAGGACCCGCGGTGGGCGCACATCCAGGACGTCGACGACCTCGACGAGTGGACCAAGGGCGAGATCAACCACTTCTTCGAGCACTACAAGGACCTCGAGCCGGGCAAGTGGGTCAAGGTGGACCAGTGGGCCGGGGCCGCCGAGGCGGAGCGTCTCGTGTCGGAAGCGTTCGAGCGCTTCCAGGCCGAGGGCGCGCAGACCGCCACGCAGGGTGAGGGCCACGCACCGAAGACCATCTGACGTCACGTCGACGCGAAGGGCGGATGCCGTGGCATCCGCCCTTCGTCGTTTCTCGGGCGGCAAGCGGGGATGCGCCCAGGCGCCGGGCCTAGACGGAGATGCCGCGGGCGCGCAGGAACGGTGCCGGGTCGATGCGGTCCGCGCCGATCCACACCTCGAAGTGCAGGTGGCAGCCGCTGGACGCGCCGGTGTTGCCGACGTAGGCGATGACCTGGCCCGCGCCGACCGACTGGCCGACGCCGACGTTGTAGCCGCCGTCGGCGATGTGCGCGTAGGCGGTGACGGTGCCGTCGCCGTGCTGGATCTTGACGTAGTTGCCCCACGAACTGAGCTTCTGCGCCACGATGACCCGGCCCGAGGCGGCCGCATAGATCGGCGACCAGCAGCTGGTCGCGAAGTCTATGCCGCGGTGACCGGTGGTGCAGTAGCCGTTGCCGCAGATGGTGCCGCGGTTGCCGAACCAGGAGCTGATGTATCCGGATGCCGGGCGCACCCAGCCGCTGGTGCCGGCCTGGCCGCCCGATCCGCCGCTGCTTCCGCCGCCGCCACCGCCACCGGCTGCGGCAGCCGCGGCGGCTGCCGCCGCGGCCTCTTCGGCGGCCTTCTTGGCGGCCGCTGCGGCGGCGGCCTTGCGGGCCTCTTCTTCGCGACGACGCACCTCGACGCCGGTCTGGTAGTCGGCGATCGTCTTGGCGGTGGTGTCCTTCAGGGCCGCGAGCTGCGCCTGCAGGGTATCGAGGTTGGCGTTCTGGGCGTCGAGTGCGGCTTGGGCTGCGACCGCGGCATCCTGCGCGGCGAGCATCTTCTGCTCGGCTTCCTTCTGCAGCCGGTCGCGCTCGTCGCGGGCGACCTGGGCCTGGTTGCTGAGGTTCTTGGCGTTGTCGCGCGCGCCCACGGCGTCGGCGTAGACGCCCTGGTTGGCGGCGACGAGGCGGTCCATGGTGCCGAGCTTGGCGAGGAGGTCGTCGGCGGTCGCCGCGGAACCGGAGAAGAAGAGCTCGAGGGCGGCGTCGTCGCCGCCGGAGCGGTACTGCTGCGCGGCGAGGCGGCCGAGCTTGCCGGCGGTCTCCTTCGCGCGGGCGTCTTCGGCGTCGGCCTGGGCCTGGAGTTCTTCGGCCTGGGCGGCGGCGGTCTCGTACGCCTCCTGGGCGGCGAGGTATTCGCCGGCGAGGCGCTCGGCTTCGGCCTGCTTGGCGGCGACGTCGGCCTGCAGCGAGGCGATGAGCCCTTCGATGCGGGAGACTTCGCTGGCCTTCGCGGCCTCGTTGTTCTTGGCGCGCTGCACGTCGTCCCACGAGGGGTAGTCGGCGGCGAACGCGGTGGGCGCGACGGTGAGTCCCAGCGCACCGAGGCTCAGGATGCCGACGCCACCCAGGCCGAGCGCCATGCGGCGGCTCATCGGGTTGCGGAGGGCGCGCTGTTCACGGGGGGTGGGCGCGCAGCCGCAGTCCTCGGGCGAAATCTGCTCGTCGAGCTGCACGTCGTCGCTCCCTCTCGTCGCGGTGTCGGGTCGCACTTGTCACACGGACAACACACGCCACACTAACAACATTCGTCACGTCCGCCCAGGGTCGATTCGGGCGGCGGCACGGGGCATCCGCCTGGCCATCCTCGTCGCCGGTTGTCTCTCCACCGGCATCCCACGCCCTCGATTTCCGAATCAGTGGACTATCTCGTATGCTTGAGCGTCGGTAAGAATGAGCCTCCGGGTTCGCTCGGCCCCATCGTTTAGCGGCCTAGGACGCCGCCCTTTCACGGCGGTAGCACGGGTTCGAATCCCGTTGGGGTCACTCTCCGACACACAATTGAATATGCATGGCCCTGTAGCGCAGTTGGTTAGCGTGCCGCCCTGTCACGGCGGAGGTCGCGGGTTCAAGTCCCGTCAGGGTCGCTCTGAAGCGACGGGCCCTTTCTTTGAAGAGGGCCTTTCGTCTAGGACATGGCTCTCGCCATGCGGCTCTGTAGCTCAGTTGGTAGAGCGCACGACTGAAAATCGTGAGGTCACGGGATCGACGCCCGTCGGAGCCACACGGACCGTCGTTACAACGGTCCCAGAAACCCTCGCCTAGCTTCTACATGGCGGGGGTTTTGCTTTGCCCTGATGAGGGGAGGTTTTTCTGCTCCTGCGTCCGGCCTCGATCGCCTGGTCGTTGAGCGAGCGCAGCGAGTCGAAACGGCTGTGGCGGATGCCAACGACCTTCGCTCGCGACGCCGTTGGGCCGGGAATGGGCCGGGAGTCCGCGATTCCGATGTCCGAAGCGACTGTCGGTGGCCATGGGAAACTGCCCGTAGGCGGTCACGAGACCTGCCCGTAGGTGGCCAGGAGAACTGCCCGTTGGTGGCCATGAGTTCTGCCCACGTCTGATGGTTCCGCCCCGCGCGTCGTCGCGATGGTGGGGCCCCTTCCCGGTTCGATGACGGGTGCTTAGGTCGTCGTCGCCCGGGAAGGGGCTGTGTTGAAGTCTGACGGAGAAGTCATGGAGATTCTGGAAGCGTTCGATGCGACGGGGTCGTATCGGGCTGCGGGGCAGCTCGCGGGTTGCTCTCATCACACGGTCGCCGCGTATGTCGCGGCGCGGGACGCGGGCCGGCCTGTCGGCGCTGCGGCGCGCAGGCCGCGCGTCATCGACGAGTTCCTGCCGAAGGTCGAGGAGTTGGTCGAGAAGACGAAGGGCAAGGTTCGGGCCGACAAGGTCCACGAGGTGCTGACCTCGATCGGGTTCGAAGGGTCGGAGCGGTCGACCAGGCGGGCGGTCGCTGCGGTGAAGGCGTCGTGGCGGGCGGGGAACCGTCGGGTGCATCGGCCGTGGGTCACCGAGCCGGGGCTGTGGTTGCAGTACGACTTCGGCGACGGGCCCGTGGTCGGCGGGGTGAAGACGGTGCTGTTCGTCGCCTGGCTCGCGTTCAGTCGGTTCCGGGTGGTGATCCCGATCCGCGACAAGACCCTCCCGAGCGTGTTCGCCGCGTTGGATCGGACGTTCCGGGCGGTCGGGGGCGCGCCGACGTATGTCCTCACCGACAACGAGAAGACGGTCACCACGATGCATATCGCGGGGGTCCCGGTCCGCAACGCGCAGACGGTGTCGTTCGCCGCGCATTACGGGGTCACGGTGCTGACCTGTCAGCCCGCGGACCCGGCCTCGAAGGGTGGCGCGGAAGCGTCGGTGAAGCTCGCGAAAGCGGACCTGGTGCCCACCGATGCGAACCTCCGCGACCAGTACGCCTCATTCGGCGAACTCGAGGCGGCCTGCGACGCGTTCATGGACGACGTCAACGGGCGGGAGCACCGGGTCACCAAGCGGCGCCCGGTCGAGATGCTCGCTGAGGAGCAGCAGCGGCTGCACCCGGTCCCGGGTCGTGCTCACACCATCGCGTTCGGAGTGTCCCGGCGGGTCGGGGAGAACACGCCGATGGTCGCGTTCGAGAACGGGCAGTATTCCGTCCCGCACCTGCTGATGGGCGCGGAGGTGTTCGTCCGTGTCCAGGGCGCCGCTGACTCCGAGCGGGTCGTGATCGTCCACCACGGCATCGACGGGCCCGTCGAGGTCGCCCGACACGACCGCGCCCGCCCCGGGACCCCCAGGATCGACGACGCCCACTTCCCCGCCCAGCCGGGGTGAAGGTTCCCGGCGACTACACGATCAAGGCCCGCAGCACCGAGGAGGCGGAGTTCCTCGGTATCGGTCACGGCGCCGCGGCCTGGCTGCTCGAGGCCGCAGCGGCCGGGACGCAGCGGATGAACCAGAAGATGCGGGAAGCCGTCCAGCTCGCCCGGATCCACGGGATCGAGGTCGTCGACGAAACCCTCGGCACCGCAGCCGCGTATGGCCGGTTCGATACCGGTGATCTCACGTCGATCCTCGGCAGCCGGATCACCGCGACGCCGGCGAGGGCGGCGTCGGAGACCCGGTCGCTCGCGCAGGGCACGTCCGGGTGGGCCGCGATCGGCCAGCCGCGGGGTGTGATCGTCCCCGTCGTCGAGATCATCGCGACGGACGAGGAGGACGAGCTGTGAGCGTCGCGACCCCTGCCGCCCCGCCGATCCCGGCCGAGTTGGAGCAGACCATGCGGCAGCTGAAGATGCCCTACGCCCGCGGCATCGCACCCGACGTGTTCGCGACCGCAAGGGCACAACGCTGGGAACCCGCGGAGGTTGTCAAAGCACTCCTCGACGCCGAGATCGCCGGCCGGTCCCGGTCCATGCTCGCCGCCCGCCGCAAGGCCGCCGGGTTCCCCACCGGGAAGACCTTCGACTCCTGGGACCAGTCCCTGTCGACGATCCCGGCGCCGACCCAGCAGGCGTTGCGGACCCTGGAATGGGTGCACCGGCGGGAGAACCTCGTGATCTGCGGGCCCGCCGGGACAGGGAAGACGTTCTTCCTCGAAGCGCTCGGCCAGCACGCCGTCGAACAAGGCCTCCGCGTCGCGTGGTTCCGGCTCGAGGACCTCGGCGCGCTGATCCGCGCGCACCGCGTCGACGACACCGTCACCCGCACCGTCGCCCGGATCCTCCGCGCCGACCTCGTCGTCGTTGACGACATCGGTCTACTCGGCGTCGGCGACGACGCCGCGGAAGGCCTCTACCGGCTCGTCGACGCCGCCTACGAGAAACGATCGATCGCGATCAGCTCGAACCTGCACCCCTCCGGGTTCGACGAGCTCATGCCCAAGACCCTCGCGACCGCGACCGTCGACCGGCTCCTCCACCATGCCCACCTCGCGCAGACCACCGGCGAGTCCATCCGCCTCGCGCAGGCCCTCGCCGGCACGGGGGTGACCCCCATGACCTGACCCGGCGGGACTGCCTCACGCGGCCAGGGCCACCACAACCCGGTGGGCAGAACTCCTGGCCGCGAATGGGCAGTTCCACTGGCCACCAGCGGGCACTTCCGCTGGCCGCCTATGGGCAATTCCTACTGGCCGTTGACAAGCGACCTCTACGTTCGGCGCATGCGCACTCGGAAACCCGCACCCCACACCACACTCAACCGTCGCGACTTCGCGCGGGCCGGCTCGGGCAAGCGCCTCAAGCTGACGCGTGAGTGGCTCTGTTCCGGCACACCATCTGCGGACGATCTGAACTACGTTCGCAACGTCCGTGAGCGAGACCTGGCGAACGCGAGAGCGCTTTATGGGCCGGGAATCGCGCTGATCGCAATCGTCATCACGCTCTTCACGCTGTCAATGAATATCAGGAGCCTCTTCGGCGTGGTCGCGGCGGGTGCGGCGGTCTTGATCTCGCTCTTCGGCGTGTACCTGGAACTCCGTAGAGTCATGAAGATCAGCGACCAGCTCGCCGAGCTCGATGCCTGCGTGGTTTAGCCCGCAGCTTCATCGATATCACCGATCAGCTCGCCGAAACCTCGGGCAGCATCGAGGTGAAGCTGGCACTCGTCAAGGTGAGCCTGCGTGACTTCGGCGGCACCAGCGGTGGCAGCGATATTGAGGCGCCGAAGCAGCGCTTCCCCGCGTTCGCTGGCGAGGTCTCGAGACTGGGCAAGACGCACCCGTTCGACATCGGACGTGGAGCGCGAGATCGCGTCAGGGTTGGCCTCCCGATGGAGTTGCTTCATGAGTCGCTCAAGCTCGATCATCGACGCCTCCCTTGGGATGGCTCTCGACGGCGACGGTGATCTCCCAGTGAGCGTGATCAGCCTCGGGATCGACGGTGTCGAGATAGTCCCGGATCTGCTGTTCGGCGCTGCCGAGACTGGCCACTTGTGTCACGACGCGGCGATCGAGGAACAGCTCCCAACCGCGCTCCCATTGACGAGCGACGACGAGCACAGGGTCGCCGCCCGCGTGCAGCTGACCGGATTCAGAACGCGAGGCATCCATACGCTCGACCCCCTCACTTGAGACGCTACCGCCGGCTCCCGACACCGCGAGTCGAGCCGGAGGGATCCATGTGCAACGGGCCGTTGCACAATTGTCCAGCAGGCCGCTCGACGATCACCATCGCATCAGATTCGACCGTGATCGTTGGAGAGCCGCCGGAATTGCCCAATGGAGCGTTGGACGATTGGCATCCAGCCAATTGCGCAACAGCCCGTTGCCCAATTGCGGTCAGGTCACGTCCAGTCAGCAATCGTCGATCACCTCGACGCGAGAGTCCCAATCCCAGATCACGGCGGGCGTATCGCCCACGATCTCGACGGGCGTCAAAGGGCGCTGTTTGTTGAAGGAGTTGCCCAGGCGGCGCCTATCCCTGGTTGGAACGTGGAGATCCGGAAACTCAGCCAGAGAGATCCAACCCGCCAGCAGTGATACATCGAGGTCCCACTCGATGCGCGACATAGAACGGAAACGCTCAGCGGATTCGTCGAAGTCCCGCCACGCGCGCTGACGCGACCATCTGTTGATATGGGCGAGAACGTCGATGACGTGCTCTGCTCGGCCTAGATTGGCAGCGCGGCCGGAGTGCTGGGTGAGGTGGCACCACTCGCAGAGCGCGATGCCCCCGACCAGACTTTGGGTCGATGTCTCGGCGTCGAAGGACCACAGCTCGTTGCAGTCCAAGGTTCGCGCCGCAGGTGCCTGCATTCCGCACACCTCGCATTGTCGCCCAGCACGCTCGGTGGTCTGCCGGCTGAGCGACTGCCAACCCGCGCGAGGAAGGAATGCCCGAAGGTTCGAGCCCCAGACGGTCGATGGCAGCCGATCCGCTCGGAGCGCGATCCACTCTCCATCTGCCCTGCGTTCAATGACGACGGTCACTGTAGGCTCCTCAGCCTTCCTCGAGCGCCGCGCGCAGCTCGTCGACGATGCGAATCATGCGCTCGAAGTACGCGACCTCGTGCATATCCGCGAAGGCGTCGCAGTGCCCGAGGACGAGCGCGCGATACTCGCTGAGGGCGCCATCGAGGACGGCGTAGTGTTCCGGGCTCACGAGCAGCTCATGGAGTGATTTCGTATTGCTCACCGCGAATCACCCCCACCGAAGAGTGAGTCGATCGCCGCGGCCGCACGTTTAGCGACGTCTGACCGCGCTCGGCTGTACCGCTCCGTCATCTGCATGCTGGAGTGCCCGAGGATCGCCTGGACATCGTTGGCAGACGCGCCGGCATCGAACAGGAGGGTGGCCAGGGTGTGCCTCAGATCGTGCAGCCGCAAGTCGTCACGGCGGAGCTTCTTGCGCAGCGTGTTCCAGTCGAGGGCGCGGCGCACATTGGAGGCATTGATCCGCCCACCACGCGGACCCGTGAAGACGAGCTCTCCCCGCGCTTTCCCCGCCATCGCTTCGACGAGGGGCACAACGAGCGGCGTGGGAATCGGTACATCCCGCTCCTTGTGACTTTTGGGTGTCAATTCCACTCCCCTCCCGTCGGCCCCGATGCTGTACGCGCGTCGAACGTGGATCGTGCGGTGGTCGAGATCGACGTCCTCGATGCGCAGTGCGGTCGCCTCGTTGGCGCGCATTCCGGTGTAGACGAGGCCGGCGACATACCGACGGTAGTGCGCGTCCTCTACGGATGCGAGAAGAAGCTGCACTTCTGAAGCGGTCAGCGCCCGAGATCGAAGACTCGACGACGACTCGACTCTCGGTCGGCGGGCAAGCCGCGCCTGATTGAGTGGGACGATTCGCGCTCTCACCGCTCCGTCGAGGAGCCGGCTGAGGACAGACAAGGCGTCGATCCGGGTCGAGGTGTTCCCGGACCACTCCGACATCGCTTCCTCGATCACGCCGGCGGTGAGCTTCTCGAGCTTGACGTGGCCCAGCCACGGCTTCACCCTGAGGCGCCACCCTCGCTCGTACGCACGCGCGGTCGATGGGCGGACGCTACCCGCGATCACGGGCCAGTGCTTCGCGTGCCAATCGGTCAGAGTCGTGCTGCCCTCCGGGAATCGGCGTGCGAGCGTCTCAGATCTCAGCTTCTTGGCCTCGGCGAGTGTCTCGACGTAGAAGCTGCGCTCGCGCCACTCGCCGTTCTGGCCGACGGCCCAGACGCGCACCTGATACTTGCCGCGGTCGGCACGGAAGCGCACGCCCTCAGGCAGCTGACGACGCGTCTTCGGGTCGATCCGGGCACGCCGCGGCTCTTCAGGCGACACGAGTGCCACCCGCTTGCAGGAACGCGTGGACGGTAGCCGAACGCCACAGCATGTGCTTGCCCATGTGTGCGTCGGGGAACGGGAACCGGTTCTGCCGGCGCAAGCTGTCGAAGGTGGACAACGGTACGCGGCACAGCGCGGCAGCCTCCCGGCGCGTGAGGTAGTCGAGCGCCTCGGTGTCAGCGTTCGCGGGCTCGATCTCGAGCTGATCGTGGATGGTCATGATGTACTCCTTTCGGTGGGTTGGATTCTGCGATCTCGGGTGCGGTCTTCTCTCCACTGACGTGCCGCGTCGGCGGCCCCCGTCGCGAGGGCTCGGTCACCCTCGTTGAGCCAGCCCATGCCGGCATACGCCCACGAGCCGATGACGAGGATGCTGTCTTCTTGGAGGTCGTCCATCGGCGCGGCCCTCTCCAAGAGGCGACGGACTCGCCATGCACGGCGAGCGCCGCGAAGCGAGCCGAGGGTGACGGAGTAGCGCCGCGACTTCGTGGAGAAGTGCCCGCGGAAGCCGAGCATCCCGTCCCAGCGGTGCAGCTGACCGAATGCTCCGTCGGGATCGACGTCAGCTGCCAACTCCCGAACCGTGGACTTGATGCGCGCGATGTGCTCGCGACCGCCGCCAGTGGGTTCTAGTTCCTCCGTCGCTTTGGTCGCGTACTTCGCGATGTAGGCGGCAACGGCGCGATCCGAGAGGGAGCCGTCGAGTCCTTCGCGTCGCACGATGTCCCGCACATCGAACTGGCGCCCCCAGGTGAGGAGTCGTCGCTCGCGCTCCCCCGGGAGTGGCTCCGCGAGAGTCGACGTTCGATTAACAGCAGCACGGATCGCGACCGTGAGGTGGTCGACCGTGACGGTCGCCGGTGGTGCCGGGTATGAACGGTCGAGGTCGACGCCGTCGAGACGGATGATCGCGTGGAAGTGCACGATTCCGCGGCGTTGGAACTCGGCGACCTTCGCGAACTGGACTTTGACGATGCAGGATGCGGCCCGCTGGGTCATGCCCATGCTGCGTGCCAGTTCGCGGCGAAGCCGGATCGTGAACCTGCGCCACAGCTCTGGCGCGTAGTACTGCCATACGACGTGGCCGCGATAGTCGTAGCACTCGGGGCAAACGGCGTCACCGAGGCATCCGTCGCCGGCGTCATGCCCGCAGCGGCAGGCGAGAGGCACGCCGTGCGCACAACGGCCAGAGCGCCGGCCCTTGGTCATCGAATGGACCGCACCAAAGGACGGCGCCGTCAGCGTAAGGAAGACCATGGGATGCTCGGCGACGTCCTCGGGAACGTCCTTCATCCCTCCCGCGGCGCCGGCCATGATCATGTGCCAGGTGTCGCCCTTGTACTCATGACTGCAGGACGCACAGCGCGTGGCACGGCGGTTGCCGCAACGGGTGAACGTCAGTCCATCGGGCTCGCTCGCTGAGGCGTACTGGCCGAGCACCTCGCCCGTGTCCTGACGGAGGGTCGTCGACGCGCCGACGAGGCGTACCGGGTTGTGGCAGAAGCCCGTAGACGCGGCGCCCCGCATCCATCGGTCGAACTCCGGGCTGCGCAGCCGTCGAGCCGCCGCCTCGGCGTAGGTCATGACACCCTCTGGACGGTAACGCAGGCGAACACGTCGACCTGGCCGAGTTCGTCGTACCGCCACGCGAACTGGCAGACGTCGCTTGGCTGAGAGCGCGCCGCGCGGAGTTCCGTCCAGCGGACGATGTCGGCGAGATCGCACGCGTCGCTCGCGACGTACCGAGTTCGAGGCAGATCATCCGCGGAGAGGAACGTGACGGTCGGGACATAGCCGGCCTCATACCGCGCCAGACCGGGATCCCACTCCAACGTCAGATTGCAGCTGGCCGCTGCGGCGTCGGGCCGCGCAGACTGGCTCCCCACAGCGCCTCCGGTCGACGCGGCGGTGCACGCGGTGAGCGAGGTGAGTGCGACCGTGACGATGGCCGCGGTAACGGTTCGAGCGTTCATGACGTTGCTTCCTTTCTTGTAGTGCGCCGCGGGCGGCGCGGGGTCGATGCTCGAGACGGGGCTTCTTCCGGGGCTGCGGGTACGGTCACCGCGATGTGACGAGGTGCCGCGTAGCGGCTTGCGGCATCCCGGATCATCTGGTCACTCACGAGGCCGGCACGGACGCGGACGGGCATCCCGCCCTCATCGGGTAGGACGTAGGCCACACCGGGCGTCGACGCAGTGATCGCATGACAGGCGGCCCCGTTGGCAACCGACCCCTCCCCGAGCACCATCGCTGTCTCAATCGCGTCCCGAAGGCGAAGCGCGACTGTCTGAGTGAAGAGTCCTCGAGAAGGGATCGTCTCCTTCCGAGGATCCTGGAGGCAGGCGAACACCGTGTAACCGACAGCACGGCCCTGTGATGCGAGCGTTGCGATGGCAGAGTTCGCGCGCCGAAGCATCTCGCGATCTGTCTCGTAGGCGGTGAGTGCCGCGAGCTCGTCGATGAGCACCACAATGTGTGGCGAGTCCGACGTCGCGACGTGCTGACGCGTCGTCCCTGCCAGCGCCCGGGCGCGCTCCTGCATCGCGCTGACCGCTTCTTCGAGTAGCTGAACGGATGTCGGGGCGTCGGTCGCAAATCGGGTGAGGAGATCACGACCCATCGCCAGCTCCATCCCTCCTTTGCGGTCGATGCCGTGCACCTCGACCAGCCCACGATGGATGGGGTCGGCGAGCCCAAGGAGCAGTCCCCAGACAAGGGAAGCTTTGCCGCTTCCCGACGAGCCGGCGACGAGGGTGTGCGGGCCCAGTCGCAGACGCCAGGATTGCCCGTCGCCGGTGCGGCCCATGAGAACACTGCGGCCATCCCAGCTCGCGCCGGGCGTGAGGGAGAACGGTTCCGCGAGCGGGTCGGCATAGTCGAGGCGCAACGTGAGCGCGTCGATACGGGTGCCGGTGACCGTCGCTCTGAGCGCTCCGAAAGCCTCAGCGATGAGAGACGCCTGGGCGACGAGGTGGTCACGGCCAAGGCCGACCGGAAGCCGCACCGTCAACGCACATGTGGACCCCTGCCAGGCCGTCGGGCTGATGCCGGCTACGGCAACGGCTCCGCCATCTGAACGCACCGTGAGGCCGAGATGCTGCGCGACCGACGGCCACGAGTCGGCGATATGACGGTCGACCGCGCGTTGCCATCGCTGAGTCGAAGTCGACGGCAGATGACGTGCGAGGCGCACCGTGTCGACGACGATCCCACCGACCAGCAGGAGGACCAGCCAATCAGCGACGGAGGGGTTCTGAAGAGCAACCGCCAGCGTCATCGCAGCGAACGGCACCACGAGGAGCCCCATCCACCACCAACGCTTGAGAATGAGGCCACCCAGCTCCATCCAGGTGAGCGGGACGCGATTGGTCGACATCACTCGGCCCCGCGGGACTTGGCAGCCGGCTTCATCTCTGTTGCGCGGAGCGAGTACGCGACGCGGGGCCGACCAGCTCCCTCCTTGACGTAGGGGATCACGGACAGGCCCTCGAAGTAGACCGGCCGGAACGGTAGCCCGTTTGCCTCGGGCGGCAGAACCGGCTCCGAGATGCTCGCGATCTTGACGGTGACCTCGCCTTGGCCCTTCTTCGCATCCGGGTCGGCGTCGATCACCCGGACCTGCCAGAGCGGATGACCCGAGTTCTTGTCGAGATCCTGTCCCTGCCTCTCGCCGTCATCCGACCACTTGACGACGGGCTCGACCGAGCCGACCGCGAACGCTCCGCGCGGGAAGTACGCCTCGAAGCTCACCGGGATTGCTGTCTGAAGTGCCATTGCCAACTCCTGTGTCCTGGCCCGGTGGATCCGGGCGATGACATCAGGTTCCGGCGCGGCCACGACACGATCAGGGTCTCGTCGGGGCAACGAGCACCCGCTGCGGCCATCAAAGAACCAGGATCTGTTGGTGCAACCGCGGATTCCCGCGGTTCGAAAGCCTGAGAACGTGCGGTAGTCCACTCCGCTGCGACGCGGGTGCTTCCGATTAGCGAAGAGACAATCGACCGATAGTCGATTCCGTCATCGCGATTCAGGTAACCGGTAGCAGTATCGGGATTGGTGCGCGTGGCGTCACAATGATCGCGTCGCTAGAGGCCCTCAACGTCGAGCCGCACGTTGGCGAGGGCATCCGCGGCGCCGAGCTGTGAGAACTTTCTTTACTCGTTCAAGGCCGGCCTCCGGCCGGCGCGTGACTGCCGGGCGCCCGCTCTGCGGTGCGTCCGGTCCTCGCTTCGCTCCGGTCCGGGCGCTCCTCGGCGTTCGCGCGGCAGTCACGACGTAGGAAGTCAGTCGTGGCCCGGCGCGACTACAGGTTGTAGAACTCCGCGCCCCGAGCATCGTGCTCCGGCGAGTAGTCCATGATGTAGGTCGGCTCCTCATCCCCGTCGTCAACGCGGTAGAACACCACAAAGCGAGATCCGAAGTTGGACAGATCGATCGGGCCCACTGGCGCCCCGTTCGCGACGCCGAGTCGCATACGGAAGTACTCACCGATGAACGCGTTGTTCTGAGGAGTCTCCAGAGCTTTGCTGTTGTCCTGCGCGACCGTCATCAGGAACTGCTTATTGTCGGTCGTGCTGACTCGGAAGACGACTCCCTTTGGCGGGAAGAAGTCCATCCGACGGACCTGCGCGGGCACTGGGATATACGCCTGATTGGGTTCGCGGTTGTACTCCGGCCGCTGCCCCCAATTCAGTCCGCTGCGCCGATGGACCTCACCCCGCTTCGTTTCGGGACTCGCTCGGAGCGCGACGAGCGGAAGCACGACGGACTCCCTCTCGATTTCGTCTGGCTCCTGTGCCCCTTCGGACGACGCAATTGAGATCGATGTCGGAAGCGGCCGATTGTGAATAGCGATCTCGTTCTCGACTTCAGGATGATCGATCGACAGCGACTGCGACTCGATCTCATCGAAGTAGCGAAGCGCCGATTCGACATCAGTCGGAATCATGATCTCGTGGTGACGACCCGCTCGGAAGCCGACGCCGAAGCCGTTCTGTGTGAAATTGGCGGATCCCATCCAGGCATCGAGCGGGTCGCGACCCCTCATCCAGACAAAGAGCTTGGAGTGCACGCTAACCCCGCCAGTGACGTACTGCACGCCCAGTCGCCCCGATCCGTCGGGCGGCGCGGCCTGAACGCTGAGGAACCCCTGATGCGTGTCGAGGGTGACGCCCTCGTAACCAGTCATGCCGACCACCAATCGGATGGTGATCTCCCGGCCTCGGTCACGGGCGGCCAACAGCAACCGCGTGCACATCTCCGGAGAGGCATAACCCGAAACGATGCGGATCTCGTCAGCACCCGCATCGATGTAACGGGCGAGCACCGTGTCGAACAGTTGACCGGAATGAAGCGCGGATCCTCCCACGCCTCGACCTTAGGCCGTGGCGCCCCTCAGCCGCTCCTCCTCAACGCGACGAGCCGGCACGATGTGCTGCAGGTTGGGCTCGATCCCCTCGTAAGGGATACGCGCGAACGTACGTAGGACCGCCTCGAACACGATTCGCGCGCCCTCGACCGGAACCGCCATCCCGATCTGCTTACGCACGCTCTCCTTGCCGCCCTTGAACTCGAACGTGTCAGGGAACGTCTGAATACGAGCACGTTCGCGATTCGTCAACGCGCGGTGCTCCTCCCAGTGGTAGACATGCGTCCCACCGCCACCTGATCCCGTGATCGTGTAGGACGGCTTCTTCGCCTCGAGCCTCTTGTAGATCTGGCTGATCTTGGCACCACCAACGTTGAGCTGGAGCTCCGCGGGAATGTCGGCCGTGAATGCATTCTGACCGGGAAGGATGTGCTTGAGTCGTCTGACGACGTCGTCGCTCTGCTTCGTGCGCTCCTGGTTCTCGGCCCACCCCGGAATTCCGGCGAGCGCGGTCTCCACAGAGTTGTCCGCATCGCGATACGGCTCAGGCGAAGGCACCGTGAACTCGAGATCGATATCGTCTCGGATACCGACGATGAGGATGCGATGCCGGCGCTGAGGAATCCCGTACTCCTCGAACTTGTAGAGGTGAGGGTAGAGCTTGTACCCGCCCCGCTGACCTCCCGCGTGCTGGAGGCGATCGAGAATCATCTCGAACGCCATACCGTCGTTCGAGTTCCTCAGCCCGCCCACGTTCTCAGCCACAAACCACTGCGGGGCATACTCATCAATCACTCGTGCGCCGTACTCATAGAGCGGGCCGAAGGTGCCGTCGATGCCCTTCCGCTCACCGACCACAGAGAAGTCGTTGCAGGGAAAGCCGAAGGCGAGACCGTCAATCGGACCCAGCTGCTTCTTGATGTCAAGCTTTCGGACGTCCTCGTGGATGACGTTAGCGCCCTGGAAGTTGTGCTTGTAGGTCGCGCAGGTGTCCTTGTCGTAGTCGGTGGCCCAGGCATGAGCGATGGAGTAACCAGGCACGGACTTGGACGCTTCCCGAGCGCCTGCAGCAATGCCCCCCGGGCCGCTGAACAGCTCTCCGAGTCGGAAGACGGTCTGGTCGGATTCGATGTCTGCCACGCTGTTCGGCCTCTCGGTTGATGCTTCTGGGATGAGACTAGGCGTCGCATCCCGGAGATAATCGAACCTTACGGCGTGTTGCCGACAATGCTTCCAATGAGTCGTACAAATGTGCTAGTTGGTGTTCGATGGCATTGGCCCGTCCGACCCCAATCGCCTAGCATCCAGAACATGCCCGATTCCTGGGCCTCCAGCGAGCACGCCCGGCTCACCATGCGCGCCAACCGAGCACGCGACACGGGCCCAGAGATTGCGGTCCGCTCACTCCTTCACACTCGCGGTCGCCGCTACCGCACGCACTATCGACCCGTGCCGGGGCTGAGACGCACGGCCGACATTGCCTTCACGCGCCTCAAGGTTGTGGTCTTCATGGACGGCTGTTTCTGGCACGGTTGTCCACAGCACTTCGTCGCGCCGAAGACCAACTCCGGGTATTGGGGTCCGAAGATCGAAGGCAACGTAGCCCGTGACCGCGTGACGGATCGTGCGTTGAGTGACGCCGGATGGACGGTCATGCGATTCTGGGAGCACCAGGCACCGGACGACGTCGCCGACCAGATTGAGCGTCAGCTTGCGGAACTCCAGGAGGCCATCCCATAGCCTCGTAGCAGAGTGTCCCGACATGAGAGCGTCAGCAACTTGATCAACACCTGGTGGGCCACGCGGCCCAAGCGAGACATCCGCGGACTGGCGTCGATCCTCTCAGTCGTCTCCACCCATGCTGAGGCACGAAAATGGAGCTACCCCGACAAGCGGATTGAGCTTGCAATCGAATCCGGGTTGGAGGACGCCGGCCTGAAGCGGCCTGGCAAGCGTCGCGACGGCCGAGGCGGCGGGGCTCGCACCTATCGGGCATGGCTCAAGTCCTTGGGCCTCATCTTCATGGATGATCAGGACCGCCTGTGGCCCACGCTTGCCGGCGACGCGATTCTGCAGGGAGAGCCCCCTCTGCCGATCATGTCGAAGCTTGTGCTGTCGACGCAGTTCCCGTCTGCGTTCAGCGGCTCGGGGGCGTCCGCCGTGCACCCGCGTTTCCGAGTGCGCCCCTTCGTCTTCCTGTTGCAACTGCTGGCAGACCCCCGCCTCGACGGCTACCTGGATGAAACCGAGGAGATCGCCAAGATCGTCATCTGCTACGGCGAGAGCAACGCGCAAAGCTGCGTTGACTCGGTTGTGGAGCGAATTCTTGCTCATCGCGCATCCGGCGACGACTCGCTTCCCTCCGACTACGTGCACATGTTCAAGTCGAGTCGCATGAAAGCCAACTCCTTCGACGCGGTGGTGGCGAACTTCGGCGATATCGCGAATACGTTCGGAAACCAGCTCAGCTTCACGCAACTCGTGACCGTGCTTCGAGGCGGCCGCTGGGAGATAGCCCCCGGCGCCGAGCAGAGCGTTCAGGACGCGATCGACGAGTACTCGGCTAAACCACTTCTTCGCGACCACGAGGACGAGGAGAAGTATCAGCGCCGATTCGGGCTCCCGCCGGGCAAGCAGAAGGACACGCGCGCGCTGGATCCACTCGCACGGAGCGTGACCGGATCCGCCATCGCCGAACGGCAAATCCTCACGGCGTTCCTGACGCTCTCTACGTCCGAGATAATCACGAGCATCACCCCCCAGGTGACGTCTGCTATCGCCACATCGACGGGCCTGCCAGAGACGGTCGTCGATCGCATCCTCGCCCGCAAGTTCCCTGCAGGTGGCATCGACACCTTCATGACCGAGTACGCAGTGCTGGCATTCGGGTCGCGCGACCGCGCCACGGAGTTCGAGAAGGCAACTGAGTCGATATTCAGGGACGTCTTCGGCTTCAAGACCAAGCACATCGGGCAACAGGGCATCCGTCCGGACGTAGTGATCTCGTCGAAGAGCGACGCCTATGCCGGGATCATCGATGCCAAGGCGTACGGCGAGAGCTACTCCGCATCGCATGATCACCGCAACCGCATGATTGCCTACATCAAGAACTATCCGTCGTACGCGATCGACGACAATCCTCTCGCGTTCTTCGCCTACGTCGTGAGTGAGTTCAAGACCACTTTGACCGGCCAACTGCAGGCCATCCAAGGCGAGGCCGGCGTGGCGGGCTCAGCGATCACCGCCCGCGACATCATCCGGATGGTCGAGCGGAGCAAGTCGCGGCCGTACTCGCACTCGGAGCTTCGAGAGCTGTTCAGCTCGGGGCGTGGGCTGACATTCGCTGACCTCGACCTCAGCCCCTGACTCGTCCGACAGCGGCTGGTCGTTGGCGAAGCTCGTCCCACTCGTCGTCTTGCCGCGGTTGAGACTATGCGGCGCCCGGGTCATCAGACCTGGATCGTGTCAGTTTAGTGCCCCACGCCCGGCCGGAGTGCGGCGATGATGTCGGCGGCTTCCCCCGTTGGCGGGGTGGTCGCGGTGAGTTCGTGTCCGTCGATGGTGATCGTGACGTCACGCAGCGGGCGCAGCGCGCGGACGATACGGCGGACCGTCACGCCGGTGGTCTTGTAGAGGTGCCGGCTGATCGCGAGAGCGCAGAACACGACGGTGAGGTGCGCGTGGATCGAGTCCGCGGTCGACGCGAACATCGGCCTCGCCCGCAGGTCGGTCTTTGCCATCCGGAACGTCGCCTCGACCTGGAACAGGTCATGGTAGGCCGCCACGATCTCTGCAGCGGAAGCCGTCGCGGTGCTGAGGTTGGTGACGTACCCCTTGAGGCCGATGTATTCGCGGGCCTTCTCGACTCTTGCCCAGTTCACGCCGGGCTTGGTGCCGAGGGTGACGAACCGGTCCTTCTTCGCCGGGCGGGTGCCGGCAGCGATCTGCTCGGCGCGTTCGATCTGCTTGTTCAACGTGATGTTGTCGCGGATCTTCCGCTTGTGGGAGTACTGCCACACCACTCGCCGCTCCCGCGCGTTCACACCCGCACCCATGGTTCGGGTGGTCTCGACCGTCTCCCCATCGGTGACGATGTTCCCGACGGTCGCGTAGTGCTCGGCGAGATCGTATGGCGCGGAGGAGGTGCGGGAGCCGACGATGAAACCGAACCCGGCGTCCTCCAGCCGGTTCAGGTTCGCTGCGGACAGCATGCCGGCGTCCGCGACGACCACGACCTCGGTCGCGGAGTGACGTTCGCGGAACTGGTCGAGGACGGGCAGCAGGGTGAGAGTCTCGCCCCTGTTGCCCGCGAACTCGTGGACTTCGAGGGGGAACCCGCCCTGGTCCACGAGGAGGCCGACGAGGATCTGCGGGTCGACGCGGCGCTCTTTGCTCATCCCGACCTTGCGGAGCTTGTCTTCACGCTCCGCCTCGAAGTAGAGGGTGGTGACGTCGTAGAGCACGACGGTGAGCGGGCCAGATCGGGTCGCATGCGCGTAGGCTGCGGCGGCGATCTTCGACCGCCAGTCCTGCTCAACGCTGCGGGCGAGGGTCCGCCACACGGTCGACAGCGACGGCGCACCCGGGACACCGAGCTCGTCCCACACCCGCAGCGTGTCCGCCTTGCTGGTCGGCTCGACGACGCGGGCCAGGACCAGCTTCTTGAATGTGTCGTTGCCGACCGCGTCGAACCCGAGACGGGCGTAGGCGTCCTCGAGGACATCCCACAACAACCTGGACCTCGACCCGGTCACCGTCGGCGCGGTCGTGGCCGGCGGCGTCGCGCCCAGCCCGTCCAGATCGAACGGGACATGCCCGGCCAGCTCCGCGATCCGCTCCCGCGCGATCGCGACCAGCACCGCGAGCTGCTCATCGTCGTGCGCGGAGCCGAGGTGCTCCACGATCGTCCGCACACCACGGGTCTTCGACGCGATCTGCACCGCCGTCGCACCCGACGCGGTGCGCACCTTCCGCACGAACCACCCCACCGAGCGAGTCTAGATCGACGCCGTTAGTGCCCCGCACGAGGCACCAACACCCCCGGAAAATCAAGCCTCAACGATCCTCAACCCGCGAAATCACCCGACGGTGACACGATCCAGGTCAGAGCCGCGTATATGACTCCAGGCACCACTTCCGCCCCGTCGTCAGTCCTACGCCATAGTGGAGGTTAACAGCGGCTGGACACTAGCAAGAGGCACCCGAATGACCACCAAGCGATTTGAACGCACCCCAAGCCCTCAGACCGTCAGTTGGTTTCTGGACCTGGCGGACGCAGGACGACTCAATCTCGATCCCCCCTATCAACGCCGCAGCGTCTGGAGTTC
Source organism: Microbacterium aurum (assembly GCF_016907815.1). Classification (NCBI taxonomy): domain Bacteria; kingdom Bacillati; phylum Actinomycetota; class Actinomycetes; order Micrococcales; family Microbacteriaceae; genus Microbacterium; species Microbacterium aurum. The sequence goes on from NZ_JAFBCQ010000001.1 coordinate 197,353, forward strand.
GCAGTACCGACGCTTCTTCATCGACTCCGTACTTCGCAACTACCCCACTCAATCGATATTCATCGATCGAGTGGTCGATCCCGATCGGCCCACCGAGTATCGGGTCCTGGATGGAAAGCAACGTCTCACCACGATATTGCTCTTCGTGCGGAATGAGTTCGCTGCACCGGACTCGCTCGAAGACATGGGCCTGGCAGGAAAGTACTACGAGGACTTTCCAAAGGAAGACAAGCTACGAATTCTCGAGTACCTGTTCACCGTCGAGATGGTCACGAACACCACATCGGCAGAACTGAATCAAGCGTTCGATCGACTCAACCGCAACGTCGCACGACTCAACAAGCAAGAGCTACGGCACGCGCAGTTCGACGGAGCATTCATCAGAAAGGTGGAAGAACTCGCCGAGGACTCATTCTGGGAGCAGATCGGTCTCGTAACCGACGCCCGGCGACGGCGCATGCTCGACGTGGAGTACGTATCGGAGTTCTATATCGTCGCCGCGGCCGGCATTCAAGACGGTAAGGACTACCTGGACGAGAAGTACGCGGCATGGGATGAGGAGATACCCGAGGCGCGTCGAGTCAACAAGCGGTTCGCGGACACGCTCGCCTACCTTGTGGAACTCGACAAGTTTCTCCCGCTAGCCTCGACTCGATTCTCTAACGTGGCCGACTTCTACTCACTCTGGTCGGCGCTGATCGATCTCCGAGACCGGGACGCGCTTCCTGGTGCTTCGGTGACAGCCGGGCGGCTCTCCGAGTTCGCCGCCGAGCTCGAACGCGGCGAATCCGAGCGGGCAGTGCAGTACGTTCTATCGGCGCGACAGGGATCCAATAAAGCGGCCAATCGAACTGCGCGAGCCAAGACTCTCGCACAGGTCATGTCGCAACCAGCATGATTCCCGCGAAAGTCACGATCTGGCGCGCGAACTTGGAGCAAGACCTCGATACGCTCCGAGAGGTTATTGAACCGAAACTGCGCGCGGCGCTCCAGGGCCTCAATGTCGAGGGAATTACCTTTCGGAAGAAGCAAGCCAAGAGCATCCACCAAAAGCTTCAGACCGGCAAGATTTCCTCGGCGGATGGCATTCGCGATCTGCTTGGGTTTACGGTCGTCGTGCTGTATCGCCACGAGATTCCAGCCGCAATTGAACTGCTGAAGTCGAGCGAACTCAACGTGGACGACCCGGGACCGATCGAAGTTAGCCCTAGCGATTTCCGCTACCACGAGCCGAAGATCTTTGTCCGGCCGCCATCCGGCTATCTCGAGCGGCACCCGCTTCTTGTCCAGGAGTGCGAGGTGCAGTTCACGACAGTGCTCCAACATGCGCTTGATGTGGCAACGCATGACTTCGATTACAAGGGCCGGAATTACTCATGGAGCAACTTCCGGCTAGTAGCACAGCTGCGCGGGATTCTGGAGATGATCGATCGCACGATTGACGACATCGATTCAGTCGCGCTACCCGATGATCGGACCGTGGCTACTCCGCAACCCATGATTGAAGCGGGGTCGGTGCTCGAGGTACTCGAGAATCACTTCGAGAGCAGGTTGCCCGAGGATCGGCGACGGCTTGCTGATACTATCCACGGATGGCTACGCGCCGGCGGCCTTTCGAGTGACGACTTGAACGATGCATTGACCACCAACCCCGATCTAGTTGGAGCCAACTCACTGGATCCGACGAGCGCCGTCCTAGGGGTCATCCTCCGACGGGCGCCCCACATGGTGCAGTCCTACTCCGGCCGATTCTTCATTTCGGACGAACTACGAACTCTCTGCACTGAAGCCGACGGAGTACCGCCCGAGCGGCTCGTCGAAGGTATCTAGTCGCGCCGTATGGGCCGGTCCCGGGCCGGGAGTCCGGCTGAAACCACCCACGACCAGCCATCACCAACGAGCACGACTTCCGCGGAATCACGCGGCAAACGAGCACTCGTGAGCACCCACCGACTCGGCGCATACAACTGAAAATCGTGAGGTCACGGGATCGACGCCCGTCGGAGCCACACGGACCGTCGTTACAACGGTCCCAGAAACCCTCGCCTAGTGTCCTGATCCGTTAATTCGTTTCAGGTATCGGGCGATGGAGTCGAGGATGTCTTCGGCGGTCTTGGTCCAGATGAATGGTTTCGGGTTCTCGTTCCAGGCTTTCACCCAGTCGCGGAGGTCTCTCTCCAGGGACTGAACGTTGCGGTGGTCGGAGCGTTGCAACAGGTCGCGGGTGACTTCGGCGAAGAGCCGCTCGACCTGGTTGATCCAGGAGGAGTACGTCGGGGTGAAGTGCATGTGGAACCGGGGATGCTTCTCCAGCCACGCCTTCACAGTCGGATGTTTGTGCGTGGAGTAGTTGTCGCAGACGACGTGCACGTCGAGGTGTTCGGGAACGTTCTTGTCGATCTTGGTCAGGAACTTCTTGAACTCAACCGAGCGGTGCTTGCGATGCACCGAGGAGATCACCGTGCCGTCGGCGACGTTCATCGCGGCGAACAGGCTCGTCGTGCCATGCCGGACATAGTCGTGCGTGCGCCGCTCGGGGACGCCCGGCATCAGCGGGAACGCGGGCTGCGAGCGGGCCAACGCCTGCACCTGGCTCTTCTCGTCGACGCTGAGCACGACGGCAGACTCCGGCGGGTTCAGGTAGAGCCCGACGATGTCGTAGACCTTCTCCGTGAACAATGGGTCGTTGGAGAGCTTGAAACCCTCCTCCAGATGGGGCTTGAGTCCGAATGCCTTCCAGATCCGCCCCACCGTCGAGCGCGACAGCCCGGAACGTTCGGCCATCTTCGCCCTCGACCAGTGCGTCGCATTCTTCGGGGTCGATTCCAGAGTGTCGACGATGACCTGCTCAACCCGGTCCACTCCGATCAGCGGCGGCCGTCCCGGCCGCGGCTCGTCGACGAGCCCATCGAGACGCTGCTCAAGGAACCGGGTCCGCCACTTGCGCACCGTGGGCAATGACACCAACAGCCGCCTGGATACCTCGGAGTTGGAGCTGCCCGTCGCGCATTCCAGCACGATCCTCGAACGCAGAGCGAGATCCTGCGCCGACTTGCGGCGACGCACCCACCGCTCCAGCTGATCACGCTCCACATCCGAGAGGGTCAGCTCGGGAAGCACAGGTCCTCGTCGCGACATACTCCATTCTACAAAACTAGAAATGAATTAGCGGTGCAACACACTAGCTTCTACATGGCGAGGGTTTTGCTTTGCCCCGGTGAGCGGCTGTTTTCCAGTCCCGGCCGTTGAGCGAGCGCAGCGAGACGAAACGTCGCTATCGGATGCCAACGGGGTCTTGCGGGAATCGCAACGCCTCACACGTCACGGGCCGCTGTCCTCATGACGAGCTCCGCGGATGCGCTTGTATCGTGATGCGATACGCGATACACTCTCGTGGTGATCGTGAGCTTCCGACACAAGGGCCTCCAGGCTCTGTATGAGACGGGATCGAAGAAGGGCGTGCAGCCGGCGCACGTCCCGAAACTCACCCGCATTCTGGGTCTCCTTGACGTCGCACAGGGACCGGCCGATCTCACGATCCCGGGATTTCGCACGCATGAGTTGAAGGGTGACCTCGCCGGCCATTGGTCGATCTGGGTGAACGGGAACTGGCGGGTGACCTTCCGATTCGTCGGGCAAGATGTCGAACTCGTCGATCATCAGGACGATCACTGAATGAGGAGCTGACCATGATGAACAACCCCCCGCACCCCGGCGAGATCATCGGGAAGGACGTGCTCGGCGAACTGGGGCTCACCGTCGCCGAGGCCGCAGCACGACTCGGCGTCTCTCGAGTCACTCTCAGCCGAGTCATCCACGGGCACGCCGGAGTGAGCCCGAACCTCGCGATCCGCCTCGAGCGTGCTGGCGTCGGTACGGCCCGCGCCTGGATGGCGATGCAGACCAGTTACGACCTCGCCCGCGAACTCGACGACAAGCCCCACGACGTCCAGCCCCTCGTCGTCGCCTAGCAGCGTCGCGCGGAGCCTCCCAGCGACGCCGACGATCCCTCCGTGCACAGTGCACGCAGGGATCCCTGAACGGGCACTGCCCCGGTGAGGGAAGCACACGTGCTGTCCGGCGCCAGCTATGACTCGAGCGGCATCGACCTCGCGCCGGAGTTCGTCGATCATGCCCGCGCCACTTATCCGGACGCCACCTTCGAGCGCGGTGACATCGACGCGATCGGCGAGCGCGACGGGTCTCTCGGCGGCATCCTGGCCTGGTTCTCGACGATCCATCACGAGCCGGAGCGGATCCACGTTCCCCTGACCGAGTTCGCGCGCGTCCTCCGCCCCGGCGGCACGCTGTTGCTCGGCTACTTCGACGGCGCCGCGATCGAACCCTTCGACCACGCCGTCGTGCGCGCGTACCGCTGGCCCGCGGGCGAACTGAGCGCAGCTCTGGGTGCCGCCGGCTTCGACATCGTCGAGACGCACCGGCGCACCGAGCGCGGTCACCGCGACGTCGGCGCCCTCCTCGCCGAGCGCCGCGCGAGCTGAGCCGCCACGCCGACCGGCGCGCTACCTCACCATCCGGGCGTCGGTGATCAGCGGCGCATGCGGATCGGTCTGCTCGACGCCGTCGAACCGGAACCCGTTGCGCAGATAGAACGCCGTCGCGCGCGGGTTCTCCTTCGCGACCCACAGCATCGCGGGTTCCGTGCCGAGCACCTCGTCGAGCAGCGCCTGACCGACACCCGACCCGTACTGCGAGGCCAGAACGTAGATCGCGTACAGCAGACGGTCGCGTGGGGCCCCTCACCCTCGCGCCCCTCGCCCGACCCCGACCACGCGAACCCGACGATGGTGCCGTCGACCTCCGCCACCCGGATCGTCATCTCGTCTCGCCGGTCGGCCAGCACGTGCTGCCACATGCGGTGCCGTCGCGCGACGTACTCCTCGGAGAAGTAGTCCGCGGGGAGCAGATGCGCGTAGGCCTCCTTCCACGTCGCGACGTGAAGGTCGGCGATGACCGGCGCGTCGGCCGCGCGGGGAGCTCGGATCGTGAAGGCCATGCACCGATCGTGGCACGAGAGCCCGCGATCACGACCGCGCGGCAACTGCGCTTGTCAAAGATTCTTGACACGTCTCGATCACCTGCCCTACCTTAGCCATGTCAAGAAAACTTGACACACGGAGGAGGGCTCATGTCGTACGAAGAGAAGAACACGTGGTCGCTCGGCATCATCGCCGTGCTCGGCTACGCGGCGTACCTCGTCATGGCGTTCGTCGTCGGCGACGGCCCTCTCGACCCGGACACCTACATGTGGCCGATGGTGTGGGCGATCGGCGGCGGAATCGTCGCGGGTATCGTCGCCGGCATCCTGATCGGCATGGCGAGCGGCGGCTCGATGCGACGCGGAGCGACGATGAGCGACCGGCGCGACCGAGAGATCGGCTGGGCCGGCTCGCGCGTCGGCAACTCGTTCATCGTCATCGGCGGCATCGGCGCGCTCATCCTGTGCTTCGTCGACGCGCCGCACGTCCTGATCGCCAACACGCTCTACCTCGGCTTCGTGCTCGCCGCGATCCTCGAGACGACCACGAAGATCGTGATCTACCGCAGGGGATTCTGACGTGGTCAAACCGACACGAGTGAGCAATCGCATTCGCGCCCTCCGCGCCGCAGCGGGCGAGCTGACCCAAGCTGAGCTCGCCGACCGCATCGGCGTCACCCGACAGACCGTCAACGCGATCGAGCAGGGCAAGTACTCGCCCTCGCTCGAGGTGGCGTTCCAGATCGCCCAGGTCTTCGGCGTGGGCCTCGACGACGTCTTCCACTACGGCCCGAACCCCCACGATCAGGAGACCCCGAAATGAGAGCAGTCGTCCGCCGGGAGTACGGTGACACCTCCGTCCTCCACGTCGAAGACGTCGCCGAACCCGCCCTCGAGCCGGGCCACGTCATCATCGACGTCGCCGCGGCCGGCGTGAACATGGCCGAATGGCACCTCATGGCGGGGCGGCCGAGCGTCGCACGCCTCGCCCTCGGCATCCGCCGCCCGAAACTACCGGTGCTGGGGCAGGATGTCGCGGGCGTCGTGAGCGACGTCGGCGAAGGCGTCACACGGTTCGCCGTCGGCGACGCGGTCTTCGGTTCGGCGAAAGGATCGTGGGCAGAGCGCGCCGCCGCGAACGCCGACCTCCTGCAGCCCCTCCCGCCGGCGACGAGCTTCGAGCAGGCGGCGGCGGTGCCGATGTCGGGCTACACGGCCCTCCAGGCACTCCGGGCGGTGGGTGACGTCGAAGGTCGATCGGTCGCCATCACCGGCGCGGGCGGCGGCGTCGGTTCGTACGCCGTCCAGCTGGCGGCAGCGCGCGGCGCCCACGTCACGGCCGTCTGCAGCGCCGCGAAGGCGGAGTTCGTGCGCGACCTCGGCGCCCACGAGGTCATCGACTACACGACGACCGACCCCACCGATCCGGGCCGCGCTACGCGGCACTTCGACGCCGTCCTCGACTTCGCCGGAGGCCTCCCCCTCACGCGCTGGCGGCGCGGCATCACGCCGGGCGGACGGCTCGTCCTCGGCGGGGCGGAGAACGGCGGCCCCGTGCTCGGCCCCTTGGCACGCTCCCTGCAGGCCCCGTTCACGAGGGGGCTCAAGGCCACCACGCTCGTGGCGACGAGCAACGGCGACGACATCGCCGCCGTTGCTCTCGGGGGCGGTACCCTCCGCTCGACCCGCACCGCGACGTACACGTTCGCGCAGGCGGCGCAGGCGGTCGACGCCCTGTGCGCCGCGATCCACCCCGGAAAGATCGTCCTCGTCCCCTGACCGGCGCTGCCGACACGGGCGATTCCGGCGAGGCATCCTGAATCAACGAACGTGAGGAACCCCCCGGCCTGACGGTGATTCGTCGCCCCCGACCCCTATGATGAGCGCGGCGCCCGCATGCGCCGCGAACCGGGGGACGAACATGGGCACACGTCGCGGACACCTCACGCCGTGGACGCGCACCGCATGGGCGGCGCTCATCGTCGTCGCCGCGACGACGATGACGGCCTGCGGCACGGCAGGAGCGACGACGGATGCCTCGACGCAGACCCCGTCCGAGGCGCCGACCCCGACCCCGACGCCGCTGACCCCCGTCGAGCAGCTGCTCGCCGACAACGCCGCCACACCCGGGGCGTGCGCCGTGAGCTTCACGCTCGACGGGGCAACCCTCGACCCGCAGCTGCAGATCCAGGACCGGCTCTACGACCACCTGCCGATCCCCCGCGCCGACGGGCGCGCCTTCGCCGGCTGGTACGCCGATGCGGCGACGGCGGCCGCGGCATCCGCCGACCCCGCCACCGGCGCCGGCAACCCCGCCACGCGCGTCAACGGCTCCGACCTCGTTGCGTGCACCGATCAGCAGGTGACGCTGTACGGCGCGTGGACGACGCCGGACGCGGTGACCGCGGCGAAGGCGCGGATCCCGATCCTCATGTACCACCAGTTCACCGACAAGCCCGAGGGCGAGAGCGGATGGCTGCGCGGCAACTACTCCTACATCGAGGACTACCGCGCCTCGATGCAGTACATCAAGGACTCCGCGTTCTACCTCCCGACGTGGGACGAGCTGAGCGCGTTCATCGACGGCGCCCTGTACCTGCCCGACCACTCCGTCATCATCACCGACGACGACGCCGACCCCACGTGGCTCACGATGGCCTCGCCCATCAACGAGCAGCTCCAGGTGATGGCGACCTCCTTCGACATCACCGGCGACGGGGCCGTGCCGCAGAACCGGTTCATCCTGCCCCGCTCGCACACGAACAACATGCACACCGCCGGCGCCAACGGCAAAGGCCAGATGGTCAACCTCACCCCCGAGGAGATCGCCGCCGACATGACCGCCTCCGCCGAGGCGCTGCGCGGCATCGGCGTCACCGCCGGCGCGACCGAGATCATGGCCTACCCGTACGGGCACTACGACGACCGATCCAAGCAGGGCCTCACGATGGCCGGGTTCGAGATGGCGCGGACGATCGAGCAGGGCTACGTCTCGGTCGGCTCCGACAAGCTCGCGCTGCCGTGCGTGCGCATCAACTTCGGCATGGGCGTGGCCGCTCTGAAGGACCTCATCGGGTGAGCCGCGGCACCCGCCGCGGCCGTGGGTGAACGACACGTGACACCTGTATGTCGCATAACGAACTGACAGATCACACACAGGACAGGCCGTAAGACCGGCCGTTACGCTGAGACGATCCCGTCCCCCAGACGATCGTGAGCCGCCGACATGGAACTGTCCGTCATCGTCCCCACCTTCAACGAGGGGCCGAACGTCGCCGAGCTGGTCCGTCGCATCGGAGCGGCCCTGGCCGGGACGGACTTCGAGATCGTCTTCGTCGACGACTCCACCGATGAGACCCCCGATGTCATCGCTCAGGTGGCGGATGCCGCGGACTTCTCGGTCCGGCTCATCCACCGCGATGCCCCCGACGCGGGCCTCGGCGGAGCCGTCCTGGAGGGCTTCCAGGCCGCGCGGGCGCGGTGGTGCCTGGTCATGGACGGCGACCTGCAGCATCCGCCCGAGGACATCCCCCGCATGGTCGACCGCGCCGCCCGCGGCGACGTCGACGTCGTCGTCGCCAGCCGCTACATCGCCGGCGGCACCTCGGGGGGCCTCGCCGGCGCCACCCGCACGGCGGTCTCGCGCGCCTCGACGGCGCTGACGAAGTCGATGTTCCCGCGGAAGCTGCACGGCTGCTCCGACCCGATGACGGGGTTCTTCCTCGTCGACCGCGACGCGGTGGAGCTGGATCAGCTGCGCCCGCGCGGGTTCAAGATCCTGCTGGAGATCCTCGCCCGCCGGCAGATGCGCGTCGGCGAGATCCCCTTCGCGTTCGCGACCCGGTTCGCCGGCGAGTCGAAGGCGTCGTTCAGGCAGGGCATCCGCTTCCTCACGCAGCTCGCGATGCTCCGGTTCGGCCGCATGTCGGCATTCGCGCTCGTCGGCGGCGTCGGGGCGATCGCCAACCTCATCATCATGTGGGGGCTCATCCGCCTCGGCATGGAGTACGTCGTCGCGGCGATCATCGCGAGCGAGATCACGATCATCGCGAACTTCCTGCTGCTGGAGTACCTCGTCTTCGCCGACATGCGCGCCGAGTCCGGTCGCATGCGGTCGCGGTTCATCAAGTCGTTCACGTTCAACAACATCGAGGCCCTCGTGCGCATCCCGGTGATGAGCGTCCTCGTCGAGAGCGCGCACGTGCCGAGCGTCCTGGCCGCCGCCCTGACACTCCTCGCCGCGTTCGTCGTCCGCTTCGTCTTCCACGCCCTCGTCGTCTACGCCCCCAAGCGCATGGCGGCGGTCGCGGCCGCCGAACCGGCCGTCGCCCAGGCGGGCGGACGTACGCTGGAGTCATGACCTCCGACACCCCCATCACGATGTTCGGCGCGGACTGGTGCCGCGACTGCATCCGCACCAAGAAGCAGCTCGACGACCTGGGCATCGCCTACACGTACGTCGACCTCGTCGCCGAGCCGGCCGCCGCCGACGTCGCACGCGAGATCTCCGGGCGCACCAACATCCCCGTCGTCGTGTACCCCGACGCGTCGCACCACGTCGAGCCGACCAACGCCGACGTCGAGGCGAAGCTGCGGGAGCTCTCCCTCATCTGACCGCGGCGGCCCGCGCGGTGACCGTTAGGGTGGCCGCATGGGCATCGATGCACCGGTCCTGCGCGGGGGCAGGCTCTCGCGCGCGACCATCTCGACCTACGCCGCGGGCTCGATCGGCACCGGCGGGTTCGCGACCCTGCCCGGCCTCGTCCTCACCTATTACCTGACGGACAGCCTCGGCGTCGCCGCCCTCATGGCCGGCGTCATCGTGACCGTCGCGAAGGTCTGGGACGTCGTCATCGACCCCGTCGTCGGCGCGCTGTCCGACGCCGACCTCGCCCGGCACGGCTCTCGCCGGCGCCTCATGCTCGTCGGCGCGATCAGCCTGCCGGTGCTCTTCGCCCTCACCTTCGCGGTGCCGCCCGCCCTCGCCCCGGCCGCCGGCGCCGTCTGGGTGCTCGTGGCGTTCGTCCTCACCGCGACGGCGTTCAGCCTGTTCCAGGTGCCCTACATCGCCTTGCCGGCCGAGCTCACCGACCGCTACGACGAGCGCACCCGGCTGCTCACCTGGCGCGTCGTGGTGCTGACCTTCGCCATCCTGCTGTTCGGCGCGGGCGGCCCGCTCCTGCGCAAGGCGACCGGCGACCCGACGACCGGATACCTGCTGATGGGCGTCGTCGCGGGCGTCACGATCGGGCTCGGGATGCTGGTGGCCACCGCGGTCGCCCGGCGCGGGCTCCGTGCCCGCTCCGCGATGGCCGCCGCCGGCACGAGCGCCGCCGAGCAGGCGAGCCTCGTCGCGGACAGCGTCGGGGAGCCCCCGGTGCACCCGATCGGGCGCGATGCCTCGACGCCGGGTGGCGGCATCCGCGATAACTTCCGCGCCGCCTTCGAGACGCTGCGCCGCAGTCAGCCCTTCCGTGCGCTGCTGCTGACCTTCGTCCTGCAGGCGCTCGCCACCGGTCTCATGCTCGCCGGGGCGCAGTATCTGGCGACGTGGGTGCTGCGCAGCGAAGACGCCGTCACGCTGCTGTTCGTCGCGCTCATCGCGCCGGCACTCGTGGCCGCTCCGGCGTGGGGCGTGCTCGCGCGCCGTATCGGCAAGGAGCGCGCGTTCGCGCTCGCGGCGACGCTCTTCCTCGTCGCGGCGGGCTCCACGGTCGTCGCGCTGTGGGCGCCGGGGACGTGGCTCTACGCGTCGGTCGCCGTCGCCGGCATCGCCTACGCGGGCATGCAGTCGCTGCCGATGGCGATGCTCCCCGACGTCATCAGCCACGACGCGCGCCTGCACGGCCCGGGTCGGGCGGGGGCGTTCGGCGGGGTGTGGACGGCGGGCGAGACGACCGGGTTCGCGCTCGGCGCGACCGTCCTCGCCGTCGTGCTGGCGGCGTCCGGCTACGTCGAGCGGACCGCGGGCGAGAACGTGACCCAGCCGGATGCCGCGGTCGCGGGCATCGTGCTGAGTTTCAGCGTGCTGCCGGCCGCCCTCGTGCTGCTGAGCCTCATCCCCCTCGCCCGGTACCGGCTGCGGCGGGACGACATCGAGTCGCACGCCGGCTGACACGGCGTGCCGCCGACATAGACTGAGCGCGCCGGCAGCGGCGCGAACGGAATCGAAGGAGAAGCCGTGGCCACGAGCGGACACACGACGAAGGCACCCCAGTCCGCGGCGGACGAGGGACTCGCGGCCGACGTGCGCGCACCCCTGGACGCCGCGATCACCGAGCTGCGGACCGGCGCCCGCGCCTGGAGCCTGCTGAGCCTCGGGCAGCGCCGCACGCTGATGCAGCGGCTGCGTGTGTCCACTGGGGCCGTCGCCGCGGAGTGGGTCGATACCGCGGCGACGTCCAAGGGACTCGCCCCCGGACATCCGCTGCGCGGCGAGGAGTGGCTGTCGGGGCCGTACGCGGCGCTCGTCGCGCTCGACGCGTATGCCGACACGCTCGGCGCCCTCGCGGCGGGCCGCTCGCCGATCGAGAAGGCACGGCTCGGCACCGCCCCCGGCGGGCGCACGGTCGTCCACACGTCGCCGCTGACGGCGACCGACCGGCTGCTGCTGTCGGGCTACTCCACCGAGGTCTGGCTGCAGCCGGGCGTCACGGCCGCCGAGGCGCGACGCACCGCCGGGCTCGGACAGCGCGAGCCCGCCGCCTCCGGCGGCGTGGGCCTCGTGCTCGGGGCCGGCAACATCACCTCGATCCCGTACCTCGACGTGCTGTACGAGCTGGTCGCCTTCAACCGCGTGTCGATCCTCAAGGTGAACCCGACGCAGGACGCGATGGTGCCGATCTTCGAGCGGGCGCTCGCGCCGCTCATCGAGCCGGGGTTCCTGCGCATCGTTCGCGGCGGCGGCGACGTCGGCGCCTATCTCACGCAGCATCCGTCGATCTCGCACGTGCACATCACCGGATCGGAGGCGACCTTCCGCGCCATCGTCTGGGGAACCGGCGGCGCGGCGACCCGTCGGCGGCGGGAGGGGCGACCCCTGCTGAAGGCGCCCATCTCGGCGGAGCTCGGCGGCGTCTCGCCCATCATCGTGGTGCCCGGATCGTGGTCGCGTGCCGACCTGCGCTTCCAGGCCGAGCACATCGTGACGATGCGTCTGCACAACAGCGGGCACAACTGCATCGCCGGCCAGGTCGTGCTGATCTCGGCGGACTGGCCGCAGCGGCGGGAGTTCCTGCATGAGCTGCGCACCGCGTACGACCGGGCCCCCTCGCGCCCGGTCTGGTACCCGCACAGCCAGAGCCGGCTCGACGCCGCGCGCGCCTCGTATCCGGATGCCGCGTGGTGCGGCGGCGGGACGCGCGCGCTCGTGGAGACCACCGAGACCGACGCCGCCGACCTGGAGACCACCGAGTACTTTGCGCCGGTGCTGGGAGTTGTGACCCTGCCGGGCACGGGGCAGGAGTTCCTCGACGCGGCGGTCCACCACGCCAACGACCGGCTGACCGGGACGCTGGGCGCGAACGTCCTGATCGACCCGGTCACGCAGGCCGCGCTCGGCGACGGCGTGGAGCATGCGATCGCTGAACTGCGCTACGGGACCGTCGCCCTGAACGCCTGGACCGCGTTCGGCTTCCTCACCCCGACCGCCACATGGGGCGCCTACCCCGGCGGCACGCTGGAACATGCCCCGAGCGGCATGGGCGTCGTCCACAACGCCTTCCTACTCGATGGCGTGGAGCGCACGGTGGTCCGCGGTCCCTTCCGACCGTTCCCGCGGTCGGTGTCGTCGATGATCGGCGGCCGCGCGCTGTCGCAGGGCTCGGTGCTGCCGAAGCCGCCGTGGTTCGTCACGTCTCGGACCGGCGCGGCGGTGTGCGAGGGGTTCACGCGATTTCGCATCGACGGCGACTGGGCGAAGATGGCGGTCACGCTCATGAAGGCGTTCGGTGCCTGATCGCCCCGGCTGCTCGCTCGCTCGCGTCGGTGACGCGCAGAAACTCCACGGATCCGCGGTCGGAACGGCGCGGAGCGCCCGGAATCCGGGCGGCGCGGCACAGATCCGTGGAGTTTCGGCGGGCGGTCCGGTCGGCCGGCGGCCGGGGCGGGGTCAGCCGGCGCCCGGGCCGGGTCAGCCGCCGGCCGGGGCGGGGTCGGCCGGCGCGCGCGCCGGGGTCAGCCGGCGGCCGGGCCGGGGTCAGCGCCCCCGGCGCTGGCCTCCGCCGTTGGTGCGGACGACCGAGCCGACCATGAGCTTGCCGCCCGATGCGCCGCCGTGCGAGGCGCGGCGGCCGGTGGTGCGGGCGTTGCCGGCGGCGGGCTGCGCCGCGGCGCGGCCCGAGCCGTGCGTGCGGTCGGCGGGACGACCGGAGCCGTCGTGGCGCACCTGGTCGCGAGCGGCGGCGGGGCGACCCGAGCGGTCGGCGCGCTGCGCGGACGGACCGCCGCGGCCGGCGCCCTGACCGCCGCGGCCGGCGCCCTGACCGCCGCGGGCGGCACCCTGGCCCTCGCGCGCGGCGCGCTTGCGCTGGGCGTTCGCACCCTGGCTGCGGCCGCCGCCCTGACCGCGAGCGGGCTGCTCGACCTTGGGGGCGGGCTTGACGTACGCGGCGACCTCGCCGACGAGCTCGGTCACCTCGGACGAGGTCGCCGACACCCGCACCGGGGCCACCGAGATGGCGGCCTTGCGGAGCAGGTCCTTGACGTCCTTCTCCTGGCCGGGCATGACGATCGTCACGACCGAGCCCTCGGCGCCGGCACGCGCGGTGCGGCCCGAGCGGTGCAGGTACGCCTTGTGCTCCATGGGCGGGTCGACGTGGATGACGAGCTCGACGTCGTCGACGTGCACACCGCGGGCGGCGACATCGGTCGCGACGAGCACCTTCGCGGCGCCCGAACTGAACGCGGCGAGGTTGCGGTCGCGCGCCGGCTGCGACAGGTTGCCGTGCAGATCGACCGCGGGAATCCCCTGCGCCGTCAGCTGCTGGGCGAGCTTCTTGGCGTGGTGCTTCGTGCGCATGAAGAGGATGCGGCGGCTCGTGCCCGACGCGAGCGTGCGGACGAGCTCCTTCTTCTCGTCGGCTCCCGCGACGTGGAAGACGTGGTGGGTCATCGCGGCGACGGGAGAGTTGGCCTCGTCGACGGAGTGCAGCACCTCGTTCTGCAGGAAGCGGCCCACGAGCTTGTCGACGCCGTTGTCCAGCGTGGCGCTGAACAGCAGGCGCTGACCGCCCTGCGGGGTCTTGTCGAGGATGCGCGTGACCGACGGGAGGAAGCCGAGGTCGGCCATGTGGTCGGCCTCGTCGATGACGGTGATCTCCACGGCATCCAGCTTCACGAAGCCCTGCTTCATGAGGTCTTCCAGCCGCCCCGGGCACGCGACGACGATGTCGACGCCGTCCTTCAGGGCGGCGACCTGGCGGTTCTGGTTGACGCCGCCGAAGACCGTGGTGGTCTTGAGGCCATACGCCGCGGCGAGCGGCTCGAGGGTCGCATTGATCTGCGTCGCGAGCTCGCGGGTCGGGGCGAGGACGAGACCGAGGATGCGGCCGGCGCGGCGCGACCCGCCGGCGAGAGCGCCGCCGAGGCGCGCGGCCATGGGGATGGAGAAGGCGAGCGTCTTGCCCGAGCCGGTCTTGCCGCGGCCGAGCACGTCGCGTCCGGCGAGCGTGTCGGGCAGGGTGTCGACCTGGATCGGGAAGGCCGTGGCCTTGCCGTCCTTCGCGAGGACGTCGAGGAGGGGGGCGGGCACGCCGAGCGCGCCGAAAGTGATGTCAGACATAAGGGGATTTCTGGGCAGGAGTGCCCGGATCGGTGGCCTCTGCGCGGATGCGCACAGGGTCGCCGTACAAGGAATGTCAGCCGATCATCCGGACGGGGCCGGGCGGCGAGGGAAGCGCTCTACGACGCGAGCGCACCGGAATCGGTGCGGCAAGTCCGTCCAGTCTAGCGTGCCGGGCGGGCACGGCGGTCCCAGGTCGCCGAGCCCTCATCCCTGCGCCGAACCCTCGCGTCCACGCGCGCACAGAGATGAGGGGTCGGCCGAGACGTGAGGATTCGGCGGGACCTGAGGGGCGCAGCGGCGGTCAGGAGGCGAAGCGGTCGGTCGCCGCGCGCAGCGCGCGGGCGATCCCGGGCTCGGTCGCCGAGTGCGAGGCGTCGGGCACGACGACGAACTCGGCCTCCGGCCACGCCCGGTGCAGGTCCCACGCGGTCATGATCGGGGTGCACACGTCGTAGCGGCCCTGCACGATGACCGCCGGGATGCCGCGGATCGCCCCCACCTCCTCGATGAGCTGCCCCTCGCGGAGCCACCCGCCGTGCATGAAGTAGTGGTTCTCGATTCGGGCGAACGCGACCGCAGCCGTCGGCTCGGCCATCGAGGCGACGAGCTCCGGATCGGGCAGCAGGGTGAGCGTCGAGGCCTCCCACGTCGTCCAGGCGACCGCCGCGGGCTCATGCACCGCCGGATCGGGGTCGGACAGCCGGCGGTGATACGCCTCGATGAGACGCGACCGCTCGAGCACGGGGATCGGGGCGAGGTAGTCCTCCCACAGGTCGGGGTACAGGGCCGCCGCACCACCCTCGTAGAACCACTCCAGCTCGTGCCGGCGCAGGGTGAAGATCCCGCGCAGCACGAGCTCGGTGACGGCCTCGGGGTGGCTCTGCGCGTACGCGAGGGCCAGGGTCGAGCCCCACGACCCGCCGAACACCTGCCACCGCTCGATCCCGAGGTTGCGCCGCAGCAGCTCGATGTCGGCGACGAGATGCCACGTCGTGTTGAAGCGCAGGTCGGCGTCGGGCGCGCTCATGTGCGGCGTCGAGCGGCCGCAGCCGCGCTGGTCGAACAGCACGATCCGGTAGCGCTCCGGGTCGAAGAACCGCCGCTGCCACGGCGACGTGCCCCGCCCGGTCCGCCATGCAGGAACACCACCGGCTTGCCGTCGGGGTTGCCGGACTGCTCCCAGTACACCCGCTGCCCGTCGCCGGCGAGGAGGAAGCCGGTCTCGTACGGTTCGATCTCGGGATAGAGGATGCCGTCGAGGTGCGCCGGTCCGGAGGATGAGCTCACAGGTTGCTCCCCACTGCGAAGGTGTCGCAGGCATAGACGCCGCTCTTGTAGCCGGTCGCGAACCAGCGCTGCCGCTGCTCGCTGGAGCCGTGCGTCCAGCTCTCCGGGTTCACCTGACCGGACTGCGCCTGGATGTGATCGTCGCCGACGGTGGCAGCCGCCTCGAGCGCGTCACGGATCTGATCCTCGGTGGGTGCCTGCAAGAACGGCACACCCTCGGCATCCGTCGTCTGCGCGGCATTGGCGACCCAAGCGCCGGCGAAGCAGTCCGCCTGCAGTTCGGTGCGGACGCCGTTGCTCGTCGGTCCGGTGCCGTTGTTCGGGTACTGGTCGAAGGTGCCGGTGATCTGCTGGATGTGGTGGCCGTACTCGTGGGCCAGCACGTACAGCTGCGCGAGCGGCCCCGTCTCGTCGCCGAACTGCTGCTCGAGCACGTCGAAGAACGTCGGGTCGATGTAGACGGTCTCCTCCGGCGGGCAGTAGAACGGGCCCGTCGCGTTGGAGGCCGTGCCGCAAGATGTCGGGGTCGAGCCGTCGACGATGATCAGCTGCGGGGGCCGATAGCCCTGCACGACCGACGACCAGAACGTGTTGATCGACTTCGAGCCGGCCGCGAGGCGACACGCATCGTCGGCGTTGGCGTCGGCTCCGGTCTCGCAGTTCGTCAGCTCGGTTTCCTGCGACGGCGCGGCCTGCCCGCCGAACCCTCCCAGCAGGCTGGTGAAGTCACCGCTGGTGAACAGCTGCAGGAGGATGACGGCGATCGCGCCGAGCCCGCCGACGCCGCCGGCGATCGCTCCGCCGCCGGGGCCGCGCCGCTTCGCGCCGCTCCCGCTCACGTCGGCGTTGCTGTTGAACGTCATACGCTCACCGTACCGCCTGTGACAGCACGGCCGTAGGCTCGGATCCATGGATGCCACGACAATCACCGTCACCGGCGCGGGCGGCCAGATCGGCTACGCGCTGCTGTTCCGCATCGCCGCCGGCGACATGCTCGGAGCCGATCGTCCGGTGCGGCTGCGCCTGCTGGAGATCCCGCAGGGACTCAAGGCGGCCGAGGGCGCCGCGCTCGAATTGCAGGACTGCGCGTTCCCGCTGCTGCAGTCCGTCGAGATCACCGACGACGCGGCCACCGCCTTCGACGGCGCGAACATCGCGATGCTCGTCGGCGCGCGCCCCCGCACCGCCGGCATGGAGCGCGCCGACCTGCTCGCCGCCAACGCCGGCATCTTCGGCCCGCAGGGCGCCGCGCTGAACGCACATGCCGCAGACGACATCCGCGTCGTCGTGGTCGGCAATCCCGCCAACACGAACGCGTTGATCGCCGCGGCGGCGGCCCCCGACATCCCGGGCGACCGCTTCGCCGCCCTCACACGCCTTGACCACGACCGCGCCGTCGGACAGCTCTCCGCCGCCCTCGGCGCCGCGAGCGCCGGCATTCAGAACGTCACGATCTGGGGCAACCACTCCGCCACGCAGTTCCCCGACGTGTCGCACGCGACCGTCGACGGACGGCCGGTGCCCGACGCGCTCGCCGAGCGTTTCGGCGGGGCGGATGCCGCGGCATCCTGGCTCGATGACGAGTTCGTCCCCCGGGTCGCGAAGCGCGGCGCGGAGATCATCGCCGTCCGCGGGTCGTCGTCCGCGGCGTCGGCGGCGAACGCGGCCATCGCCCACGTCCGCGACAGCGTGCTCGGCACGGGTGCGGGCTGGACGAGCGCCGCCGTGCTCTCGCACGGCGAGTACGGCGTCGCGGAGGGCGTGTACTCGTCCTTCCCGGTGACGAGTGACGGCGGCGGATACCGCATCGTCGACGGGCTGGAGATCGACGCCCGTGCCCGCGCCCGCATCGACGCGTCGGTCGCCGAGCTCCTCGCGGAGCGCGACGCCGTGCGCGAGTTGGGCGTGATCTGACCCGATGGACCTGCTGCTGGTCATCCTCGTCGGCGTGGTCGCGGTCGCCGTCGTCACGACCCTCGCGCAGCGGCTCGGCGTCGCCGGCCCCCTGCTGCTCGTCGCGCTGGGGCTCGCGATCGGGCTCGTGCCGTTCATCGACGTCCCCGAGATCGACCCGGAGTGGATCCTCGTCGGCGTGCTCCCACCGCTGCTGTACGCCGCGGCGGTGCGCCTCCCGGCGATCGAGTTCCGGCGCGACTTCACGCCGATCGCGGGACTCGCCGTCGTTCTCGTCGTCGTCACCTCGCTCGTCCTCGGCCTCTTCTTCTCCTTGCTGCTGCCGGGAGTCGGGTTCGCGCTCGGCATCGCCCTCGGCGCCATCCTCAGTCCGACGGATGCCGTGGCCACAGGGATCGCGAAACGCCTCGGCATCGCGCCGCGCGTCGTCACGATGCTCGAGGGCGAGAGCCTGCTGAACGACGCCACGGCCCTCGTGCTGCTGCGGACGGCCCTGCTGGCCGTCGCCGCCGGGGTATTCTCGTTCGGCTCGGCCGTGGGCGCGTTCGCGTGGGCGGTGTTCATCGCCGTGACCATCGGCGCGGTCATCGGGTGGCTCGCGATGCGGCTGCGCTCGTGGGTGCGCAACTCCCCGGCATCCACCGCCATCGGCTTCACGGTGCCGTTCGTGGCGTACCTTCCCGTGGAGCACCTGAACGGGTCGGGCCTGGTCGCCGCCGTCGTCGCGGGGCTCGTCGCCGGTCAGGGCGCGCAGCGCTGGTTCACCCCCGAGCAGCGCCTGTCGGACAGCGCGCCGACCGCTCGCGGCTGGAGAGCTTCGATGCGCGCCTCGATCAGATCGCGGAGGAGGGGTGGCCGGAGCGCCCGGCACCCCGCGGACGCCTGCGCAAGACGCCGAGCCCGCAGCAGGCCGAGCGCCGGCTCACCTCGATGCGGGGGCGCGTGTCGCGGGCCCTCGCCGACCTGGACTACTACCAGTCGTCGCCGCTCGGCTGGAAGCACGGCACCGTCATCGTGTGGGCGGGGATGCGCGGGGTCGTCACCCTCGCGGCCGCGCAGACCATCCCGCGGACGGTCGAATCGCGTCCCGAGCTCATCTACATCGCCTTCGTCGTCGCACTGGTCAGTCTCATGCTGCAGGGCTTCACGCTCCCGTGGGTCGTGCGCAAGCTGCGGCTGAGCGACCCCGCCGAGGCGTCCGACAGCGACGAGCGTGAGCGGCTCGATGACGAGCTGCGCACCGCGGCGGCCGCGGCCGTCGCGACGGGGGCGCACCTCCCGCGGCGCGACGGGACGCCCTTCGACGCTGAACTGCTGCAGCAGACGGGGCTGCGTTACGCCGAGCCGCCCAGCGAGGACTGGAGCGCGCACGCCCGCGAGCTGCTCGAGCTGCAGCTCGCGGTCATCGAGGTCATGCGCACGCGGCTGATCGCGGTCTCGACGGGCGGGACCTTCAGCACGGCGGCGCTCCGCCACCGCATGGCCGAGCTCGACGCCGACCAGCTGAGCCTCGAGCTGCGCCTGCGCGACGACGACGGGGCATAGGTCAGAATGGGATCCCGGGCGAAGGAGCTTTCATGACCGATGGACCAGTCTCGACGTCCCCTGCAGCGGATGCCGGGGGCCGCGCACCGGCGGACTACGCCGAATCGGTCGCGCTGCCGGCGACGACCGAGGCCGTTCCGGTCATCGTGTCGGAGAACGACTGGTGGGCGGCTCGCCCCGCCGGATCGCGCCTGGTCGGCCTCGTCGTCGCGCGCGACGACCTGCCCTCGGTCATCGCGCAGCGCGACGCTCTCGCGGGGTTCGGGGTGCCGATCGAGGGGTTCCGGCATCCGGCCCCGGAAACCGGCGAGACGTGGTCCGAGCGCCTCACCCGCCTGTTCGGCCGCCTGACCGCCGGCGATGTCGTGGTCGTCGCCGACAAGCACGCGCTGGGGCGCACCGTGGACGAGGAGACGCACGCCATCGCGGAGCTGCGCCGCCGCGGCATCATCGTCAAGGTGCTCGGCCACTCCCGCGGCTGACGGGTGCGGCGCTGGGGTGCGCGGGCTCGCGGGTTGCGCGGCTGGCGCGCTGCGCGGGTCTCGCGCTCGCGGGTCTCGCCGACCGGGCCCATTGTCGCCCAGTGCGCCCGTTATGGACGGTCTGCACCGGGCCCTCTCGGCGGGAAAGGGCGCACTCGAAGAAGAAGGGTGCGGGGCTGGGGTGCGCGGCCTCGCGGTCGCGGGTCCCGCCGAGCGGGCCCGTTGTCGCCCAGTGCGCCCGCTATGGACGGTCTGCACCGGGCCCTCTCGGCGGGAATGGGCGCACTCGGCGAAGAAGAGAGGCGCGGGGTCAGCGGGGCGAGGGGCGACGGGCGCGGGTCAGGGGCGGCAGGCGGCGGGGGTCTCGGAGGCGTAGCGCTCCGGATCGTCGAGCATCACGAGGTCGTTGCGGGTCACCAGACGCGAGGACACGGCGTGCTCCACCAGGCGCACGCGGCGGTTGGTCGCCGACGACGTGACGCCGCCGCGGAGCCCCGGCACGCCCTGACGGTCGAGCTTGTCGCAGACGTTGTCGAGCTTGCGGTTGAAGCGGGTGATGCTCCACCCCAGGCGCTGCGCCGCCGCGGCCGAGGTCGGCAGCTCGCTCATGCCGGTGCCCTCGCGCCGCAGCACCGGCTCGGCGAGCGCCACGATGAGCAGCTTCTGACTCGGCGTCAGCGGCACCGCCCCGATGGTGGACAGCCCGCCGTCGTCGACCTGGCGCGGCGTCTCGCGGAACGCCGGCTGCGCGGAGTGCACCGACAACTCGTAGGTCGTCGCGCCGGCGGAGAAGACCACCGTCGTCACGCCGAAGACGATCGGCAGCCGCGCGCCCGGCGCGAGCTGCGCCTGCACGCGCCCCTCGGTGTCGGTGACGGTCGCCGACAGTCGCGCGCCGATGTTGATCAGCCACCACAGCCCGCCGGCCTGCTCGAGGGAGAGGAAGTGACGATGCAGGAACCGGTTGTCGTCGATCGCGAGGTCGCCCTCGCGACCGATCGTGAACCGGGTGCCGGAGGGGACCGTGACGTACTCGCCGGCGAACTCGACGGTCACGTCGGTCTTGCCGGGACCGGGCTCGGCGACGCCTGCGGGGGGAACGGTGTCTTCGACGTCGGTCACGATGTGCACTCCCGGGTCACCGGGCCGGCGCGCCCGGTCGAACGAAGCAGGGTGACCTCGATGCAGGTGGTGCCGCCGGGGTCGGCGGGCAGGGTGACCGTCGTCGCCTCGACGCGCTCGTCCTGCCCGTTGCCGGTGAGCGTGACGACGTGCCAGAGGTAGGCGTCACCCTCCTGCGGATCGGGGTTCGTCCAGGTGAACACGGCGTCGGCGCCCTGCACCGAGCCGGTGAGATCGGCGACGGCCGGCACGACGTCGCCGATGGGGTCTTGCGGGGCGACGGATGCCGGGGGGCTCTCGACCGGCTCCTGCACCGCCGGGGCGATGAGGCTCGCGCCGAGCGCGATGCCGCCGACCACGACGACGGCGGCGGCGATGCCCGCGCCGATCCACAGGCCGCGACGCGACCGCGGCGCGGCCGGCCCGCCCGCGGGGCCTCCGCCCGCGGACCCGCCCGCGGCGTCACCGCCGTGGGCCGGCGGAACGGTCGGCGCACCCGGGGCGCCGGCACCGCCGGCTGCCGGGCCGCCGGGCGCGGCCGGGGTCGCCGGGGCCTGCGGCGTCTCCATCGGCCGGCGGCGGACCGTCGCGGTGTCGACGGCGTCGGTGGCCGCGGAGGTGGGAGCGAACCCGGTGTCCGCGACGGTCGCCTCCGGCACGATCGAGACCGGACCGCGCAGGACCGTCGGGTCGGCCGTGTCGCCGGCGTCGGTCACGGGCGGCGCCCACGATGCCGTCGCGGCGGCGTGGGCATCGGGGTGGTCGCGCCGCCGGGTAGGGCCCGCGGCCGGACCGGTCTGCGGTTCGATCGAGACGATGCCGCGGACGCGGGTCAGCTCGCCGTCGACATCCGGGTCCTGGGTGTCCTCGTCCGGAGCGTCGTCGAGGATGTCGATCGGGGTGACGGAGTGCGCGAGCTCGATCTGCACGCGCTGCAGGGCGCGGGCGAACGCGACGGCGGACTCGAAGCGGTCGCCGGGGCGCTTGGCCATCGCTCGCTCGAGCACCGCCTGCAGCGACGCCGGGGCGTCGGCGCGCTCCAGGCGCGGCACCGGCTGGCTTTCGATCCGCTGGATGAGATCGGCGCCGCCGTTGCGGCCGCCGGGCTGCTCGAACGGCGACCGGCCGGCCAGCAGGGTGTACACCGTCGCGCCGAGGGCGTAGACGTCGGTCGCGACGCCCGACTCCGGCTGGTCGGTGAACGACTCCGGCGGCGACCAGGGGATCGACATGCCGGCCGACGACTCCACGGCATCCGCCGTGGTTGCGATGCCGAAGTCCGTGAGCGCGGGACGGTTGTATTCCGTGACGAGAATGTTCGCCGGTTTGATGTCGCGATGCAGGATGCCGGCGCGATGCGCCGTCTCGACGGCCGCCGCGACCTGCACCCCGACGCGGAGCGCCTCGGCCACCGAGAACGCCGCGGCGCGCGAGCGCACCTGCAGGTTCGGGCGCGGGCAGTACTCCATCACGAGGTACGGCCGGCCGTCGTCGGAGACCCCTGCCTGATAGATCGTGACGATCGCCGGATGCGTCGACAGCAGCGCCATCACGTTCGCCTCGGCGGCGAACTGCTCTGCCGCGCCTCCCGCCATGCGTCCCTCGAGCATGACCTTCACCGCGACGCGGCGCCGCGGCAGATGCTGCTCGTAGAGGTAGACGTCGGCGAAGCCGCCGGACCCGAGAACGTCGAGGTACGTGAAACCCGCGAGTGCCGGCGGCGGCGCGGGCGGACGCTTCGCGGCACTCACGGCAGATCCTCGAAGGCGACCGTGACGCCGTCGCCGAGGTCGAGCACGTCCCCGGTGATCACCATGGTCGGCTCCCCCGGATGCAGCCGCACCGGCTCCTGACCGCCGCGCAGCAGCACTGTGCCGTTCGTCGTGTCGAGGTCGGTGACGAGCACGTGCTCGCCCTCGGCGCGGATCTCGACGTGACTGCGCGAGATGTCCTGCTCCGGGCTGTCGACGGCGACGAGCGTCGGAAGGTCGGAACCCGAGGTCCGCGTCGACTTGGGGCGGCGACCGATGATGACGGGGCGCTCCAGTTCGACGACCCGCCCGGTCGACAGCCGGATGCGGCCGCGCGCGGGATGCCGGGCGGGAACGCTGTCGGTGGACTCGTAGCGGTCGGGCTCCGCGGCGCGCATCGCCCGCATGTCGGCGACCGCGATGGTCTCGCCGTCGTGGTCGCCCAGCACGCTCCCCGCGGACGGCGGCGCCGGCGCGGACACCGGCGCAGGTGCGGGGGCGGATGCGGCGTAGACGGGGGCCGGCGGAAGGCCGCGCGGACGGCCCGATGCCGCGATGGTCTCGCCGTCGTGGTCGCCGTCATCGAGGCCGACCTGATCGTCATGGTCGCCGCCGTCGTCGGGCAGGGCGGCGGGCAGGACCGCGGACGGCCGGGCGACGGTCTCGCTCCACAGCACGCGCTCATCATCGGCGGCGTCGCTCGGCTGCTGGGTCGCCATGGGCAGGAGCGTGTCGGCGGCATCCTGCGTCTGACTCAGGGTCTCCGTCGTGGTCTCGCCCTCGGGCGTCGCGGCGTCCGCCGCTGCTGCGGCATCCGCCGGCACGGCGGCATCCGCCCCTGCGGCATCGGCCGCCACCGCAGCATCCGCCGGCACCTCTGCGTCGCGCGGCGCAGACGCCGACGTCCCGTCCGCCGACGACGCGCTCGCGCCCGCACCCGTCGCGCCCGCCCCGGCCGGTACCGCGGGCAGGTCCGCGACGATCATGACGGCGCGGACGACGCCGGAGCGCAGCGGCACGTTCTCATCGGCCGCGTCGGCGCCCCCGCCCACGCCCGCGTCCCCGCCCGCGTCGGCCGCGGGCTCAGGGACGATCGTGATGCGCGTCGCGCCGGGAAGGAACCGCTCCGTCCACGTCGCGACGCCTTCGCCGGAGACCGACTCGGCTCCGCCGTCGCCCTCGACGACCACCTCGACGGCGCCGCGGACCGCGACGCGCACGCCGCCGGCTTCGGCGACGGCCAGCGCGAACGGCGGGATCGCGCTGAGCGACGTGCCGAACGCTCCGGTGAGGGCTTCGATCACCGCGCCGATGCCACCTCCGCCGACCTTGCGCCACACCGCCGTCGCTGTCCCCGCCGACACCGCCGGGGCGAGCACCGCGACCGCGCCGTTCTCGGCGGCGACCCACCATCCGGTCGCGGCCGGGCGGTAGCGCACCAGCGTTCGCTCGGTCATCGACCGTCTCCCCTCGTCCCGGCGCGCGGCCGGGTGTCGCTGTCGGCGTCGCCGCGGCGTGCACCGGCGGGAGCCGTGTCGAACACGTCGTCGTAGCCGGTGACGGCGAGCGCGTCGACGACGACCGCCGTGATGTTGTCGCGGCCGCCGTGCACGAGCGCCTCGTGGATCAGCCGGGTGGCCGCATCGGCCGGGTCGGCCTCGTCGGCGAGGATGTCGCGCAGCCGCGCGGCCGACAGCTCGCCGGACAGACCGTCGGAGCACACCAGGATGCGGTCGCCGGGCTCGGCGGGGACCATCCAGTAGTCCGCCTGCCCGTCGCTGCCCGCCCCGATCGCCCGGGTGATCTCGTTGCGCCGACTGTCGGTGACGGCATCCTCTCCGGAGAGGAGCCCCGCGTCGAGCAGTTCCTGCACGACGGAGTGGTCGACGCTGATCTGCTCCAGCAGGCCGTTCGCGAATCGGTACGTGCGGGAGTCGCCCACGTTGACCGTGAGCCAGTATCCGACGCCGCCGACCTCGGCGATGGCGACACCGGTGAGGGTCGTGCCGGCGGCTCGCCCGTCGCTCGCAATCGCCTCGACGCGGACGCGCGACCGGCGCAGCGCCGCGCGCACCTGGTCGATGCCGAGGCTCGGCGCACCCACGAGCTGCGCGAACTCCGCGACGACCGCAGCGCTGGCCCGGTCCCCCGCGTCGTGTCCGCCCATGCCGTCGGCGACGAGGAACAGCGGGGCGTCGGCGAGGAAGGAGTCCTCATTGACGCGGCGCCGGAGCCCGGTGTGCGAGGCGGCGGCAGCGCGCACGTGGATGGGCGCATCGATCATGGGGCGACCTCGATCCGCACCTGCCGGTCGCCGAACTCGAGCACATCGCCCATCCGCACCCGGGTGGGCTCACCCGGCACGGCCGGCCGACGCTCGGCGCCGCGGCGCACGACGACGCCGTTCGTGGAGTGACGGTCGATGACCCACAGCGCCGGATCGACGTCGCCGTCGGGCGCGGGGAGGAGCTCGAAGTGCGTCTTCGACAGCGACAGCGTCTCGTCGCGGATCGGACAGACCATGGCGCCGGTTTCGGGCACGGGGTTGCGGCCGAACAGCGTGCGACCGTAGACGGCCTGCGTCGCGCCGTCGTCCCACGCCAGTCGCGCGAGGACCTTCTCGCCCGTGGACAAGCGCGTCTGGTCGACGAGATCCGGCAGGACCGAGGGGTGCCGGGCGGATGCCGGGGCGGGAGCCGGCGGGACGGGCGCCGCCGGGGGTGTCGCGGCGGGAGCCGACACCGTCGGGACGACGGGCCCTGCCGCACCGGACCCTGCCGCGCCGGGCACGGCCGCGCCGGGCACCGCCGCCGGCCGTCCCGGCGAGGTGACGCCCGGCACGAACGAGATGACACCGGCCGGGGGTGCGGCGGCGGCCGTGGCGGGACTGATGACGGTGCGCTCGTCGGGCTCGGCCGCGGGATCCGCTGCGATCGCCGGGGCGGGGTACGGCGCCGGGTACGAGGCGGGCTTTCCCAGGGGACCAGGGATGCCGGTGCGCGGGGTGGCCCCGGCATCCGTCGTCGCTCCCGCTCCGCTCGCCGTCGTCGCCGGCGCCGCGACCACCGCGCCGTGACCGGCGATGTCGGCCATGACGGCGCCGGAGACCTGATCGTGCCAGCCGCGACGCCAGGGCGTCGGGTCGAACAGCGGCGAGAACATGCCCACGATGATGGCGGAGCCGAGGCCCCAGATGACGTTGCGCAGCAGGGCACGGCTGAACCCGAGCGGGGCGTCGTCGCTGTCGCGCACGAGACGCAGGCCGAGCGCCCGCATGCCGATCGACCCGCCGCCGCCCTGCATCAGCGAGTAGACGAAGAACCAGCCGATCGCGACGGCGTAGGCGCCGATGCTGGCGGCGATGAGCGGGAATCCGCCCTCGGTGCCCAGCGAGATGCCGCCGAGCACGGCGGCCGCCACCAGCAGCACGATGAGGGCCACCGCACCGTCGATGAGGTACGCCCCGATCCGCCGGCCGAGCAGGGCCGGGCGGCGTGCGAGATCCGGCGCCGCGCTCATCGGCTGCCCTTCCGCGCCGCCCACGTCCCCTGCACGCGGGTGCGGAGGCTCCCGATCGCCCCGCCGATGCCGCTCCCCGCCGCGCGCCACAGCGCGGCCGGTCCACCCGCCGTGCCACCGCGGCGCAGCGACCGCAGGCTCAGCCGCGCGCGCAGGCGCTGCCACAGCGACGTGGACCCTCTCATCTCACCGACGATATCGTCCACCTCGCGCCAGAACGCCTCCACGTCCTCGGGCGCGGGATCGCCCGGACCGTAGACGTCGAGATCGGCGCGGGTGGCGAGCTCGGTGACCCGCGGCTGGGCGAACGCCGCCCCCACGACGGCGGCGCTCTCGCTACGAGTCGCCCCGGCGACGACGGGGGCACGCAGGTCGACGGCCGAGTCGACGAGCTCGTCCCAGCCGCCCGAGATGCGGTCGGCGGTGCGTGCGGCGCTGCGTCGGCGGGCGCGGCGGGCGCCCTTGACGACGCCCATCACGATGAAGGGGGCGGCAAGCAGCAGCAGCACGCCCAGGCCGATTCCGCCGTACAGCAGCACCGGGCCGAGCCAGTCGATGCCGGCGGCTTCGTCGTCCTCCTGCTCGCGGTCCTCCGCGATCGCGGGCGGCAGGTCGGCGGGCTCCTGCGCGGGCGGCGGCGGCTGCAGCACCTGCGGCTTCGGGTTGGCCCGCGGCTTCGTGGTCTGGTCGTTGGGCTGGTTGTCTTCGTCGGGCGTCGGGTCGAACGTGACCCACCCGACGTTCTCGAACGCGATCTCGACCCAGGCGTGCAGGTTGTCGCCGGTGGCCGTGAAGACGGCGCCGCCCTGGCCGTCCTCACCCGGGTGCCACCCCATCACGACGCGCGCCGGTATGCCGAGCTGGGTCGCCATGAGCGCCATCGCGACGGCGTACTGCTCGTCGTCGCCGATCATCTGGTCGCCGCCGAAGAGCGTCGTGATGCGGCTCGCCCCGTGCCCCGAGAGCGAGAGCACGTCGTCGGCGAGACCGTGGCTGAAGAACCCGTCGGTGTGCAGCCAGCTCTCCAGCGCCCGCGCCCGCTCGATGGGCGTCTCGGCGTCGGCGACCGCCTTCGACGCGAGATCGGCGATCTTCTCCGGAATGCCGGTCTGCTTGGGCATCTTCAGCGCGGCGAACGGCACGTCGGCCAGTGCCGCGTCGGACGGCTGCTCGGGCACGACGGTGGTCATCGTGTACGCGTCGCCGGCGGCGAGGCCGCCGGGGGCCACGGCGGTGCCGGTCGCGTCGTTGAAGTGCGTCGTGCGGGCCAGCTCCGCGGCGCGCGGACCGTCGAAGGCGAACGAACGGACCGACCCGACATCGGGCACCCACACGCCGGCGAGCTCGCCGATCTCGACGCGCACCGTGGCGGGTGTGCCCTCCGCGGCCGGCGACATGTTCGAGCGGATCGGGGTGAAGGCGCTGGACGAGCCGGCGCCGTCGTCGGAGACGTTGTAGACGATGCCGTCGTACGCGTCCATCGTCGCCAGCCGCACCCGGCCGTCCTCGGGGAGCCCGGTCACGGTGAACAGGGTGGTGTCGGCGTCGTCGCGGACGTAGCCGCGGAAACTCTGCAGCGGGCTCGGGTACTGCGTGATGTCGAACGGCGGCACGACGAAGTCGCGCAGGATGTAGCGCGGCACCGGCGGCGCGGCGACGGCGGCGGTCGTGACGCCGACGCCGGTCGCGACGGCCAGCACGGCACCGGCGGCCACGAGGCGGCGCGTGCGGGAGCTCCGCACCGACTCGGCATCCGACGCCCCTGCCGACTCGACGCGGACGGCGGCGCGGTCGTGCTCCCACGAGCGACGCAGCGCGAGCCAGACGATGGCGACGACGGCGAGGAGCACGCCCTGCACGATCGGCGCCGCCGGCTGCGCCACGCCCAGCAGGATCGTCGCCACCAGCACGACGACCGCCGGCAGCAGGGCCCACGCGGCGTGGCGCGCGCGCAGCGCGAGCGAGCCCGTCAGCACGCCCCCGACGAGGGTGAGGATGAAGGGGACGATGAGGTGACCGTCGGCTGCCGCGACCGGCGGCACCGTGGTCAGCAACTGCTTCCAGGACGTGACGGTGCCGATCGCCAGCTGCTGCAGGGTGTCGAGGGTGGGCACGATGCCCAGGAGCGCGGTGTGGGGCAGCGCGAGCGCGCCGCCGAAGACGATGTACGCGCCCACCGTCGCACCGGCGAGGCTCAGGATCCCCCACCGCTGACGGGCGCCCAGCCACGCCAGCGCGAGACCCAGCGCGAGGCCGCCGAGGGCGGCCACGAGGTACTGGGGCGAGTCGAACGTGGGCGCGAAGCCGATGACCGACACGAGCAGCATCAGCGCGGCGGCGGCCAGGTCGACCAGCACGATGCGGGTCGAGCGGGCGGCGGCTCTCACGACAGCACCTTCCGCACGGCACGCGGGAGCTGGTCGAGGTCGCCGATCGTGACGACGTCGGCCTCGCCGATGCGCTTGAGGGCCGGCGCGTCCACGCGGGAGTCCGCGACGATCGCGAGCGCGCGCACGCCCAGCGGCAGCCGCGAGCACGCCAGGCGCAGGTCCGCGGCATCCGTCTTCGATCCGGTCACGAGCACGACGACCGCCGCCTGCGGGGCGTGCGCGGCGATCGAGCCGGCGAGCGCGACGACGCCGCCGGAGCGCGGACGTGAATGCTCGAGCATCGACAGCTCGTCGAGGAAGCGCCGCGCCGTGATCGAGCGGACGGGACCGTGCTGCGTGCGCGCATCGAGGATGCGGGAGTCGCGCAGCGCCCGCAGACCCACCGACGCCGCGGCGGAGATCGCGACCTCGAACTCCTCCGGGTCGCGGTACTCGTCGGGGTGCGTCGACAGGCCGACGACGAAGTGCGAGCGACGGGTCTCCTCGTACTGGCGGACCATGACCTCGCCGACCCGGGCCGTCGACTTCCAGTGCACATGCCGGAGGTCATCGCCCGGCTGGTATTCGCGCAGGGCGTGGAACGACACGTCGTCGCGGGACAGGTGCTGCGCCGGCAGGCCCTCGAGGTCGCGCAGGTGGCCGAGCGAGAGGCCGTCGAGGCTCGTCGTCCGCGGGTGGACGTACAGGTCCACGGCCTGGCGCCGGTCGTTGGTGCGCTCGAAGAGGCCGAGCGGATCGCCCCGCCGGACGCTGACGGGACCCACCGACAGCACGCCGCGCCGCGACGTCGGGATCGCGAAGACCTCCTCGTGCTCCTGCGCGGGCGCCAGGCGCGGCACCTGGAAGACGCCGCGGCCGGCGCCGACGGGCAGCACGACCTCGGACGGCAGGATCGTGCGGGAGGTGTTGTTGACGAGCGTGAGACCGCCGACCGCCCGTTCGCCGACGACGACGTGCGTGCGGGTGAGGTCGAGCTCGATGTCGTAGCTCGTGCGGCCGAACAGGAACGCGACGCACAGCACGATCACGGCCGACAGCACGGCGGCGGCGACGAGGAACTCCTCCCAGCCGAACGCGAGCGCGAGCCACCACACCACGACGGTCGAGGCGATCAGCACCCAGCCGAGCGGGCGGATGACCTCGGCGACGGCACGGCCGACGCGGGCGGTGGACCGCCACGCCGACTCGACGCGCTCCCGCCACTTCTCGCCCCGGGTCGCCTCGCGCGCCGCGACGAGGGTCGCCCCGGCATCCGTCGCCTCTTCCGCGACGTCGTCCGCCGGCTGCGTATCCGGTGCGACGGGTGCGCCGGACACGCCGGCGTCCCGTCGCGCACGGCGCGACGGGGCCAGGGTCTCCGGCGCCTGGGTCATCAGCTCGCGGCCCGCGCGAGCGGAGCCTCGACCGCCGTGAGCGCACGCTGGACGACGGTCTCAGCAGTGGTGCCGGAGAACTCCGCCTCGGGGTCGAGCACGAGACGGTGCGCCCACACCGGCACGGCGAGGGTCTTGATGTCGTCGGGGATCACGAAGTGCCGGCCCTGCGAAGCGGCGTACACCTTCGCGACCCGCATCATCGAGATCGCGCCGCGCACCGAGACCCCGAGACGCGTGGCCTCCGACGCGCGGGTGGCCTCGACCAGCTGCGCCGCGTAGCGCGCGACCGCGGGATCGATGTGGACGGATGCCGCGAGGTCGGCCATGTCGGCGACGGCACCGGTCGTGATGACCGGCGACAGGTTCGCCGAGGGGTTGCGGTCGACGGCGCCCGCGAGGATCCGCTCGGCGACGGCGAGCGAGGGATAGCCGATCGAGGTCTTCAGCATGAAGCGGTCCAGCTGCGCCTCGGGCAGCTTGTACGTGCCGGACTGCTCGATGGGGTTCTGCGTCGCGATGACGAGGAACGGCCTGCCCACCTCGTGCGCGACGCCGTCCACGGTGACGCGGGACTCCTCCATGACCTCCAGCAGGGCCGACTGCGTCTTCGGTGAGGCACGGTTGATCTCGTCGGCCAGCACGATCGAGGCGAACACCGGGCCGCGGTGGAACTCGAACCGGTGGTTCTGCTGGTCGTAGATCGTGACGCCGGTGACGTCGGAGGGCAGCAGGTCGGGCGTGAACTGGATGCGGGTGCTCGTGCCCTGCACGCTCGCCGCGATCGCCTTGGCGAGGCTCGTCTTGCCGGTGCCCGGCGCGTCCTCCAGCAGCACGTGGCCTTCGGCGAGCATCGCCGAGAGCACGAGGCCCACCACCTCGCGCTTGCCGAGCAGGGCCTGGTCGACGTTGTCGACGAGGCGCGTGAAGGTGTCGCGGAACCACGCCGCCTGTTCCGGGGTCATGCTCATGTCTTCTCGTTCCTCGTGTCTCTCGGTTTGTCGTGCGGTGACATTGACGGCGCTAACCGCGCGGCCACCATGTCTTCTCGGTGTCGACGCCGCCGCCCCAGCCGATGATGTCCACCCAGACGTCGTAGCCGTCCGCGCCCAGTCGGCACTCCAACTGGGCCGAGCCGTTACCGGTGAAGTCGATCGTCGCTCGGTAGTTGTTGAAGCCGTCGCCGGCGCCACCACCGCCCAGTGCACCGTTGTAGCAGTCGACACCGCGCGGACCGGCATCCATGTTCTGCCAGTTGACGACGAAGTAGTAGCAGCCGTTGACACACGACTGCGGGGCGGCCGCACCGCGCGTGACCCACACCCGCGGCGGGGGCTTGGGCTGTGTCGTCGCCGACCTCGACACCGTCGTGGTCTGCCCCGCAGCGCTCGTGCGCACCTCGATGGTGCCGGTCGCGCTGTAGCCGTACCCCTTCGAGTACGATCCGCTCGCATCGCGGCTGATCAGGGCCCCGTCGACGTACACCTCCGTCGAGATGTCCCGTCCGTTGCGGCCCGGCGAACTCCACGAGTAGCTGATCGCCCGGTCTCCACCGCTCGCCGAGGCGCTCGGGTTTCCGATCGGGCCGTAGGGTGCCACAGCGTTGGAGGTGTTGGATGCCGTGCTCGCGAACTGCGATCCGTCGACGGTCGACACGGCGCGCACGCGCACCGTGTAGGTGCCGTTGTTGGCCACCTGGGAACCTGCGATCGTGCCGGAGCCGCCCGAGCCGCCCGATGCCCAGTCGCCCCTCCACGTGCCCCCGTCCACCGAGTACTGGTACTGGATCTCCGAGGACGCGGCGCCGTTGGCCGCACCGGCTATCCACGTGACGCCGACCTGGTTGTTCCCCTCGCTCGCCGCGACACCCGTGGGGGCACCCGGCGCGGTCACGCCGCGACGGGGCGCCGAGGTGGGGCTGTACTCCCCCCACCCGGCCTTGTTCTGGGCGCGCACGTCGAAGGTGTAGTTCGTCGTCGAGGTGTCCACGACGACGGCCTGGCTCGTCTGCCCGGCAGGTACCGGCACGGTCTTCACGACGGTCGAGCCCTGCTTGACGCGCAACTGGTAACCCGAGATCGCGTCGCCGTTGTTCGCGGGCTGGTTCCAGTTCACCTCGATCTGCGCCTGCGAGCCGACCGGGTCGAGCAGCGTCGTCGTCGGTGAGTTCGGAGCGACCGGGGGCGCGGCGGGCACCATCGTGGCCGACCACGGGCTGAAGTCGCTCGGCTCGGGCGCACGGTTGTGCGCCCGCACGCGCACCTGATAAGCGACCCCGTTCTCCAGGCCCTCCCAGACGGTGTTCGTGGCTCCGACACCGGTCTTCTGCACGATGCCCGACGGCGGCGCCGGCGAGATCTCCAGCGTGTACGTCTCGACGGGCGAGCCCTCGGTGCGCGGCGTCGTCCACGCGACCTTGAGGCTCCGGTCGCCGAACGCGAGCGTCGGCGGGGCCGGTGTGTCGGGGCGCACGTCGGGGCGCGCCGTCTCCGACGGCACCGACGGGTCGGAGGCGCCGACCTTGTTGGTCGCGATGACGGTGAAGTTGTACTCGACGTTGTTCGTGAGCCCATCGAGGGTGCACGTCGTCGAGGCGCACTGCTTCATGTAGCCGCCGGTCGTCGAGGTCACCGTGTAGCCGGTGATCGGCGAGCCGTTGTCGATGGGCGGCGTCCACGACAGCACGACGGTGCGGCTCTGCACGCTCGACACGACGGGCTTGCCGGGCGCGTCGGGGC
Organism: Microbacterium aurum; assembly: GCF_016907815.1. Classification (NCBI taxonomy): domain Bacteria; kingdom Bacillati; phylum Actinomycetota; class Actinomycetes; order Micrococcales; family Microbacteriaceae; genus Microbacterium; species Microbacterium aurum. The sequence continues at coordinate 230,257 of NZ_JAFBCQ010000001.1, forward strand.
GCCCCTGCACCGTGATGCGGATGCGGCCTTCGACGGCGCGGTCGGCGTCCTCCGTGGCATCCATCACCCGGTAGCGCACCACGACGGTGCCGACGTAGGTCTTGTTGCTCGTGACCTCGACGCGGTCGCCCTTCAGCGTCACCTGGGCCTGACCGGTCTCGAGCACGGCGCTGTCGAGCGTGAGCGGCTTGTCGGGGAACGGGTTGACGTCGTTGGCGAGCACGGCGACCGACTCGGTCGAGCCCTGGTCGGACTGTTCGATGACGTCGTCGTTCGCGCTCGCGAGCTGGCGGGTGGATGCCGTGACCTCGACCGAGATCGTCGCCTCGGCCGGCTCGGTCTCGCCGTCGTCGGCGGTGACCGTCAGCAGCGCCCGTGTGCCCTTCGCCGTGTTCGCCGCGGCGGAGACCCGCAGCGTCGTACCGTCGACATCGGCCGTGAGCCCCTGGGGGGTCGAGCCCTTCAGCTCGAACGTCAGGTTGCCCTGGTCCTCGGGGTCGGGGTCGGTCGCGAGCGCGGCGAGGTCGAGCGCCGACGCCTCCTCGCCCGGCGCGACGTTCATCGAGGCGCCCACCATCGTCGGCGACTGGTTGTCGGGCGGCAGCACCGTGATCGGGATCGTGAGCGTCGCCTTGCGGCCGGCGGGATCGTCCGGCCCGTCGCCGTCGGTCACCTCGAACGTCAGCGCATCGGTGCCGAAGTAGCGGTCGGCGGAGGTGTAGACGAGCGTGCGCTGGTCGGTGAACAGCTGGTCGCCGTTCGCGTGCGCGGCCGTGACCTTGGCGGCCTCGGTGATGACGACGTCCTTTCCTCCCGCGGCGCGCACGTAGTCCTTCAGCGGCAGCTCGATCGTCTCGCCGCTCTTGACCTCGACGGCGTTGGTGGAGATGAGGCTCGGCGGCAGCTCGCTGAGGGCGGGAACGCGGATGAAGGCGGATGCCGACTGGTCGTCCTCGTCGGTGACGGTGTAGGTGATCAGCTGCGCGGTCTCGCCGAGCGTCACGCGCACCGTGCCGTCGCGGAGGACCCGGGCGCCGTCGCCGCCGGCGCCGAGCGTGACGGTGAGGGCGCTCTTGGTGCCGTCGGGGTCGTCGTCGTTGTCGAGCACGGCGACGTCGGCGGTGCCATCGTCCTGCACGTCTTCGGCGCGGACACGGTCGTCTCGGGCGATGGGGCGCTCCAGCGGCACGTCCTCGTCGACGGTGATCTGCACGCTCGTGGTCGCGCGCAGTCCGCGCTCGTCGGTGATCGCGTACTGGACCGAGGTGTTCATCTCCTCGTCGGGCGAGGTGATCAGCAGGTACTTGCCGCTCGTCTTCGCCTTCAGGCCGGGGACACCGTCGGGCACCGTGACGGCGTCGTCGGGGGCGAAGCCGACCTCGTCGCCGTCGGGGTCGGTGTCGTTCGCGAGCACCGGCAGCGCCACTTCGCGCCCGGGGCGCATGACCACGGCATCCCGCACCGCGTAGGGCGCCTGGTTGGTCGAGGCGGCCGGGGCGATGCCCACCTGGATCGTCGCGGTGCCCTCCTTGCCCAGCCGGTCGCGGACGCGATAGGTGAAGGTGTCGGAGCCGATCGCGTCGTCGTAGGCCTCGTAGGTGAAGCTGTTCGACGTCGTCTCGGCGATGCGGCCCTTCTTCGGAGCGTCGGCGATGCCGACGAGCTCGACGGAGTCGCCGTCCTCGTCGATGCCGTCCAGCGGCACCGGGATCTCGACGCGGGACGCGCTGAGCGTCCGGGCGGTGAGGTCGCGGGGGCGCGGGGCGGAGTTGGCCTCGTCGTTGCGCGGCAGGATCTGGATCGTGACGTAGGCGGCATCGTGCTGGCCCGTGGAATCCACGGCCTGGTACGTCGCGTAGACGGTCTTCGGCTCGTCGCCGGCGCGGAAGCGGACGGTGTCCTCCGACACGAATGCCTCGCCGTCGGCGGCGTCGATGAGCGGCGGCACGAGGTCGGGCTCGACGTGGATCGTGTCGCCATTGGGGTGGTAGTCGTTCTCGAGCACCGGGATCGTGACCGTGTCACCGACGCGCACGACGACCTGGTCGTCGTTGGCGACCGGCGGGCGCAGCCGCGCGGGGGCGGGCACCGGGATCACGACGATCTCGCCGTCGGCCGACTGCGAGCCGTTGGAGATCGTGTAGCCGACGCGCACCTGCTGGTCGATCGAGGCGAGATCGGTGATGCGGATGGTCTCGTGACCGAGAACGGCCGCGGCGACACCCGTGCCGGAGTCGACCGTGACCGACTGCACGACGAGGATGCCGCCGGCGGGGTCGGTGTCGTTGGAGAGCACGTTCACGAGCACCTCGCCGCCGCTCGGCAGCAGGGCCACATCGCGCACCGCGACCGGGGGCAGGTCCTCGTTGGACTCCGGCAGCACGTCCACGCGCACGAGGCCGGGCACCGAGTTCGGGCCCGCCGAGACGAGGTACTGGGCGTAGTAGGTGCCGGGGGCTGCCGCCGTGAAGGTGAAGGTCTTGTCGGCGAAGTCGGGCGTGATGGTGGCGCCGGGCACCTCGTCGACACGCGTCAGGCGCAGCTGCTCGCTGCCGGAGCTGGTGTCGTTGGTCAGCGGCGCGACGGTCACCGAGCGCCCGGCGCGGGTGACGACGTGGTCGGCGTTGGTGATCGGCACGGTCGTGCCGAGCGGTCGGATGTCGTAGCGCGCGACGCCGGCGCCGCGATCGGTGCCGTCGGAGACGACGATCGGCACGTCCTTGCGCCCCTGCACCCCGCCGATCGCGCGGTAGGTGATCTGCCCGTCGGAGGTGAAGTCGGCCTCGTCGCCGCCGTCGGCGACGACGTCGAGCAGGAAGATGTCGTCGCCGTCGGGGTCGATCCAGTCCGGCAGCACGTTGTACGAGGCGGTGCCGCCCGACTCGACCGTGATGGGCGTCGTGCGCTTCTGCACCGGCGCGGAGTTCACGTCGAACGGGTGGACCGAGAGGGTGACGGATGCCGTGGCCTCGCCGCCGCGGCCGTCCTGCACGGTGTACCGGAAGCTCGTCGACCCGGTGGCGTCGTCGGGCGTCGTGATCTGGAGGGCGGCGCCGTTGTGGATCGGCTCGACCGTGCCGAAGCCCGGGACCTGCGAGACCGCCGCGACGAGGACGTCGCCGTCGGCATCCGTGTCGTTGTCGAGCACCGGGAGCACCGTCGTGCGGCCGGGACGGATGCCGTATTCATCGTCCTGCGCGACGGGAGGGGTGTTCTGGTCGGTGCGCTCGGGGAGGGTGGTCTGCACCGTCTCCTCGGTGGTCTCCTCCTCCTCTTCGCCCTCGCCCTCCGGCGGCGTGATGTCCTGCCAGTTGTCGACGCGCTGCATCGAGTCCGACGCCATCCACGCCGCCCCGCCGAACACGTCGTTGAGGACGACCACGTCGCGGTTGACCCGGAAGCGCAGGATGCTCGTCGGCTCGATGCCGGGCACCTCCTGCACGACGTCGTCCGCCTCGCCCGGGCAGTCGCGCACGTAGCGGCCGGACCCCGACCATGCGCCGTAGGCGCACCCGGCGACGTAGACGGGCTGCGCGGCCGTGCCCTTAGCGCCGCCGGCATCCGTCGTCACCGGGTCACCGCCGCCGAGCGGCACGCGCACGAGCGCCGTCGGGGTCGCGAGCGTCACGGCATCCGCCGTGCCGGAGGGCTCCTGCAGCACGGCATCGGCGGGGACCTCGACCCGCGAGCCGTCGCTGCCGTAGAGCGTGTTCGTGTCGTGATCGAGCACGAACGCGATCGTGCCGACGACGGTGATCGACAGCTCGTGGTCCTTCGCGACGCCCTCGAGGGTGCGCGAGGACTTCTCGACCGTCGCGCCCTCGTCGCCGGGGCCGTAGGAGCGCAGGGCGCCGTCTTCGGCGGAGACCGCGTAGACCGTGCCGTCGACACCGACCGCCACCTGGGCGTTCTCGCCCACGTCGGCGACCGGTTCGCTGCCCTCGGCGCCGATGCCGCTGACCGCAGTGAACGGGCTCGCCCACAGCGACCCGGACGGCTCCAGGACGGCGACGGTGCCCGACCCCATCGCGATCTCGGAGCCGGGGGCGATGTCGGCGGAGTCGGACATGATGACGCGCGCCGGGTCGATCGCCGAGATGGAGGATGCCGTGCCGTCGACGACCAGCACGCGCGAGCCGCTCTGCAGCAGGTCGTAATCCGCGGAGCCGGTGCGCAGTCCGCCGTCGAGGACGCGGGAGGAGTGGTTGAAGTGTCCGACGAGCAGGCTCGACTGCTTCGTGACCCAGACGCCGCCGTCGTTGAGGTCGACCTCGGTGGTGGGCTTGCCCTCGTAGGCGTAGGCGAAGTAGCCGACGGTGAGTGCCACGGCGGTGACGACAGCAGCCGAGGCGAGGGCGCGCGGACGCGCGCGAAGCCACGCAAAGGACTTCATTGAGGCTCGGCTCCCCCTCCGGACTCGGTTGTTGCGTGGCGTCGGGACCTGGTGCTGAAGCAGGCGCACACTCGTGCAGACGCCGTTAGCCTACGTCACACTCCCGCGCGCACTGAAACGCCCGGCATGGGGAGAACTGCCCATCCCCCGGCATCCGCCCCCCTGCGCGAACCCTCGCCCCTGGACCGACCCCTCACTCCCAGAGCGTGCCGGAGATAAGGGTTCGTCCCGGGAGGGAGGGTTCGGCGGGGTGAGCGAGGCGGGACCGGACCGCTCAGGCGCCCACGTACCGGGCGAGATGCTGGGCCGTGAGCGTCTCACCCTGAGACACCAGGTCGGCAGGGGTCCCCTCGAACACGACGGTGCCGCCGTCGCGGCCGGCACCGGGGCCGACGTCGATGATCCAGTCGGCGTGAGCCATGACCGCCTGATGGTGCTCGATCACGATGACGGAGTTGCCGGCATCCACCAGCCGGTCCAGGAGCGCCAGAAGGTTGTCGACGTCCGCGAGGTGCAGGCCCGTCGTCGGCTCGTCGAGGACGTAGACGGCGCCCGTCTTCGCCATCGAGATCGCGAGCTTGAGGCGCTGCCGCTCGCCGCCGGAGAGGGTGTTCAGCGCCTGACCGAGCGTGATGTAGCCGAGCCCGACGTCGATCATGCGGAGGAGCGTCGTGTGGGCGGGCCCCTTTCCCAGGAAAGCCGCCGCCTCGTCGGCGCTCATCGCGAGCACCTCCGCGATGGTGCGCCCGTCGAGGGTGTACTCCAGCACGTCGTCGCTGAACCCGGAGCCCTCGCACAGCTCGCATCGGGTCTCGACGCTCTGGGTGAAGCCCAGATTTGTGATGATGACGCCGAGCCCCCGGCAGGCCGGGCACGCGCCGTCGGAGTTCGCGCTGAACAGCGCCGGCTTCACGCCGTTCGCCTTCGCAAACGCCTTGCGGATGTCGTCGAGGATGCCGGTGTACGTCGCGGGACTCGACCGGCGCGACCCCTTGATGGGGGTCTGATCGACGACCACGACCTCGGCGCTCGCGGGCAGGCTGCCGTGGATCAGCGACGACTTGCCGGATCCGGCGACGCCCGTGATGACGGTGAGGATGCCGAGCGGCACATCGACGTCGACGTCCTTGAGGTTGTGTAGGTTCGCGCCGCGGATCTCGATCGCGCCCGTCCGGGTGCGGGTGGTGGGCTTGAGCTCGGCGCGATGGTCGAAGTGCCGGCCGGTGATCGTGTCGGAGGCGCGGAGCCCCGCGACGTCGCCCTCGTACATGATGCGCCCGCCGTGCCGGCCGGCGCCGGGGCCGAGGTCGATGACGTGGTCGGCAATCGCGATGACCTCGGGTTTGTGCTCCACGACGAGGACGGTGTTTCCTTTGTCCCGCAGCAGGAGCAGCAGGTCGTTCATGCGCTGGATGTCGTGCGGGTGCAGACCCGTGGACGGCTCGTCGAACACGTAGGTCATGTCCGTGAGGCTCGATCCCAGGTGGCGGATCATCTTGGTGCGCTGGGCCTCGCCGCCCGAGAGCGTCCCGCTGGAGCGGTCGAGCGAGAGATAGCCGAGTCCGATGTCGACGAAGGAGTCGAGCGCCTGGGTGAGGCCGGCGACAAGGGGCGCCACGGCCGGGTCGTCGATCGTGGCGACCCAGGCGGCGAGGTCGGTGATCTGCATCGCCGCGGCATCCGCGATGCTCACTCCGGCGATCTTCGACGAGCGCGCGCCGTCGTTCAGGCGCGTTCCCCCGCATGCCGGGCAGGGCATGAACTTGACGGCGCGGTCGACGAAGGCGCGGATGTGGGGCTGCAGGCTGTCGCGGTCCTTCTGCAGCATCGACTTCGTGACCTTGGGGATGAGTCCCTCGTAGGTCATGTTGATGCCGGCGATCTTGACCTTGGTCTGCTCTTTGTGGAGGAAGTCGTGCAGTTCGGCCTCGGTGTAGTCGGCGATGGGCTTGTCGCGGTCGAGGAACCCCGATTCGGTGAAGCCCTTCACCATCCAGCCGTCCGGGTTGTACCCCGGGACGCGGATGGCGCCCGCCGCGAGCGACAGCGACCGGTCGAGGAGCTCATCGAGGTCGATGTCGCTGACCTGGCCGAGCCCCTCGCACGCGGGGCACATGCCGCCGGTGATCTCGAACGAGCGGCGCTCCTTGACCTTCTGGCCGCTCTTCTCGAACGTGACCGCGCCGGCGCCGGAGACCGACGGCACGTTGAAGGAGAACGCCTGCGGCGAGCCGACGTGGGGAACGCCGATGCGGCTGAAGAGGAGTCGCAGCATCGCGTGCACGTCGGTCGCGGTGCCGACCGTCGAGCGGGCGTTGGATCCCATCCGCTCCTGGTCGACGACGATCGCGGGGCTGATGTTCTCGAGCGCGTCGACGTCGGGGCGGCTCAGCTGCCCCATGAACTGCTGGACGAACGTCGGGTAGGTCTCGTTGATGAGGCGCTGCGACTCGTTCGCGATCGTCCCGAACACGAGGCTGGACTTGCCGGAGCCGCTGACCCCCGTGAACACCGTCAGCCGGCGTTTGGGGATCTCGACGTCGATGCCCTGCAGGTTGTTCTCGCGAGCGCCGATGACGCGGATGACCTCGTGCGAGTCGGCGATGTGCGCGGGCTGCGGTTCGGGTGCCATGGCGACAGTCTGCCCTGCCCGGCCGCGGTCTCGGGGGTCACGCGTGCGTAACTCTGTCCGCCCGCGCTGGCCCATGGCGGGGGTCACGCGTGCGTAACTCAGTCCGCCCGCGCTGGCCCATGGCGGGGTCACGTGTGCGTAACTCAGTCTGCCCGCGCTGCGGCAGCGGGAGCCGCCGCGGAATCATGCGCCCGCGCGCCGCCGCGCGCGGGCGGCAGACTGAGTTAGGCACGCGCGCGATGGCAGCCGACGAGGTGGTCGTCGACCATCCCGGCCGACTGCATGAGCGCGTACATCGTCGTGGATCCCACGAAGCGGAAGCCCGCCTTCCGGAGCGTCTTCGACAGGGCGTCGGATGCCGCGGTCACCGCCGGCACGTCGGCGAAGGACCGCGGCCGGTCGGCCTCGGCCCGCGGCGCGGGGGCGAACGACCACATCAGGGCGTCGAGCTCCCCCGGCGCCATCGCCACGACCAGGCGAGCGTTGCCGATCGTGGCGAGGATCTTCGCGCGATTGCGGATGATGCCGGCATCCGCCATCAGCCGTTCCACATCCGCCTCGTCGAACGCGGCGACGGCAGCGGGCTCCAACCCGGCGAACACCTCACGGAAGCGCGGGCGCTTGCGCAGGATCGTGATCCACGACAGCCCAGCCTGAAACCCCTCGAGGCTCATCTTCTCGAACAGGGCGCGGTCGCCGTGCAGCGGCCGACCCCACTCCTCATCGTGATACCGGCGGTACTCCGCGTCGTCACCGACCCAGCCGCAGCGGGACAGTCCGTCGGGGCCGATGCGCAGGTCGTTCACCCGGCCAGCGTATCCACGGGCGCCGACGCGCCCGCGTCACTTCTTCTTGAGCGACTTCTCCGAGACGGGCGCAGAACCGGATGCCGCAAGGTCGGCGTAGTGCGCCCGCGCCTCGTCCTGCCGCGCGCGCTCGGCGCCCGAGGCGATGGGCGCCCGGACGTGCTCGGGCGCGAAGGCGAACGCGTCGACGAGATCCTGCGCGTGGGGGCGCAGGCGGCGGCAGAGCCGGTCGATGTACTTCGACACCGACGCGGCGCGCTGCGTGGAGAGCCGTCCGTTGATGAGGTGCCAGGCGAGGTGCTTCTCAATGAGCGACAGTCCGAAGAGGTCCCGCAGCCAGGTGAGCACCTGCGCCGTGCCCTCGTCGTCGACGCGGGCGATCCCGTCGGTGAACGCCTCCCACTGCAGCAGCTCCGCGTGGGCCCGGGCCGCCTCGATGAGCTCGGCCTGGTTGGCGTTGAAGATCTCGGCGGCCTCGGCCGGAGAGGCTTTGGATGCCGGGCGCAGCCGCGCGGCGATGTCGGCGATCATCTGCTGCACACGACCGGCGAGCAGGTCGTGCTGCTGCTCGGCGCGCAGTCCCAGTTCGACCGAGCGCGCGGTCGAGCCCAGGTCGGCGACGGCCTGACCGAACTGGCGGAGGCCCGCGCCGTGGAACACCTTGCCCGCGGTCTTGCGAGCGGCGAAGGAGGCGAGCTTCGCGGCATCCGCCCCCTTGAACTGCTTCGCGTAGTCGCTGAGCAGCCGCTTGCCGACCAGCTGCAGCAGCACGTTGTTGTCGCCCTCGAAGGTGACGTAGACGTCGAGGTCCTGATGCAGGCCGACGAGCCGGTTCTCGGCGAGGAATCCCGAGCCGCCGCACGCCTCACGGCACTCCTGGATGGTGTCGAGGGCGTTCCAGGTCGACAGGGGCTTCAGGGCCGCGGCGAGGGTCTCGAGGTTCTCGCGCTCGGCGGGGGTGTCCTTGGCGCCCGAGAAGACGCCGTCGAAGGTGCGTAGCAGCTCGTCGCCGGCGAAGAACTGCGCGTAGACCTGCGCGAGCCGCGGCAGCAGGCGCCGCTGGTGCTTTCCGTAGTCGAGCAGCACGACCTCGTCGGTCCCCGCGCCGGAGTCGAACTGGCGACGCTGGTTCGCGTAGGTGACGGCGATGTGGAGGGCGAGCGCCGTGCCGGTGGTCGCCGCGCCGTCCAGCGACACGCGCCCCTGCACGAGGGCGCCGAGCATCGTGAAGAAGCGGCGGCCGGGGCTCGGGATCTCGGACGAGTACGTGCCGTCGGCGGCGACGTCGCCGTAGCGGTTGAGCAGGTTGAAGCGCGGGATGCGGACCTGGTCGAAGTGCAGCCGGCCGTTGTCGATGCCGTTGAGGCCACCCTTGACGCCGTCGTCCTCACCGCCGACACCGGGGAGGAAGTTCCCCTCGTCGTCGCGGATCGGCACGAAGAAGCAGTGCACGCCGTAGTTGACGCCGCCCGTGATGAGCTGGGCGAACACCGTCGCCGCCTTGCCGTGGAGCGCGGCGTTGCCGAGGTAGTCCTTCCAGGCGCCGCGGAACGGCGTGTGGATGACGAACTCCTCGGTGGCGGGGTCGTAGGTCGCGGTGGTGCCGATGGCCGCGACATCCGAGCCGTGCCCCGTCTCGGTCATCGCGAACGCGCCCGGCAGTTCGAGGTCGATCACGTCGCGCAGCCACGCGTCGTGGTGCTTCTTCGTCCCGAGCTGGTGGATCGCGGAGCCGAACAGTCCCCACTGCACGCCGGACTTGATCTGCAGGCTCGGATCGGCGAGCACGAGTTCCATGAACCCGGCGAGGTTGGCGCCGTTGTTCTCCAGGCCGCCGTACTCCTTCGGGAACGCGCGGCGCGAGCCGCCCCGCTCGACGAGGAGTCGCAGCTGGCCGAGCACGCGGTCACGGTGTTCCGGCATGGGCTGACCCTCGATGCGCCAGAACGCGGGGTCCTTGATCATCTCGCGGGCCTCGCGGCGGGTCTCGCCCCATGTCCCGAGCAGCAGGTCGGTGACGGTGTCGAGGTGGATGCGGGCTTCGTGCGCCTCGTCGGCGGAGTGCGCGGCGGTCGGTGCGCCACCGGCGGGAGTGCGCTTGCTGGTGGCGGGCTTCTTGGGACGGACGGCGGCGTCGGTCATGGCGGGCCTTTCGACAGCGGACAGGGAGAGTCACTGTCGACGGTAGGAGTGCCACAACGTCTCCGCAAACCCGTTGCGCAGCGTCCACAACGACCGCGCGCGCCACGGCATCCCTCCTGTGTGAGACCCACACCCACGAAGGGTGAGACTCAGTGTCATCGCGGGGCAGCTGGGGCGCTCGGTCGGGCGCCGGTCGCGGCGGTGTCTCGCGCCGCCGACGTCGCAAAAGCAGGCTGAAACGCATCCTGCCGACCGTCAGCGGCCCGCGGGAGTCGATCCAGCCTGCTTTCGCGACATCATGCCGCGGTGCCCGCTACAGCGAGAGGCCGTGGCCGAACCGGAACAGCGGGTCGGCGGTGTCGAACGGCACGTCGGGGCGCGACGCCTCGACGGCGGCCATCGAGCTAGGGATGTCGAACGGCAGCTTCCCCCGCGCTGGCGCCGCGCCGCTCAGGACGTCGAGGAGGGCCGTCGGGTGCGCGCCCCAGTTGCCGGTGGCGGCGGCGGCCACCTCGACGATCGGGCCGAGGATCGCGGGCCGGTCGAGGAACACGTCGACGACGGTCGGCACGGATGCCGCGACCTCGCGGATGTGGGCGAGGGTCTCGTCCGGGAACTCCAGCGACCCGGCGTGGAAGAAGTTCTCGAACATCGATGAGCGCTGCTCGTACGGCGCCGCGATCCGCAGGAGGGCGAGGTCGGCCTCCGCCGGGGTCGCGACGACCCGGCCGTACGTTGCAGCGACCTCGGCGTCGATGCCCTCGACGTAGAGCTTCGCGCCGCGCGCGAACGGCAGCGCGCCGGCGTTCGACAGCACGGTGATCGACGCCCGCTGCGCGTCGAGGCCGGCGGCGCGATGCTCGGACGCGCCGACGATCGACGCGGCAGCCGCCTCATCGACGTAGGGGTTCTCGAAAAGGCCCAGCGCGAACTTCTCACGCAGCAGGCGCCGCGCCGACACGTCGAGGCGCTCCTCGGACACGAGGCCGTCGCGGACGAGTCCGATGAGGAGGGAGGGGTCATGCTCGCCGCCGAACTGGTCGGCCCCGGCATCCAACACCTTCACCATGCGCTCGGCGGGGGTGAGGTCTTCGACGCCCCATGCCCGAGCGGCGAAGTCGGTGCCCATGATGGGCTGATCGGTGATGTGTCCCCAGTCGGTGCAGACGATCCCGTCGAAGCCGTAGCGCTCGCGCAGCAGGCCCGTGAGGACACCCTTGTTGAAGCCGAAGCCGACCTCCTCGTACTCGGTGCCGACCGGCATCCCGCAGTACGGCATGATCCGGCGGCCGCCCGCCGCGAACACGGCCTCGAAGGGCCTCAGGTGCAGTTCGAACTGGCCGCCGGGGTAGACCTGCTCGCGGCCGTAGTCGAAGTGGGGGTCCTCCCGCCGGGGAAGTGCTTCGTCATGGTGCTGACCGACTCGGGTCCGAAGCTCTCGCCCTGGAATCCGCGGACGTAGGCGGCGCCGAGCGCGCCCGAGAGGTCCGCGTCTTCGCCGAAGGTCTGCAGCTGCCGCGCCCAGCGCGGCTCGGTCGCGAGGTCGACCTGCGGATGCAGAGCGACGCGGATGCCGACCGCTGTGTACTCGCGGCGGGCGATGTCGGCGAACCGTTCGACGAGTTCGGGGTCGGCGGTGGCGGCGAGGCCGAGCGGCTCGGGCCATTGCGAGAACGGACCGGCGAGCAGTGCCGCGCCGGGGTTCTCGCTGAAGCCGTGGCGGGGGTCGGTGGAGATCGTCACGGGGATGCCGAGACGTGTGGATGCCGCGAGTTCCTGCAACCGGTTGTGCCAGCGCGCGATGAGGGTCGCGTCGCCGGGGACCATCAGCAGGTTGAAGTGGCTCATGTGGCGACCGACGACATAGTCCTCGTTCGAGGCGATGCCGAAGTTCGCGATGCTTGGTTTTCTAGCGATGGGGACGTCGGAGGCAGCCGGGGCCGGAGCCGGTCAGACGGCCGCGCACGCTCAGTGCGCGGCGACGACCTGCAGCACGGCGTCGCCGTAGGCGTCGCGCTTCTTCGCGCCGATCCCGGTGATGCCCTCGAGGTCGGTGACGGATGCCGGGCGTCGCTCGGCCAGCGCGCGCAGCGTCGCGTCGCCGAACACGATGTAGGCGGGAACCCCCTGCTCCTTGGCGACGCCGGCACGCCACGCCCGCAGCGCCTCGAACAGGTCGCGGTCGGCGTCGGCCACGGCATCCGTCGCTCCCTGAGCGCGCCGCGAGGCCTTCGCACGTGTCGCGCCGCCTCGGCCGAGGACGTCGCGCCGGAGGGGCACGGCGGCCTCGCCGCGGAGCACGGCCGCGCCCTCCTCGCCGACGGCGAGCACGCCGTATTCGCCCTGCGCGACGATGACGCCGCGGGCGAGCAGCTGGCGGATGACGCTGCGCCAGTCCTGGTCGCTGAGGTCGGCGCCGAGCCCGTAGGTGGCGACCTTGTCGTGTCCCTGTTGGCGGATGCGGTCGGTCGACGCGCCGCGGAGGATGTCGATGAGGTGCCCTGCGCCGAACGCCTGTCCGCGCTCGCGCTGCAGGCGCACGATCGTCGACAGCAGCTTCTGCGCGGGAACGAGGCCGTCCCACGTGTCGGGGGTGTCGAGGCAGGTGTCGCAGTTGCCGCAGGGGCCGGATTCCTGGCCGAAGTAGTTCAGCAGGTTCTGCCGGCGGCACGACACGGTCTCGCAGAGCGCGAGCATCGCGTCGAGGTGCTGGCCCAGCCGCATCTTGTAGGCGCGGTCGCCGGGTGACTGGTCGATGAGGCGGCGCTGCTGCACGACGTCGCCGAGGCCGTAGGCCATCCACGCCACCGCGGGCTCGCCGTCGCGGCCGGCGCGGCCGGTCTCCTGGTAGTAGCCCTCGACGGACTTCGGCAGGTCGATGTGCGCGACGAAGCGGACGTCGGGCTTGTCGATGCCCATGCCGAACGCGATCGTGGCGACCATGACGACGCCGTCTTCGCGCAGGAACCGACCCTGATTGCGTGCGCGGATGGCGGCATCCAATCCCGCGTGGTACGGCAGCGCGTCGACGCCTTGCGTGCGGAGGTATTCGGCGGTCTGCTCGACCGATTTGCGGCTGAGCGCGTAGACGATGCCCGCACTGGCGGCCGGCTGCGCGCGCACGAAGTCGAGCAGCTGGCGACGAGGGTCGACCTTGGGCACGATGCGGTACTGGATGTTGGGGCGGTCGAAGCTCGCGACGAAGTGGCGGGCGGCGGGCAGGCGCAGCCGCTCGGTGAGCTCCTGATGGGTGGCGCGGGTGGCGGTCGCGGTGAGTGCCATGCGCGGGACGTCGGGGAAGCGCTCGGCGAGGTCGCCGAGCGCCAGGTAGTCGGGCCGGAAGTCGTGGCCCCACTGGCTGACGCAGTGGGCTTCGTCGATCGCGATGACGCTCAGCCGCCCGCGCTGCAGCAGCTGCGTGGTCGCTGCGCCGCTCAGGCGTTCGGGGGCGACGTAGAGCAGGTCGAGCTCGCCCGCGAGGAAGGCCTGCTCGACGCCCGCGCGCTCGGTCGGGCTCTGGGTGGAGTTGAGGTAGGCCGCGCGCACGCCGTTGGCGATGAGGGCGTCGACCTGATCATGCATGAGGGCGATGAGCGGGCTGATGACGAGGCCGGTGCCAGGTCGGACGAGCGCGGGCACCTGGTAGGTGATGGACTTGCCGCCGCCCGTGGGCATGAGCACGACGGCGTCGCCGCCGGCGATGACGCGGGCGACGATGTCCGCCTGGTCGCCGCGGAAGTCGTCGTATCCGAAGACCTCCTTGAGCACGGCCCGCGGGTCTTTGCCGGTGTGCTCGGTGCGCGGGGTCACGGGTGCGCTCGCGGTGTCGCGCGTCGGGGCGGCGGATGCCGGGGAGGGAGCGGCCGGGCGATGTGGCGGAGCCGGCGCGTCCGGTGAGGCGCTGCGAGTCGCGCGTGCGAGCGCCCCACCGTACCCGTCGAAGGCGGGATCCGGCGGCGGGGGTGCGTCGAACTCGTCGGGCGGAGTCAGCTCGTCGACATCCCACGGGACGTCGCCGTACGGGTCGTCGAACACCGCGTCGCGCACTCCCCGATCAGTCACCCTCCCAGGCTAACCGGGGTGGCTGACACGGGCGGTGGCGGGAGGCGCCTTCGCAGCGATCCGGGCGGCGAACGAGATCCACAGCGCCATCGACCCTGCTGCCCACAGAGACTGCTCGGCCGGTGTGGGACCGTATGGGGGCAGCTCTCCCGACATCGACGCGTGACTCCACGCACTGAACGCAGCGTGCGCGCGGCGAGTCCTACTCAGCGACCGCGCTGCGGGTGCGCTGCACGGACAGCACACCGTTCGCCACGGAGAGAAGCGTCACGGCGTCGCCATCTTGAGCCTCGATCGTCTCCATGATGTGCACCGATAGAAGGGCGAGCGCTGCCAGGACGCCGGAGCTGTCGTCTCCCACGTCGCCGAGCGCCATCAGCCCATCGGCTGCGTTTCTGGCGGCGTACTCGCTGAGGCTTGCCTCCGTTGCGAGGATCCGAACGCGAGCACCCGCGGTCGGCCTTATGACGAAGCCGCTGGCGTCCATTCCCTCCACGACCAGCCAATCGCCGAGCATCACGCTCAGGTGGTGCTGCAGGCTCACGCGGTAATCATCGCAGGCGCTGCGGATCGGTATGTGGGCGCTGCACAGTAGGGACGAAGCAGGACGGCGCCATCTCGCGCCTCTCGCGCTAGAATTCTGTACATGACCGTACTCTCTCTGGCAGACGCGCGCGCATCGCTGAGCAAGCACGTTGAATCAGCGGTTACCACACATGAGCGTTTCGAGATCACCCGCAACGGCGCACGCGTCGCGGTATTGATGAGCGCTGAGGACTATGACGCGCTCGTGGAGACGGTCGACATCCTGAGCAACCCAGACGAGGTCGCAGCACTGCGGACAGCGATCGCCGAGCTCGAGTCGGGCGACGTGTCGTCTGCCGATGAGGTTCGCGCGGCGATGGTCGCGCGCGGTCGGCTCGCCGGGTGAGCGCCGCGTACGAGGTCGTCTTCACCCGATCGGCCAGGCGCGCGCTGGAAATCACGCTCCCAGAGGCCGTGGCGGCAGCGGCATTCGAGTTCATCATCGGCACGTTGGCCGGGAACCCACGGAGGGTCGGGAAGCCTTTGCGTGAGCCGCTCGCGCCCCTGTATTCAGCACGCCGGGGCGAGTACCGGGTGCTGTACCGGATCGAGGACGAACGACTGGTCATCGAGATCGTCACGATCGAACATCGCCGCGACGCCTACCACCGTCGCTGAACATCGTCTCGGGCAACCAGGGAGGGCCCGCCGTCGACGCGGCGGAGCCGTTACTTCAGAAGATGTGCGCTTGATGTTTCACAGCTCTCCGACTCGAAGGGAATTCTCTCGATGTTGCCCCTCATGCGGGCTATCGGTCAGATGACCGGGAAGCCGACGGGGCTGGAGAAGTTCGATGACGGCACATTCGATGCGATGGCCGAATTCGGTGCGGCAATGGACGGCGCCAGCATCATCCTCGGAGACCTTCCCGATGACTCAAGATTCGCCGTCCAGGAGCCTAGTGGTGTAACGGTAGTGGGGATCGGCCGGGTGGTGGGCAAGGTTGTGACCACCTGGCCGTCGGGCCAGTGGAAGCCCCTGCCTGGCATCCCTATCTACTCGCAGCTTCCACGAGAGGCGAGGTGCGAACTGGAGCGCAAGGGACCGCCCAAGGGCTCGGAAATGATGTGGTGTCAGGCGAGGAGTGTTTCTCCGATGTAGCCGCCGGGCGAGCATCCTGGCGGGACGGCGAACACGGCTGATCCGATGGGGGTGGTCCATTCATTGAGGAGGTCAAGTTCGTCGAGTCTGCGCTGGATGGGGGTGAACTGGGCGTCGATATCGGCTTGGAAGGAGACGAAGATGAGTCCGGAGTCGGATACCTCGGTTCCGATGGGTCTTTCGTCGTAGTTGTAGGCGCGGCGGAAGATCCGCTGCGTCTCGTCGTCGGGCCGGGCGCGGCGCATGTGTGAGAACTCGGGGATGACGGGGAACCCGATCGTCGTCTTCGCGGCGAAGTCGGGTTCGTCGTGCTCGGCGGTGCCGGTCAGCGGGGCGCCGCTGGTGAGGCTGCGTCCTACGGATTGTTCCCGGCCGGGCCGGTCGAGTTTGTCCCATTTGTCGAGATTCATGTGGATGCGGCGGACGACCATGCCGGTGCCGCCGGCGAGCCAGCCGTCGCTGGACCAGACCACATCGTCGAAGTGCGTGGTGCCCGGTCTCGGGTTGGTGGTGCCGTCGACCTGTCCGAACAGGTTCCGCATGGTGGTGCCGGGCGCGACCGATCCGTATGCGCGACGGAATCCCTGTTGCGTCCACCGCACGTCGGCGAAGCTGCGTGCGTCCTTCAGGAGCATGCGCGTGGCATGCGCGACGGTGACGGGGTCGTCTGCCGCGATCTGCAGCAGAAGGTCGCCGTCGTTGAACTCGTCGCGCAGCTGATCGACGCCGAAGGCGGGAAGCGGCTGCAGCCAGGCGGGCGCCTGGCCGCCGGCTCGGGACACGAAGCCTGGTCCGAACGCGAAGGTGACCGTGAGCCGCGCCGGGGTCAGCGCGAGTTCCGGTTCGGAGTCCGCCAGTGCTGCCCGTCCCTGGGTGAGGCGTTCGGCGTCGTCGCTGAGGACGCGCATGAGACGCCGCAGCTGGTCGCGGTCGACGTCGTCGTGCAGGTCGAGCGCGATGAAGGTCCCGTGCGCCTGGGCATCCGTGTCGATGCCCGCCTGGTGCGCGCCGTGGAACGGAACGATCTCATCGCCGTTCAAAGGTGCGGAAGGTGAGGCGACCGTGGTGATGGAAGGGGTGAGCGCGAGGTCGATGCCGATGGCGGCAGCGGCGCCGACGCCGGCGACAGTCCCCCCGAGGAGGAACTGTCGCCGCGTCGAACCTGATCGACGGGCGCCCGATTCGGGCGCTGCCATCAGTTGCTCGGAGTGGGGCTCGGGCTCATGTCCATGTCCATGTCGTCTCCCTCGTAGTTCTCGTTTGCGCCCGAGTAGTCCTTCACCGGGGCGGTGAACTCGTACGTCGATCCGTCGGAGAACGTGAGAGTGAACGTCGCCTCGTCGCCTGCTGCGAGCGGGGCGGTGAGGTCCATCAGCATGATGTGGTTTCCGCCCGGTTCGAGCACGAAGCTGCCCCCGGCGGGGATGACGAAGCCGCCGTCCTTCTCCTGCATGACCATCTCGCCCGAGTCGTTCTCGACGGTCTCGTGCAGCTGCAGCATGGTGGATGCCGGGGACTCCGCGGACACGAGTGTGATGTCCTCATCCGACTCGTTGTTCAGGGTACCGAACGCGGCGGACATGCCCGAGTCCGCGGCCTTGACCCACGCGTCGGTGATGGTGACGGCGTCTCCGGCGGGTGCCGAGGTCGCCGCTGCTTCAGGGGTGGTGGTGGATGCGCAGCCGGACAGGGCGAGGACGGCGGCGGCGAGTAGGGCGCTCAGGCGCGCGCCGGTCTTGATGCGAGTGTTCATGAGGAAGTGCCTTTCTTACGGCGAATGAGATGAATGAGGGCGTAGACGGCGGTCGCTGCGAGGGCGCCGCCGGCGCCGACCAGGAGAATGCGGAGCACTCCCTGGTCCTCTTGTGTGCTCTGGTCCTGCATCGCGACGGCAGGGTCGGTCGATGCGCTTTCGGGTGTGTCGGTGGCGGCCGGTGTGCGTGTGAGCGGTGCCGCTTCACCCACGGTGAACGGGACCAGCCCGCTAATCGGATGCCCGTCCTCCGAAACGACCCGCCAACGGATCTCGTACCCGCCCTCGGGCATCCCGGCACCGAGCTCCACGGTCACCGTGCCGCTCTGAACCGTCGGCTCACCGACGGCCCAGTCGCGCCCCGCACCATCCGCCACGATCACCGCGGCGCCGATCGTGAGCACATCTGCGGAGAACGTCAGAGAGATCTCCGCCGGCGCTTCGGAGAGTTGAGAACCTGACGCGGGAGTGCTGGAAATCAGCTCGTCATGCGCCGCAGCGGGCGACGCGCTGACCAGCACGATCGTCGCCGCAACGGCGACCGCGAAGAGCACGGACGGGGAACGGGACATCGGGCACCACCAATCGATCGCGCACCCGGAAGGCGCGCACACGAAGCCAGCCGACAAACAGTCGGCCGAGCAGAGTCAGAGCGCGATCGGAAGAGGGGGGCCGCGGTGGCGGTGAACCGACAGGCGTGCCGCCGGCCGGACAATCCAGCCCGGCGCGTCTGCGACACCGGCGGGGCGCGTCACGGTGAGTGCGGGGATCACGTCGTGTGTCACGACGCGGCGCGCCCACGCGCGCAGTCGATGACCGAGCGCGAGCAGAGCCCGCAGCGTGCGCTCCCCCTGGTACAGCGCCGCGATCGTCACCGCCGCAGCGATCCCGTGCCCCACCCACATCGAGGGGTCGGCGCACAGCGCCGCCACCGTCGACTCGCCGCCGCTCGGAAGCACCGGCATCCCCGAGTGATGCTGATGCCCTGACGATGTGGAGCTCGAGTCAGATGCGGACACCGCACCCATAACGAAAAGCGTGTGGAAGAGAAGCTGGCTCACAATCACGCTCACAGCCAGACGCAGCCTCGAAAGCCCGCGACCGGTGAGCAGGGTGCTGACCATGACCGCGAGCACCCAGGGAGCGGCGATGCCCACCCACCCCGGGATATCTCCGCCTGCAACCACGTGCGACAGCAACGCCGTGAACGTCGCGACGGACGCGACGAAGACGCCACGCGCAACGCGCGGTGCACGGGAGGAACGCATACGCCCAGTGTGCCAGGTCCCGGACCTGAGCGACTTCGGCCGGCAATCGCTCCGATAGCGGCACCATCGCGGCCGCGGGCATCTGCGGGGCGCCCCTTTCCGAGGCAAGGCACCGCAGTTGCCCTCGGGCCGTGGTCTAGAAGATGTGGGCCTCATACGAATCGAGGCGTGCCTGATGACGGTTCTGGAGCTCTCGGTACACAGTGGCGCGGGACACGCTGAATAGTCCCGCAAGTTCCGTCTGGCTGTACTCGCCCCGGTCGTAGATCTCGAACAGCAGCTTCCGCTGCGGCCCGGTGAATTTCGGCTGCTTGCCCTTCAACCGTCCCTTCGCACGCGCAACGGCCATCCCCTCACGCGTCCGCATACTGATGAGGTCCCGCTCGAACTCGGCGACCATCGCCAGAACGCTCAGGGTGCGCCGCCGAAGGCGACGAGACTACCGGGATCCCCAAGCGGGCATTACCGGTAGGGGAGGTTCGTGAGCGGCTGAAGCTGCGCGCGGTTGCCATCTCTCGCGTGCGGTGCGCGCTGAGCGCCCGGCCGCGAGCGTCGTCTCTCCCCATCTCGCTTCGCCGATTCGCCCGACAGATACCCCCGGGTGTATAGTTTACGTATACCCCCAGGGGTACCGACGGATGAGGAGGAACAAGCGTGTGCAGCAAAGTGACCTGCGGGGAGTGCGGCAAGGCGACGTGGGCCGGGTGCGGCCAGCACGTCGAGGATGCGCTGTGGGGTGTGCCGGCAGAGGAACGGTGCCCCGGCCACGACCAGGCCGAGGTCGCGTGAATACGATGCGCCGCCTTCGACTGCTGGCGCTGCCGGCACTTGCGATCATGTTTGGCGCCGCCACGGCATGTGCTCCGGCGGTCACCCCCGTAGAGGTGACCGAGGAGACCACCGTAGTCGACGTTCGCACCCCTGAGGAGTACGCCGGCGGGCACCTCGACGGTGCGGTAAACATCGACGTGAGCGCCGCCGACTTCACGGCCGAGCTCGCAGAGCTCGATCCGTCCGCCGAGTACGTCGTCTACTGCCAGTCCGGCAACCGCTCGTCTCGCGCCGTGGCGCAGATGGAGCAGGGGGGCTTCACCTCCGTCCACGACGCCGGCGGCATCTCGGACGCCGCCGCAGCGACAGGACTCACCGTCGTCGGCTGACGGGCGACGACCGAGAAAGGAAGGGTCTGATATGGCCACCAGAGAGATCACCCTCGAGGGGTTCGCCGAGGTCGTCGAGCAGAACGACATCGTACTCCTCGACTTCTGGGCCGCGTGGTGCGGTCCGTGCCGCATGTTCGCGCCGGTCTTCGAGAAGGCGTCGGAGCAGCACGCCGACATCGTCTTCGGCAAGATCGACACGGAGGATCAGCGCGAGCTCGCCGCCGCGTTCCACATCTCGTCGATCCCGACCCTCATGGTGTTCCGCGAGGGTGTGGTCGTCTTCTCGCAGCCTGGTGCGCTCGGCGCGCAGCAACTCGATCAGCTGATCACCGGTGTGCGAGGGCTGGACATGGATGCTGTGCATGCCGATGTCGCAGCGCACCAACAGCAGAGAGCGGAGCAGACGCAGAAGGAGGCCGTGCGATGAGGATCGTTGTGGTTGGCGGTGTCGCCGGAGGGATGAGCAGCGCGGCTCGAGCTCGCAGGCTCGACGAGAATGCCGAGATCGTGGTGCTCGAGCGCGGCGCGCACGTGTCGTTCGCCAACTGCGGTCTGCCCTACTTCGTCGGCGGTGAGATCACCGATGCGAGCAAGCTTCTCGTGCAGACTCCGCAGTCGCTACGCGCAGCGCTGGACCTCGACGTCCGTACCCGCAGTGAGGTCATCGCGGTCGACACCGCGGCGAAGAACGTCACGGTCCGCGCCGAAGACGACGTGTACGAGCTATCGTACGACGCACTCGTACTCTCGCCCGGTGCGTCGGCGCTGCGCCCACCGCTGCGCGGGCTCGACTCGCCGCGCGTGCGCACGCTGCGTACGGTCGAGGATGCCCTTTCGTTGCGCGACGAGGTTCACGACGGCGCCCGCCGCGCCGTCGTGCTTGGCGCCGGGTTCATCGGCATCGAAGCCGCCGAGGCGCTCGCCCAGCAGGGACTCGACGTCTCGGTCGTCGAACTCGCCCCGCATCCGCTGCCGCCGCTCGAGACCGAGCTCGCGTGGCTCGTCACCGAGCAGCTCGTCGAGCTGGGCATCACGGTGCGCACCGGCATCGCCGCGGCAAGCGTGGAACGCGGAGAGGACGCTGACACCGTCGTCCTCGCCGACGGCTCGCGGCTCGAAGCCGACATCATCGTGCTCTCGGTCGGCGTGCGCCCCGACACGGCCCCCTTCGAAGCCGCCGGGATCGCGTGCGAGCGGGGTGCGATCGTGGTCGACGCCCACGGCCGCACGTCGGCGCCGGGGGTCTGGGCCGCCGGCGACGCCACCGTCTCGGTCGACGCCGTCACCGGTATCCGTCGGCCTGTCACCCTTGCCGGGCCGGCCAACCGCGCAGGTCGCCTGATCGCCGACGACATCCTGCGACCCGACACCGCCCGGGCTGTGCCGCAGCCGGTCGGCACCGCGATCGTGCGCGTCGGCGAGTTGACCGCCGCGCTCACCGGAGCCAATCGCTCATCGCTGGACGCCGCGGGCGTGAGCCACCGCACGCTCCACCTGCACCCGAACCAACACGCGGGCTACTTCCCGGGTGCGTCGCAGGTGCACCTGGTCGTACAGATCCGCGCGTCCGACGGCTTGCTGCTGGGTGCACAGGCGGTCGGCAACGAGGGTGTCGACAAGCGCATCGACGTCCTCGCCACCGCGATCCGCGCCGGCATGCGCGTCGATGACCTGATCGATCTCGACCTCGCGTACGCGCCGCCGTACGGGCAAGCGAAGGATGCCATCAACCTCACCGGCATGGTGGGCGAGAACGTCATGACCGGCACGCTGACACTCTGGTACCCCGAGCATCTCGACAATGTGCGCGACAGCGCGCTGATCCTCGACGTGCGCACCCCGGCCGAGTACGCGACCGGGTTCGTGCCCGGATCGCTGAACATCCCGCACACCGAGCTGCGAGACCGACTCGACGAGGTCCGCGACGCGGCCGCGGGACGACCCGTGCGGGTCATGTGCCAGTCCGGCGTGCGGTCAGGCATTGCCCACCGCGTCCTCGCGCAGTCAGGCTTCGACTCTGCGTCACTGTCGGGCGGGATGCTGACGCTCCAGGCCTGGCTCGGTGCACGTCAGTCCGACGTGCTCGAGCGGCCCGAGGTGCTCGCACGTGCGTAGGCCCACCGGGGCAGCGTGCTCGCGCAGCAGGTCGGAGCGCACCCTCATGGCGATCACTTCGGTCTTCCTGACGGCGGTCTCGCTGAGCTCGCTCAATCAGCCGTGGTGCGCGATCCCCGCTGGAGTGTGCGCGACGTTCCTCGCGATCGGCGCGATCACCGGCTGGTGCCCGACACAACTGGTCCTCTCTCGCGAAGACCCCACCCCTGTCAATACCCTCGGCTACGACGAAGCCCGCCAGCCCATCGACATCCACTCCCGACCCTGAAGGGACCTCCCATGCCCACAACCGACCCCGAGACACAGAAGCGCATCGTCAACCGCCTGCGCCGCGCCCGCGGCCAGCTCGACGCGGTCATCGCCGCCGTCGAGGCCGAACGCCCCTGCCGCGACGTCGTCACCCAGCTCTCGGCCGTCTCCAGCGCGCTCGACCGTGCCGGCTTCGCGATCGTCTCGACCGCGATGAAGGACTGCATCGCTGACCCCGATGCCACCCGCGACGAGCAAGGCCTCACCACCGAAGAGCTCGAGAAGCTCTTCCTCATGCTCGCCTAAGCGCTGAACCACGAAGGACAAAAGCACCCATGTGTTACGCAGTCACCTGCCGCAAGTGCGGCAAGACGACCTGGTCCGGCTGCGGCCAGCACGTCGACCAGGTCATGCGGGGGGTCCCCGCCGCGCAGCGCTGCCGCGGGCACCAGAACGAGCCGGGCAACGGCTTCTTCGCCAGACTCTTCGGTCGCTGAGGCCCCGCGAAGCACCAGCCCCGTCGAACCCCGCCCGGTCGTCGCTGCGACGCCCGGGCGGGTTTGCGTCGTAGACACGCCGGAGCGTCGCGCCTACCTCACGGTGGTCGGCGTGACCAGCTCCGGGCGTCGAGCGTGCTGTGGCCCGTGGATGTCGTCGTCGGCGAGCAGCCGACCCGGATCCTCCCATCCCTCAACGAACGCGGCCGAAGCCCTCTTGGACCGGTGACCGTCGGCGTGCAACATCTTGGCGGGTGCTGGACACTTCAGAGTATGGAGCGCGAGGTGTCGGAGGTCGAGTTGTGGTCTCGTGCGCTCCGCGGTGACGGTGCGGCACTGGGTGGAGTGTTCGACCTGCACGCCGATCGAGTGTTCCGGCATGTGTTCGCGGTGCTGCGGGATGTGCAAGACGCGGAGGACGCGACCGCAGCGGCATTCCTCGAGCTGTGGCGGCGGCGCGCGGCGGTCTGGGTGATCGACGGCTCGGTGCTGCCATGGCTGTTGGTCACCGCGGCGAACTGCGCCCGCAACCTGGCTCGATCCCGTCGGCGTTACCGGGCGCTGCTGGGTTCGCTGCCGCGCGGTGAGCACACCGAGTCCGCCGAAACTGTAGCCTTCGCCGGCCTTCCCGTCGTCGACATCGTCGATGGGGATCTCGCGGCACACCTGGGGTCGCTGCCGCGGACGGAGTATCTGCTGCTGATGCTGACCGCGGTCGAGGGGTACTCCACCGGTGAAGCCGCTGAAGCAGTGGGTATCACGGTATCCGCGGCGCGGACCCGCCTGTCCCGGGCCAAGGCCCGCCGGTGATCGTCGACATGTGGGCGACCTGGTGCGGCCCATGCCGCATGGTCAGCCCAGTGCTCGAGCAGTTGGCGACCGAGCGGGCGGGCGAAGTGAAGCTGGTCAAGGTGGATGTCGACCGTGCGCCTCGCCTCTCGTCGCGGTTCACGGTCCAGGCGGTGCCGACACTGCTGATCATGCACCGCGGCAAGGTGATCGCACGCCAGGCGGGCGCTGCACCCGTGGAGGTGCTGCGCCGATGGTTCGACGACGCCATGGCCAAGGATGCCGAGAACGAGCAACAGGCCGGTACCGGCATGGACCGGGGACGTGGTCGGTGATGGCGCGCCCCGATCCCCACATCGTCTTCGTCCGTCGGGTGACGCCGCGTGTCCTGGGGTTCTGCGAGGACTGCATGGCGGTCGGCTCCCGATAGGTCCACCCCCGACTGTGCCTCACCTGCGGCAGAGTCGGCTCGTCACCCATGCGGTATGCCCGGACTCGCGCCGGTAGCCCTCGAGACCTCGGCGCGCCCGGAGTGTTCGCCGATCGGCGACTCCCGCAGCGGGGCGGATCGGCTCGCGACCCGACTCAGACGCCGGTTTCGGCCGGGAGGCGACCGGATGCGACGGCTCGACCGAGCTGCTCGAAGTCGGCCTCGGCGATGTCGGCGTAGGCGGCCGACCATCCCGCCGTCGCCTCGGCGAACTGCTCGGATCGGCCGAGGTAGCCCACGATTGCGGTCGAGGCGGGGGACTGCCCGTGCGCCCGAGCCAGGAGTGCGGCGCAGAGCGCACCGTACGAGCGGAACTGGTCGGTGTCGAGCGTCGCCGGATCGATAGACCCCTTCATGTCCCGGAACTGCCGCCAGTAGTAGTCCACTCGGTAGCGGTCCGCGGAGTCACCGGCCCAGCCGCGCATCCATCCGACGAAGAGGTCGGAGTTCGCCTGCAGGATCCGCTGGGCGGCGACGACCCGGTGGCCCTCGTTGAAGTCCGTCACGCCGCGGCGACCCGGAATAGTCGACCGCCGGCCCCCGTACGTCGTCAAGACGGATGGCGGAGCCTCCTTGATCTGGAGGAACAGCATGTCGCCGGTGGGGCCCTCGACGGCGACCAGGTAGCAGCGAGTGCCGACGCTTCCGACGCCGACGACGCGCAGGGCGAAGTCGACCACGCGGTACTGCTCCAGCAGGAACGCGATGTCCTCGCGCAGGGTCGCGCGATACTCGGTGAAGAGATCGGTGACCTCGCCCAACGTCGCGTGGTCGACGTGGCGCAAAATGGGAGGTTGATCGACGATGCGGATGCCGCCGTCGACCGAGACCGTTGTCAGACGCTGCAGGACCCGCTCGGACGTGCGGGCGCGGGCCTTCTTCGCCGCCTCGCGGACCGTCTGCTCGCCCTTCTCGCCGAGGTGACGCGCGACCGAGGACGTGTCGACACGGGCGTAGTAGCGTTCCCGCGTGGAGAGGCGGCAGTAGTTCCGCAACGTCTCGCGGTACGCGTCGGCTGCGGCGAAGGAGGCGTCGCGGCATGCGTCCTCACTCAACCCGATATCGCGCCCGCTGAGGTGCACGCTCGCGGTGAGCCGGCGTACGTCCCACTCCCACGGCGCGACGCCGCCCTCGTCGAAGTCGTTGAGGTCGAAAACGAGCGCGCGTTCGGGCGAGGCGAAGAAGCCGAAGTTCGAGATGTGGGCGTCGCCGCAGGAGACGACCTCGAGGTCGGTCGTGGGTGCACCGCGCAGGTCGGCCGCCATGACCGCCGCCGTGCCCCGGTAGAACGCGAACGGCGATTGCAGCATCCGTCCCACCCGCACCGGCACGAGGTCCTTCAGCCTCGACGCGTGCTGTTCCTCGAGGATGCCGAGGGGGTCCCGGTCGGCGGGGAGGACCAGCTCAGCCAACTGTCGCCGCGGCAGACGCTTCCGCAACCGACGCCCGAGTTCGTTCGCGGATGACCGCGGTTTGCCGTTGCCCATAGGGCATGCTACCCCGTGACGGTTGTGGCAGCATCCGACCACGGCGGCCACCGGCTGTGCCGGAGCGGGGTCAAGTCCCCGGACCCGGCGCGTGCGACGGCGGGGCGCGTTTGTCCCTTCCCCAAGGGGAGGTCCTAGCGTGAGGGCATGCTCACAACAGGTCAGATTGCCGTAGGGACTGCGCTCTCGGAGAAGGCCATCCGCATGTACGCCGATCGGGGACTGCTCCGCTCGCACCGAGATGGCGCGAACCACCGGGTGTTCCTGGAGGATCAAATCGACCGAGCCCGGCGGATCGCACTCCTTCGGATGCTCGACTTCTCGCTGGCCGATGTGGGCGCGGTCCTGGACGCTCCCGATCCAGCAGCTGCTTTCGACCTCGTGTGGGAAAAACGTCGGGGAGACGTCGCGCGCCGAGACCGGGCGAGCGAGTACGTTCGGCGCGCGCTGACCGCAGCGCCCGTGCTGCCGGAGGGGCTAAAGGTGAGGCCGCGCAGCGTTCTGGGCCGGTCGGTGCTCCGAATCACCGGCGAAGCGGCGCTGCCGGCGATGGCATCCGTGCTCGCTGAGCTGAGTGGTCGGCTCTTTTCTGCGCTCACCAACGCGGATGCACCGCTCGCAGGGCCCATCTACGCCGAGTTCTGCTCACGCGCCACCGAGAAGTTCGCCGGGCAGATCCGACTCTGCGCTCCGTTCGGGGGCGCGATCCACCCGCCCGCGGACATGGACATCACGTTCGACCCGGCCCACGACGAACTGTCCGTCGGCCTCGACCAAGCCTCCGCCGATGATCAGCGGCTGGTGGTAGCCGTGCATGACTATCTCTCCGCGCAATACGAACAGCTGCGCGCAGGGCCCAATCGAGAGATCTATCATCCCGAGTTCGGGACCGGCGCGAACGGCCACGTGATGGAGATCGCGCTGCCCATCCGAGCTGGGTGGAGAGTCCGTAGCGAACCGGGATCGCCTGTGCGTCGGCCAGCGGATGAGATTCCAGGCGATGCGCTCCGTGGATGCGGCATCCGCCGAATTCGCGTGCACGAGGATGCGCCCGGCGCCCGGTAGCCGGTCCCTCACCGTTCAGTCCACGACATCATCGCAGTTGGTGACGCCTGTAAGCCCTGCTGATGCTCTCAAGACCCGCACGGTGGAATGCGCGATGGCGGCGGCCCAGCTGCGACACCGTTGCGCATGCTGACCGGTGCCACGGCGTCGCCCCTGAACCACCGACCGGGACGATCACCCGGAGGCGGAGGCAATATCCGTGCGCGCGAAATCATCGCCGATGTACAGCAGGGGCTCGCCGCGCTCCTTGGCGAGCGCGTAGCTGAAGCAGTCGCCAAGATTAAGCCGCGCCGGGTGGCCCGAGTCTCTGCCGTAGTCGCGGTAGGCCTGCCGGGCGATCGTCGCCTGAGCGGCCGTGAGAGGCGCGACGTCGAGTTCGAGTGAGGCGAGAAGCTCCTCGAACCTGGTGACGCGGACGGGGTCGCGCGTCCCGTCGATCACGATGGATACCTCCACCAGCGTCGCCGCAGAAATCGCGGGCCGAGGCACTGTCAACAGGGATTCGAGAAGGGTTTCCGCATCCGCCTCCCCCTTCACGATCGCGACGAGCGCCGAGCTGTCGACGATCACGCGGGCAGTCCCGTCTCGGAGTCGTAGAGTTCGCGAGCGAAAGGATCGAGGTCCACCCCGCGGAAGGCCTCTTGAGCGGCGGCGACCGCCGCCCGGATGCGCGCGACCCTCGCCTCCTGCGCCGCTCCCGCGTCCAGTTCTACCCTCACGCTCCGACTTTCTACCCTCAGAGCCTCAGCACCTCGGTAACGCGCACGACGGCGGAGCCTTCGTCGACGGATGCCGCGAGGTCGACCTCCGCCCGGATGCGCCAGTCGTGGTCGCCCGCCGGGTCGTCGATCGTCTGCTCGACGCGCCAGATCCCGGATGCCGCGGCATCCGTGTCATCGATGACGCACAGCCGCGGCGAGCGCGCAGGACCGCCGGTGAGGATCTCGTCGTGCTCGTCGAAGTACCGATCCAACACCTCGGGCCAGCCGACGTCGGGGTCGAGCGCGACGAGCGCGTCATCGTCCTGGAGAGCCGCGAGCTGCACGCGCCGGAACAGTTCGTTGCGCACGAGCACCGTGAACGCGCGCCGGTTGGTGAGGATCGACGGCGGCGCGGGCGGCACGACCGCGGCGTCGTCCTCGGGCAGGTGCGCGGCCGGGTCAATGAGCGCTGACCACTCGTCGACGAGGCTGGAGTCGACCTGCCGCACGAGCTCGCCGAGCCACTCGATGATGTCCATCAGCTCGTCGGTGCGGGCATCGGCCGGCACGGTCTGGCGGATCGCGCGGTACGCGTCGGAGAGGTAGCGCAGCACGAGACCCTCGCTGCGGGCGAGCTGGTAGAACGAGACGTACTCGGCGAACGACATCGCCCGCTCGAACATGTCGCGCACGACCGACTTGGGGCTCAGCTCGAAGTCGCGCACCCACGGTTGGCTCGACGCGAACACCTCGAACGACTGCGCGAGCAGCTCCGCGAGCGGCTTCGGCCAACTGACCTCCTCGAGCAGCGCCATGCGCTCGTCGTACTCGATGCCGTCGCGCTTCATCGCCGCGACCGCCTCGCCGCGCGCCCTGTACTCCTGCTGCGACAGGATCGCGCGCGGATCGTCGAGCGTCGCCTCGATGACGCTCACGACGTCGAGCGCGTAGTGCCCCGTGCCGACGCCATCCGTCGGCGCTTCGGGGTCGAGCAGATCGATCGCGGCGAGCGCGAACGGCGACAGCGGCTGGTTGAGCGCGAAGTTCGGCTGCAGGTCGACAGTGAGCCGGATTCGCGGGGCGGATGCCGGCTCCCGCTCCACCTCGACGATCCCGGCGTCGACGAGCGTGCGGAAGATCGCGATCGCGCGACGCGCCAGCTCGTACTTCCGCGCGCGGGGCTCGTGGTTGTCGAACACGAGAGCGCGCACGTTCGCGAACACGTCGCCGCCCCGACCGATGACGTTGATGAGCATCGCCGCCGAGAGCTTCAGCTGCGGCACGAGCGGTTCGGGCACCGCCGCGATGAGTCGCTCGTACGACCCCTCACCCCAGTTGACGACGCCCGTCGGCGCCTTCTTGCGCACGATCTTCTTGCGTTTCGCGGCGTCGTCACCGGCCTTCGCGAGCGCAACGGCGTTCTCGATCTCCCACTCCGGCGCCATCACGACAACGTTTCCGTAGGTGTCGTAGCCGGCGCGGCCCGCACGCCCCGCGACCTGGTGGAACTCCCGCGCGCTCAGCTGCCGCATCCGAGTCCCGTCGTACTTCGACAGCGCCGTGATCATGACGGTCCGGATCGGGACGTTGATCCCGACGCCGAGCGTGTCGGTGCCGCAGATCACCTTCAGCAGTCCCCGCTGCGCGAGCGTCTCCACGAGCCGCCGGTAGCGCGGCAGCATCCCGGCATGATGCACGCCGATCCCCGCCCGCACGAGGCGCGACAGCGTCTTGCCGAAACCTGTCGTGAAACGGAATCCGCCGAGCGCGTCGGCGATCTCGTCGCGCTGGGCACGGGTGGTGAGATTCACGGATGCCAGGGCCTGCGCCCTCTCCAGCGCCGCCGCCTGCGCGAAGTGGACGATGTAGACGGGCACCTCGCGTTCGTCGACGAGCATCGTGAGCACCTCGTGCACCGGGCGCCGCTCGTAGGAGAAGTGCAGCGGCACGGGCCGCTCCACGCCGGTCACGAGTGCCACGGGGCGGCCGGTGCGCCGCTCGAGATCGTCCGCGATCGGAGTGACGTCGCCGAGCGTTGCCGACATCAGTAGGAACTGCGCGCGCGGCAGAAGCAGCAGCGGCACCTGCCACGCCCACCCGCGGTCGGGGTCGCCGTAGTAGTGGAATTCGTCCATGACGACCTGATCGACCGGGGCGTCGGGACCGAGCCGCAGCGCGACGTTCGCGAGGATCTCCGCGGTGCAGCACACGATCGGCGCGTCGGGGTTGACCGACGAGTCGCCCGTGACCATGCCGACGTTCTCGGCGCCGAAGACGTCCACGAGGGCGAAGAACTTCTCGCTCACCAGCGCTTTGATCGGCGCGGTGTAGTACGAGCGACCGCCGGCGGCGAGCGCCGCCGCGTGGGCGGCGATCGCGACGAGCGACTTGCCCGTCCCGGTCGGCGTCGACAGGATGACGTGCGCGCCCGAGACGAGCTCCATGACCGCCTCGTCCTGCGCCGGGTAGAGCGTCAGCCCGCGGCCGGCCGCCCACTGCACGAACCCGTCGTACGCGGCATCCGCCCCGGCGCCGGCCGGCACGAGGTCGACGAGGCGCGGCAGGTCGGTCATCCCTCGAGTCTGCCAGCCCCCTTGCTCCCTCCGTCACGGGCACAACTCAGTCTGGACGTGGCCGCCACTCCGCGGCGGCCCCGGAATGGCGCGCCCGGCCCGACGGAGCGGGCTCGCGCAGACTGAGTTAGGGACCGTGCCCGCGCCGCACCCGGCAAACCCGGCAGGACCTGGCGGGCCCGGCAGGCCCCGGCAGGACCGGCAACCCGGGCTGGCCGGCACTCCGGGCTGGCCCGGCAGTCCGAGCGGGCCGCCGGGCCGGGTCGCTATCGCGCCTTGGCGGCGACGATGCGGGCGGCGGCTTCGTCGACGCGGCGGGCGAACGCGGGGTCGGACTGCGCCTTGGCCAGCACGGCGTCGTACATGGCCGCGAAGACCGTCGGGTCGGCCGACGCGAGCACCAGGTCGACCCCCGCCGACAGCGCGAGGACGGCGCGATCGCCCGGGCTCCACGCCTGAGCGGCGGCCGCAGCCGACAGGTCGTCGGTCATGATGACCCCGTCGAAGCCGACCGTGCTGCGGACGAGCCCGACCACCGTGGGTGAGAACACCGCCGGCGCGGCGGGGTCGATGTTCTGGTATATCGCCGTCGACACCATGACGGCCGACGGCCCTCCGGCGGTCAGCGACCGGTAGACCGAGACGTCGGGGCCATCCGCCGTCACCGTCGTGTCGACGACGTTCGCGGTCGTGTCGGTGTTCGCCGTCACGTGCCCCAGGCCCGGGAAGTGCTTGAAGACGGGCAGCACCCCGGCATCCCTCATCCCCTGCGCGAACGCGCCCGCCTTCGCGGCCACGGTCGCCTCGTCGTAGCCGTACTGGCGGCCGAGCGCGCCGATCGGCGGGTTGGAGAACCGCGTGTCGTGGCTCGTGACGATGTCCGCGACGGGCGCGAGGTTCATGTCCACGCCGGCCGCCGCGAGCTGACCGCCCCACACCGCCGCCTGCGCGTGCAGCTGATCGTCGGGGAGGTCGGCTTGCCGGATCGCGTACGGCATGTCGTCGAACCCGGGACCGCGCAGCACCTGCACCTCGCCGCCCTCCTGGTCGGTGGCGACCCAGAGCCGGATGCCGCCGGTCGCCCCGCTCCCGACCAGCCCCGTGAACTGGTCCACCACGGCGGCGACGGCGGCCGTCCCGCTCTGGGTGCGCCCGTGCAGGAAGATGCTGCCCGCGTGCCGGTCGGTGATCGCCGCCTGCGTCGCCGGCGTCGCGGCGGACACGTCGGTGCCGACCATGAACAGCTGCCCGACGCGCTCCTCGAGGCTGAGCCCGGCCAGCGGGTCCGCCGTCGGCGTGGGCGTGGGCATCGCAGTCGGCGTCGGTGCGGCGGTCGTCGTGGTGGGCGCGGGGGCGGATGCCGGGGCGCACCCGGCCAGCACCAGCATCCCCGCCAGCACCAGCGCGCCCGCGGCGCGCAGCGCGTTCGTCGTGCGGCGCGGGTCGGACGCGGTGCGAGGCATGCGCCCATCCTCTCGGCTGCGCCGCCAGCGCGATAGGGGCAACCCGGGGCCACGGCGCCCGGCATCCGCCTCACGGACACAGGAGAAGTCACCGAGGCAGGACGTGGTGACGGTCACACGTCCTGTGTCCGCGATTTCTCCTGTCTCGGTGACACGGCAGCGGAAGCGGCCCCCCGACGGCAAACCCGGCCGCGTCACACCCGCTCGGGGGCGTGAAGCCGCGCGAGGTAGCGCTCCGCGGTGCGCGGGGCGCCGCGGCGGTCGGTCAGCGACACCACGACCGTCACCGCGGTCGCGAGCGGGATGGTCCAGGCGGCGGGCTGTGCCAGGTACGGGGCGGCCACCCCGACGCCGCCGACGGCGGCGTAGATGAGGAGCGACAGCCCGCATGCCACGCCACCGCTGACCATCCCCGCGACGGCCCCGCGGGCGGTGAGCCCCGACCACCACACGCCCAGCAGCACCACCGGCGAGAGGCACGATGCCGCGAACACGAACACCATCCCGACGCTCGAGCCGAGGCCCGCCGGCGCCGTCACCAGCGCGATGACGAACGGCACGGCGGTGCACAGCAGTGCCGACACGCGGAACGAGCGCACCGATCCGCCGAAGACGTCCTGGCTCACGACCCCCGCGAGCGAGACGACGAGACCGGCCGAGGTCGCAAGAAACGCCGCGAAGGCGCCCGCCACGATGAGCGCCGTCAGCAGTTCGCCGACGATCCCCGGGAACACCCGCGCCGGCAGCACGAGGACGACGGTGTCGGCCGCACCGGGCTCGGCGAGGTCCGGCGCGACGACGCGGGAGATGAGGCCCATCGCGCTCGAGACGGCGTAGAAGGCGCTCACCATGACGATGACGAGCACCGTCGTGCGGCGCGCCGAGACGCCGTCGGGACTCGTGTAGAACCGCACGAGCACGTGCGGCAGACCCATCGTGCCGAGCAGGAGCGCGACGAGCAGCGAGCCGGTCGCGTAGGCGTCGATCCCCGCCGGCCCCGCAGAGCTCGGGAAGGCGACGGCCGGATCGAACTCGTGCGGGGTTCCGTACAGCGCGAACGCCATGACGACGACCGGCACGAGCAGCGCCGTGAGCTTGAGCCAGTACTGGAAGCCCTGCACGAACGTGATCGCCCGCATCCCGCCGGCGGCGACGAGCGCCGCGACGAGCGCCGCGACGACGGCCGCGCCGGTCCACGGCGGCAGATCGGCGACGACCTGCAGCGTGATCCCCGCGCCGTGCAGCTGCGGCACGATGTACAGCCACCCGATGATGAGCACCGCGACGCTCGTGACCCGGCGGGCGAGCAGCGACTCCAGCCGCGCCTCGACGAAGTCGGGGATCGTGTACGCGCCGCTCCGGCGCAGCGGCGCGGCGACGAACGCGAGCACGAGGAGGTATCCGGCGGCGTAGCCGATGGGAAACCAGAATCCGCGTGCGCCGTCCAGCAGGACCAGTCCCGACAGGCCCAGGAAGGTCCCCGCCGACAGATACTCGCCGCTGATCGCCGACGCGTTCCACACCGGACGCACCGTGCGCGAGGCGACGAAGAAGTCGCTCGTCGTCCGCGAGATCCGGAGGCCGTATGCACCGATGAGCACCGTCGCGAGGATGACCGCGGCCACCGCGGCGAGGTCGAGCAGGGCGTTCACTCGCGCTCCCGCAGCGCCCGGTAGCGGCGCTCGTTGCGCGTCGCGCCGCGCGTGTACAGCACCGCGAAGACGACGATCGCCGGGTAGAACGCGAACGCGTGCAGCAGCCACGACACCGGCACGCCCGCGAGCGTCCATCGGTCGAGTTCAGGGATGAGGGCGACGGCGAGGGTGAGCGCGACCACCACGACGACGAACCCCGCGACGGCGCCGAGCGCGAGCCGCAGCTGCGACCGCCGCAGGGCGCGGTCGTACACGGCATCCGCCTCGTCGAACGCGCCGGGCGACGCCGACGCGGGGACGGGGACGGAGCGCGTGACGGGGCGACGGATGCCGGGACCTCGCGGCGGCGACGGATCGGCGCTGACGCGCACCCGCTGCGGCACGCGCGGCGGCACCCGCCGCGGCGCGTCGCTCATCGTCCCGCCTCCCGTGCGCGCACGAGCGCCTCACGGACCGCCGGCAGCATCCGCCGGCTGACGGGGATCGTCGCGGGCACGGTGCCGACGAGGACGATCGCGGGCTCCGCGCCGCTCAGCCGCGCCTCGGCGATCGCTCCGACGGCGACGAGGTACGAGCGGTGCACGCGGACGAAGCCGTGCGGCGCCCACCGCTCCTCGAGCTCGGAGATGGGCGCCCGGATGAGGTGCGCGCCGTCGTCGGTGTGCAGCCGGGAGTAGTCGCCCTGCGCGTGCACCCAGCGCACGTCGCGGCGGCGCACGAACCGCACCGCCTGGCCGACGGTGACCGGCAGCAGCTCATCGTCGCCGTCGGCGCCGGCCCCCGCCAGCTCGATCGCGCGGTCGACGGCACGGCGCAGCCGCTCGGCGCGCACGGGCTTCAGCAGGTAGTCCACGGCGCGCACCTCGAACGCGTCGACGGCGCGCGCGTCGTCTGCCGTGACGAACACGATCGCCGGCGGTGCCGCCAATCCCCTCATCGCGGCGGCGAGCGCGAAGCCGTCGAGCCCCGGCATGTGGATGTCGAGGAACGCGACCGCCACGGCCCGCTCGGCCAGGTGCCGCAGCGCGTCGGCGCCCGAGCGGGCCTGCACGATGTCGCCGATGCGCGGATCGGCCCGCAGCAGGTGCGCGAGCTCCGCCAGGGCCGGCGCCTCGTCGTCCGCGATGAGCACGTCGATCATGCGCCGGCTCCCGACGTGTCGAGCGCGTGCTGCGGCTGCGACTTCGGGATCCGCATCCGCACGAGCGTCCCCGCTCCGGTGTTGGTCTCCACGACGAGGCCGCCGCCGGGGCCGTACAGCTGCCGCAGCCGCGTGTCGACATTGCGGATGCCGACGTGCGCGCCGTCGGCATCCGTGTTCAGCAGCGCACGCAGTTGCTCCGGATCCATTCCGACGCCGTCGTCCTCGACCGTGATCTCGGTGTGCGTGGCGTCGTCGCGCGCCTCGATGCGGATGCCGCCGCCGCGCTCCCCGGGCTCGAGCCCATGTCGCACGGCGTTCTCGACGATCGGCTGCACCGACAGGAACGGGATGACCGTCGACAGCGTCTCGGGCGCGATCCGCAGCGTCACGGCGAGGCGATCGCCGAAGCGAGAGCGCTCGAGCTCGAGATAGGAGTGGATGCTGCGCAGCTCCTCGGCGAGCGTCGTGAACTCGCCCTGGCGGCGGAAGGAGTAGCGCGTGAAGTCGGCGAACTCGAGCACCAGCTCGCGGGCGCGGGCCGGGTCGGTCGTGATGAACGAGGCGATCGCGGTGAGCGCGTTGTAGATGAAGTGCGGCGAGATCTGCGCCCGCAGGGCGCGCAGCTCCGCCTCGGCGAGCGCGGTGCGCGACGCGTCGAGCTCGCCGAGCGCGAGTTGGGCGGCGCACCAGTCGGCGACCTCGGCCACCGCGCGGACGAGGGCGGCGCGCACCGGGGCGGCGAAGGCGACGAGGACGCCCGCGAGTGCTCCGTCGACGACGATCGGGGCGGCCGCGGCATCCCCCGCGCCGGGACCGCCGGCGCCGGGACCGCCCGCGCCGGGACCGCCCCCGCCCGGGACGCCCGCGTCCGCGCCCGCATCGGAACCCGCGCCCTCGTCCGCGCCCGCACCGCCGGCGCCCGCGCCACCCCCGCCCGGGCCGCCGGCTCCCGCGGCCTCGCCGGCGCGGAGGACCTGCCGCCGGCCGGTCTCCACGACACGCGCGGCGACCCGGCGGGCGGCCGCCTCGTCCACCGGACCGTCGGCGGCGACCACCCGTCCGTCCTGCACGAGGGCGACGGCGGCCGATCCCAGCAAAGTGCGGAGGTGCCGCGCCGCCCGGCCGACGTCATCGGCGCCGAGCCCGCCCCGCAGATGCACCGCGGCCAGACCCGCCTCGTGCAGCGCGCGGTGGGCGGCCTGCTCGGCGTCGCTGCCGAGGTCAGCGCCGCCGCGGCCCAGTCGCCGCGCCAGCAGCAGCAGGATGACGAGGCCGGCGCCGCCCGCGACGCCGAGCACGGCGGCGAGGACGACGGCATCGGTCACGGTGCCAGCCTAAGCAGTCCCCTGCCGCGGGCATCGGTCCTCAGCAGCACCGCGCGCCGGGGTTGTGGTCCTGGTCGTCCATCCGCTGCCGCCAGAACTCGCGCTCGGTGGGCACCGGCGCGCCGGGGTGGTGGCGAGCCTGATGGGCGACATACGTCGCGTAGGCGCTGTCGCCCATCAGACTCGTCATGTACCAGCGGATGCCGCGGGCAGCCCGCGTGAGGTGCGCGCCGAGCCGTGTGGCGAACTCCTTCGATCGGGTGCGCACAGTCCCGGATCCGGCCGGATCGGCCGCATCGGTGTGCAGATCGAAGGAGTCAGCCACGGCCGCCGCCCCTCAGTGCCCGCGGTGGGCGAGCTCGCGCCGCTCCTCGGCGAGGATCGGCTCCCACTGCTTCTCGAGCTCGCGCTCGGGCTTGGTCGGGATGAGCCCGGCCGGCGCGTACCGGCGCGAGGGCACGGGGGCGTCCTCGGTGTTCTCGCCGCCGCCGGCGCGGATCGCCTTGATCGTCACGACCGACGCCGCGATGATCACGATGATCGCGAGCACCACGAAGATGATCGACAGCGTGCCCTGCACCGCGGTGTTGCGGATGACGGCGTTCACGACCTCGGGCGTGCCGAGCGAGCCGTCGCCGGCCGCCTGCGCGGCGCGGTACTTCGCGTTGTTCGCCCAGTATCCGATCGCCGGGACCGGCGAGAAGATCTTGTAGGCGGATGCCGTGATCGTGATGACCGCGGTGAACACCATCGGCACGGCGATGATCCACAGCCACTTCACGTAGCTCGGACCGCGCTTGGCCACGATCGCCATGACCACGGCGAGCGCGATCGCGGCGAGCAGCTGGTTGGCGATGCCGAACAGCGGGAAGAAGGTGTTGATGCCGCCGAGCGGGTCGGTGACGCCGAGGATGAGGATCGTGCCCCAGCCGGCCACCATGATGGCGGTGCAGATCCAGACACCCGGCCGCCACGTCACGTCGCGGAACTTCGGCACCCAGGCGCCGATCGAGTCCTGCAGCATGAAGCGCGCGACGCGCGTCCCGGCATCCACCGCGGTCAGGATGAACAGCGCCTCGAACATGATGGCGAAGTGGTACCAGAACGCCATCAGGGCGGTTCCGCCGAGGAACTGGTGCATGATGTGCGCGAGTCCGAGGGCGAGCGTCGGCGCGCCGCCGGTTCTCGAGACGATCGACTCCTCGCCCACGTTGGCGGCCGTGGTCGTGAGCATCTCGGGGGTGACATGCACCCCGGTCAGGCCCAGCGAGTTCACGAACGCGACGGCGCCCTCGACGGTGCCGCCGGTCGCGGCGGCCGAGGCGTTCATCGCGAAGTAGATGCCCTGGTCGATCGACACGGCCGCGACGAGCGCCATGATCGCGACGAACGACTCCATGAGCATGCCGCCGTACCCGATGAAGCGGGTCTGCTTCTCCTTCTCGATGAGCTTCGGGGTGGTGCCCGAGGCGATCAGCGCGTGGAAGCCCGACAGAGCGCCGCAGGCGATCGTCACGAACAGGAACGGGAAGAGCGGTCCGGCGAACACCGGGCCCAGGCCGTTCTCGCCGAAGATCGTGACGGCGGGCACGGAGATCTCCGGCCGCACCAGCACGATGGCGCCGGCGAGCATGACGATGACGCCGATCTTCATGAACGTCGACAGGTAGTCGCGGGGGGCGAGCAGCAGCCACACCGGCAGCACCGCGGCGATGAAGCCGTAGATGATGATGCCGACGGCGATCGTGGTGCGGTCGAGGTGGAAGATCGCCTGACCCCATTCGGTGCCGGCGACCCAGCCGCCGCCGACGATCGCGAACATCAGCAGGACGAAGCCGATGAGCGAGACCTCGGTGACCTTGCCGGGGCGCAGGTAACGCAGGTACACGCCCATGAACAGGGCGATCGGGATCGTCATCGCGACCGAGAACACACCCCACGGGCTCTCACCCAGGGCGTTGACCACGACGAGCGCGAGGATCGCGACGATGATCAGCATGATGAGCAGCGACGCGATGATCGCGGCCGTGCCGCCGATCCGGCCGAGCTCCTGACGCGCCATCTGGCCGATCGTGCGGCCGCCGCGGCGCATCGAGAAGAACAGCACCGTGTAGTCCTGCACCGCGCCGGCGAGCACGACGCCGACGATGATCCAGATCGTGCCGGGGAGGTATCCCATCTGCGCCGCGAGGACGGGGCCGACAAGCGGTCCGGCGCCGGCGATGGCGGCGAAGTGGTGGCCGTACAGCACGCGGCGGTCGGTGGGGACGTAGTCCTTGCCGTCCGAGCGGACCTCGGCCGGAGTCGCCCGCCGGTCGTCGGGGCGCGTGATGTAGCGCTCGATGACCTTCGAGTAGAACCGGTAGCCGATCAGGTAGGTGCAGACGGCCGCGAAGACGAACCAGATCGCGTTGACGGTCTCGCCGCGCACGATGGCGAGCATGACCCACGCGAGGCCGCCGAGCAGCGCGATCGCCACCCACAGGACGATCTTCGGCCAGGTCCAGCGGCTGGCCTCGCGCTCCTGCTCGTCGGTGACGGCGACCGGGGGAAGGGACGGGTCGGTGACGATCTCGGGATCGTCGGCCACGGCGGAACCGCGGCGTGATGAAGGTGCACTCATCGGATCTCCTCACAGGGCGCATCATCGCGCCGCACCAGAGTAAGAAGGGCGACGTCCGGGTGTCGGGGCGGAGTGCGCACGATGCGACGAACGGCGCCGATGGCGCGACAAGCGGCATCCGCCCCTCCCTCCCTGGCGGAACAGAAGCCCGCGCGCTTACGTTGGAGACACACACCGACGGAGGGAGCCGACATGGCCGACGAGGTCCGCATCGTCCGCAACGACGACAAGCACCGGTACGAGGTGATCGTCGACGACACGGTGGCAGGGTTCACCGAATTCGAGGCGGATGCCGAGGGCAGGCTCGTCTTCCCGCACACCGAGATCGACCCGGCGTTCGGGGGCCGGGGCCTCGGCTCGACCCTCGTCGGCGGAGCGATGGCCGATGTCGCCGCGCGCGGCGAGACGGTCGTGCCGGTGTGCCCGTTCGTCGTGAAGTACCTGCAGAAACACGAGGTCCCGGGCCTGGAGGTCCGGTGGCGCCCGCGCGACGTCGAGACAGCCGACGCCGCACCGCTGGAGGATCGGCTGCCCGGCGACGAGGGCGTCGGGACCATGCGGGGATGACGAGACTCGACGCGGGGCCCGAGACTTTCGAGGCGCCGGCCGTCTGCGACGGCCCGCGGGCCTTGCTGCTGGAGGCGCGCGAGGTGCCGCTCGGCGGCGTCCGCGCGATGGAGGTGCACCGTAGCCTCCCCCAGCGGGAGCTGCCGATGGTGGGCGCCTGGTGCTTCCTCGACCGGTTCGGGCCGCAGGTCGCGAAGATGCGGGTCGAGCCGCATCCGCACATCGGCCTGCAGACCGTGACGTGGCCCTTCGTCGGCGAGGTCCGGCACCGCGACGCCCTCGGCAGTGACGTCCTCGTCCGGCGCGGGGCGCTGAACCTCATGACCAGCGGGGCGGGCATCGCGCACTCGGAGTACTCCGTCGGCGAGGATGCCGTGGCGTTGGACGCCCTGCAGCTGTGGGTCGCTCTGCCCGAGACGCGGCGCCACGGGGCGCCCGCCTTCGAGCGGCACGAGGATCTCCCCGTGGTCGAGCTCGGCGACGGCGCCACTGCGACCGTCGTCGTGGGCGCCTTCGCCGGGGCGACCTCACCCGCCGCGATGTACACGCCGATCGCGGGGGTCGAGGTGCGCATCCCCGCTGGAGGGCGGGTGCTTCTGCCGCTGGAACCGGCGTGGGAGTACGCCCTCGTCGGGGTCGACGGCGCACCGATCGTGTCGACCCCTGAACCGGTGACCCTGGCCGACCAGAGCCTGCTGTATCTCGGCATCCGTCGCGATGAGATCGAGGTCCGCGCCGAGCGCGAGAGCACCCTGTTCGTCCTCGGCGGCGAGCCGTTCGAGGCGGACATCGTCATGTGGTGGAACTTCGTCGGCCGCACCCACGAGGAGATCGTCGCCGCGCGCGAGGACTGGGAGGCCGGCGCGCCGCGATTCGGTCACGTGGTCGGTCACGGCGCCGAGCGCATCCCCGCTCCGCCGTTGCCCGCCGTGCGCCTCACGCAGCGCCGGCGGCGGGGCTGACGCGCGGACGGGTTTTCACGGCCGGACCGGCGGAGGCGGGCGGCTACGCTGGATGGGTGGCCCGACACACGCTCCTCTCGACGCGCGTGCTGCTCGTGTGCGCGGCGATCGGGGTCGCGACGGGCATCGTCGGCGGCATCGCCGGCATCCTCACGCCGTTCATCCTCGCCTCGCCGCTGGCCATCGCCTACGGCTTCGTCCTCGGCGCGCACGTGCTGCCCGGCATCGTCGCGCAGGAAGTGCTGCGGATGCCGCTCGTCGCGATCCTGACCCACGTGCTCGCGGCGCTCGTCGCGACGGCGTTCAACCCGGCGTGGGCGCTGCGGTTCATCGGCACGGCGCTGCTGTTCGGCGCGATCCAGGAGGGCGTGGCCGCCCTCACCCGCTACCGCGCCTGGGGGCCGTGGCGCTTCTTCATCTCCGCCGTGATCATCGGCGTCATCGTCGCCGTCGCGGTGTTCTTCGCGGCGCACCTGAGCGCGTTCGCGCCGTGGGCGCAGGTGGCCTACCTCATCCTGTCGGTGCTCGGCCCCGTGGCGTGGACGGCGCTGGGCCTCGGCATCGGCGCCTCGCTGCGGCGAGCGGGCGTCGCCCGGCAGACCGCCGCGCGCTGACGCCGGCCGGCGGTGCGGCGGCGGGGCGTGGGGGGCGGCGTGGACGCACCGGCGTGGGCGCAGCGGCGTGGGCGCCAGATTCCGAGGAGAAAGCCGCATTCCGAGGACCGGATGCCGGGGTTCGCTCCTCGGCATCCGTCGTCTCCTCGGAATCCGTCAGGGCGGGGCGCCAGGGCGGGGCGCCGGGGGCGTCGAGAGTGCCGGGGCGGCGAGGATGCCGAAGCGGCGAGGCGGCCAGGGCGGGGCAGGGTCGGCGGCGCAATGTTGGCGCGGAACTTAGGCTCAGCTAACCTAAGGTGACTCCTCTGTTCTGACCGCTGGGACTTCCCGTGACCTCTGCCGTCCCCGGAGCGGCCCCCACGGCCGACCCCGCCACGACGCCGACACCGCTGCTGCGCGTCGACGGCCTCGGCATCCGTCACGACGGAGCGGATGCCGCGGCCCCGGCATCCGCGTCGTTCCAGGTCTCCCGCGGCGAGGTCGTGCTCCTGCTGGGCCCGAGCGGCGCCGGCAAGTCGACGCTCGCGCTGGCGCTGAACGGGCTGATCCCGCACGCCGTGCCGGCCACCGTGACCGGGACGGTGCTCGTGGACGGACGCGACGCGGCCACGACGCCGGTGTCGGAGCTCAGCACGCACGTCGGGATGGTGTTCCAGGACCCCGACGCGCAACTCGTGACGGGGACGCTCCTCGACGAGGTCGCCTTCGGGCCGGAGAACCTGCGCCTTCCGGTGGACGAGGTGCTGGCCCGCACCGAAGACGCCCTGCGCCGCGTCGGGCTGTGGGACCGGCGCCACGAGAACCCCGACCGGCTGTCCGGCGGCGGCAAGCAGCGACTCGCGATCGCCTGTGCGCTCGCGATGGGCTCACCGCTGCTGGTGCTCGACGAGCCGACGGCCAATCTCGACCCGCAGGGAATCGAGGAGGTGTACGCCGCGCTCGGCGAGCTCGTCGCCGCGGGCGACCGGGCGATCCTGCTCGTGGAGCACAACCTCGACGCCGTCGTCGGCATCACCGACCGCGTCGTCGTGCTCGACCACGACGGCCGCACGTACGCCGACGGGACCGTCGACGCCGTCCTGCGCGCCCGCGCCGAGGAGCTGCACGCCATGGGGGTATGGCTGCCGGTGTCGACGATCGCCGCGCTGCGCCTGCGCGCCGCCGGCTGGACGCTGGATCCGCTGCCGCTCGAGCCCGCCGAGCTGCACGCCGCCCTCGAGGCCGCGGCGGCCCCGGCAGTCGCCGCCCCGGGATCCGCCGCAAGCACGCAGGCATCCGGCGCCCCGGCATCCCCGGCATCCGCGGCCCCCGGATCTGCCGCAGCCGCCGCAGCCAGCACCCCCGCTCCCGGATTCGCCGCAGCCAGCACCCCGGCATCCGCCCTTTCCGTTCCAAAAGCAGGCCGGATCGACACTTCTGCCCCGCAGCCCGGCCCGAAGGCGCAATCCAGCCTGCTTTCGGGACCGATCATCCGGGTCACCGGCCTGCGCACCCGTCGCGGGCGCGCCGAGATCCTGCACGGCATCGACCTCGACGTGCCCGCTGGGAAGTTCGTCGCGATCGTCGGCGCCAACGGCGCGGGCAAGACCACCCTGCTGCAGTCGATCGCGGGCGTCGTGCGGGTGCCGCGCGGCCAGGTCACGGTCGACGGCGTCGATGTCGCACGCACCGACCTGCGCACGCTGTCGCGCCGCATCGGGTTCGTCTTCCAGAACCCCGAGCATCAGTTCATCGCACACACCGTGTACGACGAACTCGCCCACGGCCTGCGGCTGCAGCGGCTGCCCGAGCCCGAGGTGCGCGAGCGCGCGTTCGACGTCCTGCGCCGGTTCGGCCTGGAGGCCAAGGCCGACGTGCACCCGTTCCTCCTGTCCGGCGGGCAGAAGCGGCGACTGTCCGTCGGCACGGCGCTCGTCGCGGGGGCTCCCGTGCTCGCCCTCGACGAGCCGACGTTCGGACAGGACCGGGCGCGCGCCGACGAGCTCATGCACCTCCTCCGCGAGCTCAGCGAGGCCGGCACCACCATCCTCGTCGTGACCCACGACATGCAGCTGGTCACCGAGTACGCGCACCGCACGATCGTCGTCGGCGATGGTCGCATCGTGGCGGATGCCGAAACTTCCGCCGTCTTCGCCGACGATGCACTGCTGCGCGCCGCGGGACTGCGGCAGCCGCCGCTGCGTCGCGCGTTCGCCGGCCTCCGCCGGCATCCGGCGCTCGCGGACGTCGTCCGCCTGGGAGACCTGCCGTCCGCACCCGATCACCCGTCCGCGCCCGACCACGGCCCTGCCGCCGCCCGCACGCCCACCGGGGAGGTGGCGTCGTGACGGCCGCGGTGGTCGACCCGTGGGCGGTCGAGGCGCCGGCTGGTCGGTTCCTCTACGGCCTGAATCCGCTCGCCAAGTTCGCGGCCCCCGTGCCGGCGATGATCCTGTTGGTCTTCGTCCGCGACATCGCGACGCCGGTGGCGTTCATCGCCCTGGCCTACGCCGTGCTGCTGGCCGGTGCCCGCCTCAGCAGGCGCCTCGCGCTGCTGCTGCTCGTCGCGCTGCCGGCCGGTGCGGCGCTGATCGGCGTGAGCATGGCCGTGTGGGCCGACGCCTCGCGTGTCGACACCGCCGTCACGATCCTGCAGGTGGGCGACTGGTCGCTGTACGGCGGTGCCCTGCTCATCGGCATGGCCACCGGCGTACGCCTGGCCGCGATCATCGCGCTGGCGCTCATCGCCGGTCTGACCAGCACCGGCCCCGACATCGTCCGCGCGATGGTGCAGCAGCTGCGCGTGCCGTACCGCATCGGCTACACCGCGCTGGCGGCGTTCCGCTTCGTGCCGCGGTTCGGGTACGAGCTCGAGGTGATCCGGCAGGCGCATCGCGTCCGCGGATCGCACGGCGGGCGCGGCCCATTCGCGGCGCTCGCCCGGTGGTGGGGCTACATCGTGCCGTTGCTGGCCGGGGCGATCCGCCACGCCGAGCGCGTCGCCCTCGCGATGGATGCCCGCGCCTTCGGCGCGCACCCCGACCGCACCGAGCGCCACCTCGTGCCGTGGCGCGGCCGCGACACCGCGTTCGTGATCGCGTTCTGGGCGCTGAGCGCCGGCATCCTCATCGCCTTCTTCCCCTGGACACTCTGAAGGGACAGCCGCACCGAGCGCCTCACGCCGCACTGGATGCGCATCACGCTCGGCGGCGGCGAGATCGCGCGCTTCACGCCGATGGGCTACGACCAGTGGTTCCGCATCTTCCTGCCACACAGCGGCGAGGGCGGCGATGAGGGGCTCGAGCGCATCCCCGCGAAGGCGAACAAGATCTTCGGGTACCTCAAGTACCTCCGGATCCCCGACGGCGTCCGCCCCGTCATGCGCAACTACACGGTGCGCGCGTACCGCGCGTCCGGTCCGAGCGGCGGCCCGGAGATCGATGTGGACTTCGTGCTGCACGCCTCGGGTCCGACGGCCGGTCCCGCATCGCGGTGGGCGGATGCCGCGGTGCCGGGCGAGTCTGTCGTCGTGATCGACGAGGGGCTCGGCTTCAATCCGCAGCGCGGCGTCGAGAGCGTGCTGCTCGTGGCCGACGAGACGGGTGCGCCCGCGGTGGCCGGCATCTGCGCGTCGCTGCCGGACTCGGCCACCGGAGTCGCGCTGATCGAGGCGCCGTCGGCGGACGACGTGCTGGAATTCCCGGCGCCGGCGGGCGTCGAGGTGCGGTGGCTGGTGCGGGATGCGGACGTGAAGCCGGGCGCCCTCGCGCTCGAGACGCTGCAGGAGCTCGAGGCACCGGCATCCGACGCGCACTGCTTCATCGTCGGCGAGCAGTCCCTTCCCACCGCCGCGCGCCGCCACCTCGTCGCGCAGGGCGTCGACAAGGACCGGATCAGCTTCGTCGGCTACTGGCGCGTGGGGGCGGCGTCGCCCGCCCCCAAGTCGCAGCAGGCTCAGGCCGCCGTCGGCGGAGCGCACTGATGGGCAAGGTGACGACGGCGTACCTGTTGACCTGCGCCGCGATCGGCGTGGCGACCGGCCTGCTGATCATCCCGGCGACGGCCTTCTCGACGGCGACCTACGCGACCATGCCACCCGTCTCCGCGATCGTCGCCGGTGCGTGGGTCATCGGGTTCGTCGTCGCGATGCGGTTGATCGAGCGCCCCGGCGCGGCACTGTTGACGGGGCTGATCTCGCGCCTCGTGGCCACCCCGCTGTCGACGACGGGCGCGGCGATCGTCGTCACGAACGTGATGTTCGCCGCGTTCATCGAGCTGCCGTTCCTGGTCACGCTGTACCGGCGCTGGTCGCGGTGGCTGTATCTCGTGGGCGCCACGCTGCTGGCGGCGTTCTACTCCGTCTGGACCGTCACCGCCGCCGATATGCAGGCGTTCCAGGGGTGGGTCGTCGCGCTCTACGTCGTCGTGTTGTTCGCGTCGGAGCTCGGGGC
This sequence comes from Microbacterium aurum, assembly GCF_016907815.1. Lineage (NCBI taxonomy): Bacteria > Bacillati > Actinomycetota > Actinomycetes > Micrococcales > Microbacteriaceae > Microbacterium > Microbacterium aurum. The sequence continues at coordinate 274,911 of NZ_JAFBCQ010000001.1, forward strand.
GGTGGCCCTCGGCCTCGTCATCGCCGACCGGCTGCGCGCCGCGGGCGTCGCGCGTCTCGCCCGGCGGCGGCCCGCCGACGTCGCAGAAGCAGGCTGAACCGGCCGATCCGGGTGCCGCGGCGTCCGTTTCGGTCGATCCGGCCTGCTTTCCGAACGCGAAACGCCGGATGCCGCGACGGCCCAACGGGGCGGTCGCGGCATCCGGCGTCGTGAACTACTTCTTGCCGACGATCTGACGCGAGACGAGATCGCGCATGATCTCGTTCGTGCCGCCGTAGATGCGGTGCACGCGGGCGTCGAGGTAGGCGCGGGCGATGGGGTACTCGGTGATGTAGCCGTAGCCGCCGTGCAGCTGCACGCCGACGTCGAGGAGTTCCGCCTCGCGGTCGGTCGACCAGAACTTGACCTTCGCCGCTTCTTCGGCCGTCAGCTTCTTGTCCTTGTAGAGCATCATGGCGCGGTCGTTGTAGGCCCACATGACGTCGACGGTGGTGGCCATGTCGGCCAGGCGGAAGCGGGTGTTCTGGAAGTCGGCGATGCGCTCGCCGAACGCCTCGCGGCTGAGCACGTAGTCGCGCGTCCAGTGGAAAGCGGCCTCGCCGGCGGCGGCGGCCGCGACACCGATCGAGAGGCGCTCGAGGGGCAGGTTCATCATGAGCTGGATGAAGCCCATGCCCTCCTTGCCGCCGATGAGGTTCGCGTCGGGGACGAAGACGTCGGTGAAGCTGAGCTCGGCGGTGTCCCAGCCGTGGAAGCCCATCTTCTCGAGCTTCTTGCTGTGGTCGAAGCCCTCCATGCCGTCTTCGAGGATGAGGAGGCTGAAGGCGTCCGGCCGGTTGCCCTCGCCGGTCTTCACGAACGTGACGACCATGTCGGCGGTCTTGCCGCTGGAGATGAAGGTCTTCGCGCCGTTGACGAGGTAGCCGCCGTCGACCTTCTTGGCGGTCGTCTTGATGCCGCGGAGGTCGGACCCCGCGCCCGGCTCGGTCATCGCGAGCGCGCCGAGGATCTCGCCGGTCGCCATTCCGGGCAGCCACTTCTCCTTCTGCTCCTGCGTTCCCATGTGCACGATGTACGGCACAGCGAGGTCGTCCTGAATGCCGAACGCGCCGGCGAGCGAGCCCTGTCCGGCGCCGATCGTCTCCTCGAGCACGATCGCTCGGAAGCGGTAGTCCTGCAGCATCCCGGCGCCGCCGAACTCCTCCGGCACGGACAGTCCGATGATGCCGGCCTCACCGGCGGCGAGCATGGTGGCGCGGTCGATCTCGCCGTCCGCCTCCCACTGCTTGCGCTTCTCCTCGGTCGCGTAGCGCTTGAGGAATTCCTTGACGACGTCGCGGAACGCCTCGTGGTCCTCGTCGTAGATCTCGCGCTCCATGCTGCGCCTGCCTCTCGTCGTCGAGTGTCGAAGATGTGGGATGCAATCCCAGCAGCAATGGTACTCGGTTTCACGCGGCGTCACGCGGCGGGGATTGTCGTCCCGTCGTATCTATGTTCTACTTTTCGTATGCGGTGGCAGGGACAAATGATCGATGGCGTGGATGCCGCGGCCCTGCCCGGTCTGGATTCGATGGCCGGTCTGCGAGCGATGACGGGTCACGTGCGCACCGTCACGACGCCCGAGTTCGCCGGAATGACCTTCCACGAGGTCCACGCGAAGTCCGCCCTGAACCACGTGCCCGGCGCCTCCGCGATGCCGTTCGACTGGACCGTCAACCCGTACCGGGGCTGCAGTCACGCCTGCGCCTACTGCTTCGCTCGGAACACGCACACCTACCTCGACCTCGACGCGGGGCGCGACTTCGACAGCCAGATCGTCGTGAAGGTCAACGTCGCCGACGTGCTGCGGCGCGAGCTCGCGGCGCCGAGCTGGTCGGGCGAGTCGGTCGCCCTCGGGACCAACACCGACCCGTACCAGCGGGCCGAGGGACGCTATCGGCTCATGCCCGGCATCATCGACGCACTCGCCGACAGCCGCACGCCGTTCTCGATCCTCACGAAGGGGACCCTGCTGCGGCGCGACCTGCCGCAGCTGCAGAATGCCGCGTCGCGCGTTCCGGTGAGCATCGCCATGTCGATCGCCATGCCCGACGAACAGCTGCGCCAGACCCTCGAGGCCGGCGCCCCCACATTCCAGGCACGTCTGGACACCGTGCGCGCGGCGACGGATGCCGGGTTCCCGGTGACCGTCTTCCTCATGCCGATCGTGCCCCACCTGACCGATTCGACCGCGGAGCTCGACGACGCGCTCGCGCGCATCGCGGCATCCGGCGCCGTGCGCGTCGTCTACGGGGCGCTGCATCTGCGGCCAGGCGCGCGGGAGTGGTTCTGGACCTGGCTGGAGCGCGAGCACCCCGAACTCGTGCCCGCGTATCGCGGGCTCTACCCTGGTGCGTCGGTCTACGCACCGGCCGGGTATCGGAAGTGGCTCGCCGCGCGAGTGCGCCCGCTGCTGCGGAGGCACCGGCTGGGCGGGGGTGCCGAGGAAGAGGTCGAGACGCGACCCGCCCGACCTGGCCCGGTGCGGACGACAGCGCGCGGCGCCCGCGCGTCCGCCGCGACGGCGACCCTCGCACCCGCCCGGCTGTTCTGAGGGTCGGTCGGATGCGCCGTCGGGCGCACCGCGCGCGTCAGCGCTCGTCGAGGCCCGGATTGGCCGCGCGCAGCTCCGCGACGGCCGGTGCTGCAACGTGTGCGGCCGTCTCCGGATCGATGAGGCTGCCCCGGAGGATGAGCCACGCGTCGCCCACGAACGTGTAGGAGACGGTCGTGCCCCCGAGCCCCTCGTCCGTCGCGATGGCGAAGGACGGCGCGCCGTCGATCTCCGACTCGGTGAAACCGCCGTCCGCGCGCAGCGCGTCGATGAGGTTGTCCCGCGTCGGGACGTCGATGTCGAGGGTGTACACGCCGACGGCAGAATCCGACTGCGGCACGCCCAACAGGCACCCTCGGTTCTGCTGCGCGCGGCTCGCCGCATCCCGTGCGAGGGGACCCGGCAGGTTGCCGGCGAGCGCCGTGCCCTCCATCGTCTGGATCAGAATGACCTCGCTCCACCGCTCGACCTGCCGGACGGATTCGATGGGGACGAGCTGCTCGCAATCGGGGATGACCAGCGCCGCGGGGGACGGCGACGCCGTGACCGTCACGGTCTCCGTCGGTGTGGGCTCGCCGGTCTGGGAGGACTGCGGGGCGGTGCAGCCGCTGAGGGATGCCGTCAGCACAGCGGCGGCGAGCGTCAGCGATGCGGTGGTTCGATGTCGATATCGGAGTCGCATGCGCCCGACCCTACGGACGCCGCCGCACCGCAGACGACCCCCTGCGGATTCCGCAGGGGCTCGGCTACCCTCGGCCGCTCGTCCCGTTCCGAAGCGCAGCCTCTCGGCATCCGGCCCCTGCGTGAGACCCCGACGAACCGCTGCTACGCCGGGACCACCTGACGTCCCGACAGCTCCTCGAGCACGTCGTCGCCGACGCGAGCCTCCTCGAACGGTGCGTCGATCTCGGCGCGCTCGAGCATCTCGGTCATGCGGCGGCGGCGCTGGCGCGTGATGAGCGTCACGACGGTGCCGCTGCGCCCGGCGCGGCCGGTGCGTCCGGAGCGGTGCAGGTACGTCTTGTACTCGTCGGGGGCATCCGCCTGGATCACCAGGTCGATGTCGTCGACGTGGATGCCGCGGGCCGCGACATCCGTCGCGACCAGCACGTTCACGCGGCCCGACGTCAGGCGCTCGAGGTTGCGCGTGCGCTTGGCCTGGTTGAGGTCGCCGTGGAGGGCGACGGCGTGGATGCCGGCGTCGTCGAACTGCTCGGCGAGCATCTCGGCGTAGGCGCGGGTACGCGCGAAGACGAGCGTCTTGCCGTCGCGGTCGACGAGGCTCGTCAGGATCTCGGCCTTGTCGCGGTGGTCGATCACGAGCACGCGGTGGTCGATCGTGCCGGAATCCTGGTCCTCCCCGGCCACCTCGTACACGGCCGGGTCGACGAGGAACTCATCCACGAGCGCGGCGACCTCGCGGTCGAGCGTCGCCGAGAACAGCAGCTTCTGAGCCCCGTCCTGAACGAGGCGGAGGATGCGCTGCATCGGCTCGAGGAAGCCGAGCTCGCTCATGTGATCGGCCTCGTCAAGCACGACGATGCGGATCTCGGAGAGGTCGAGCTTGCCCTGGTTCTGCAGGTCCTCGATGCGGCCCGGGGTGCCGATGATGATGTCGACACCCTTCTTCAGCGCCCCGACCTGGCGCGCCTGGGGCACACCGCCGTAGATCTGCGTCGTGAAGAGGCCCACACTCCGGGCGATCGGCTGGATCGTGCGGTCGATCTGCAGAGCAAGCTCGCGCGTCGGCGCGAGGATCAGGGCCTTGGGGCTGCGTCCGAACTCGCGGCGCTTGCCGGCCTGGCTGCGGAGGATTGACTCCACGAGCGGCGCGCCGAAGGCGATCGTCTTGCCCGAGCCGGTGCGCCCGCGCGCGAGCACGTCCTTGCCCTCGAGGATCGGCACGATCGTCGCGGCCTGGATCGGGAACGGGGATGCCGCACCGAGGTCGGCGAGCGTGCGGACGATGTTGTCACCGAGCCCGAGGCTTCCGAAGGTCACATCGGCGACCTCTTCGGCCTGCACGGCCTGAGCCTGCAGCTTCTCGTGGACGGTGTCGGCGTGCTGCTCGTATGCGGCGCGACGTGCGGCATCCTTCTCGTCCTGCTTCCAGTCCGACCGGTTGCCGCCGTAGGCGGGGCGGGCCGGACGCTCGTCACGGCGCGGGCGGTCATCGCGACGCGGGCGGTCGTCGAAGCCGCGCTCGGGGCGTGCGTAACTCCTTCGATCCGAGCCGCTGGAGGCCGCCGCAGGCCGATCGCGCCGATCCTGACGCGATTCGAAGGAGTTGCGAGCAGGCCGGTCGTCATACGACCGAACCGGACGGTCGTCACGGCGCGGACGGTCGTCGCGGAAGGACGGCCGGGCATCGCCGAACGTGCGGCGGTCATCGCGGGGCTGACGCTCGCCGCGCGGCCGGTCGTCGGCCCCACGGCGGCCGTCATCGCGCCGCGGGCGGTCGTCGGAGCGACGCGCCGGGCGGTCAGAACTCCACCGATCCGTGCCACGAGAGCCGAAATCGGGCTGTTCGCGGCGATCTGCGCGCGAATCCGTGGAGTTCCGGCGGTCCCGGTCGCCATAACCCCGGTCGGGCCGGTCGTTGTAACCCCGGTCGGGCCAGCCCCCGCGGTCGTCGCGTCGCGCGCCCTGGGCCTGGTTGCGGATGCCGCGGGCCTCGTCGCGGCCGGCGCGCTCCTGCGCGGTCCAGCGCTGCTTCTTCTCGGGCGCCTGCTCGTCGGCTGGACGATACCCGCGGTGCTTCGGGCTCTTGCTGCCGGCGGTGCCGGCGGACGCCTGACCAGGGCGGGTGCGCTTCGTCTCGCCCACCGACCGGTCGTGGTACGAGGTCTTCTTCGCGCCGTAGCGCGGCTCGAAGTTCTGTGCGCGGCCGCCGGCCGGCTTCTTGTTCTTGGGCATGGGAGTGTCCTTCTGGGTTGTCTCGTGCGAGAACAGCGCTCGACGCCGAGACGGCGCAGAGCAACCCGGACAATCGTCGGCCGGGGGCCATTCACAGTGATGGTGATGTGCATCGAGTGACGCTCACCATCGGCCCCATGAACATACAAACGGGACTCACACACCCATCCGCGCATGCGCGGTGTTCAGAGCCGACCGCACCACTGTACCGGTCCCACCTGTGAGACCACCCGGCCCGCAGCTCACCGGCCCCACAGCACCCGGCGCCGCAGCTCACCGGCCCCACAGCACCCGGCGCCGCAGCGCACCAAGACAGGAGATCTCACCGAGACAGGACGTGTGAGCGCTCACGCCTCCTGTGTCGGCGACTTTTCCTGTCCCGGTGATGCGCGCAGCGCGCGGCGCGGGTGCAGGTCGCTCGTGTCGACGGGGGTGAGGTCGGGGCTCGCCGCCCGCGACCGGCGCGCCTCGCGGCGCTCGCGCGCACCCTCCACGAGGTTGTAGAGCGTCGGCAGGACGAGCAGGGTCAGCACGGTCGACGACACGAGACCGCCGATGACGACGATCGCGAGCGGCTGCGAGATGAACCCGCCGTGGCCGGTGATCCCGAGCGCCATGGGCGTGAGCGCGAAGATCGTCGCGAGCGCGGTCATGAGGATCGGTCGCAGACGTCGCGATCCGCCGGCGATGACGGCGTCGTGGGCGTTCAGCCCCTTCTCGCGGTACTGGTTGACGAGGTCGACGAGCACGATCGCGTTCGTCACGACGATGCCGATCAGCATGAGCACGCCGATGAGCGAGGCGACGCCCAGCGGCACGCCCGTGGCGATCTGCAGCAGGATCGCGCCGGTCGCCGCGAACGGCACCGAGACGAGCAGCAGCAGCGGCTGCCGCAGCGACTTGAACGTGGCCACCATGACGATGTAGACGATCAGGATCGCCGCGAGCATCGCGAGACCCAGCTGCGCGAACGCGTCCTGCTGCTGGGTGAGCACGCCGCCGATCTTCGCGTCGGCGCCGGTCGGCAGGTCGACTCCGTCGAGAGCGGTGGTGACGGTGGCGGATGCCGCGTTGAGGTCGTCGGTGGACGGGCTCACCGTCACGGTCGCCGTGCGCTGTCCGCGCTGCGTCGTGATGGAGGTCGGGCCCTGGCTCTGCTCGACCGTCGCGACCTCATCCAGGCGGATGAGACCCGCCGCCGAGGCGATCGGCAGTGCCCGCAGTTCGTCGATGGTGCCGGGCACCGACGCGGCCTGCAGGTAGACCGTCAGCGACGTGCCGTCGATCTCGACCGTGCCCGCCTGCCGCGGCTGCATCGTGTTCGACACGAGCGCGCCGACGGCGACCTCCGACAGCCCCAGCGAGGCGGCCTTGTCGCGGTCGACCGACACGGCGACGTAGGGGAGGGATGCCGAGAGATTCGAGGTGACCTGACCGAGGCCCTCCTTGCCCTCGAGCGCGGTGACCACGGCATCCGTCGCCTGCTGCAGCGCGTCGGCGTCGGGCGCGGTCACATCGACCTCGACGTCGCTGGAGCCGAAGCCGCCTTGGCCGGCGGCCACGGTGATCGTGCCCGCATCGTCGATGTCGGCGAGCGCGGACTGCACGTCCTCGCGGACGGCGACCTGGTCGGCGTCGGGGTCGGTGGTGATGGAGTAGGTGATGCCCGCGCCGCCGCCGGAGAACGCGTCGCGGATGGCGGAGCCGGACGACCCGATCGAGGTCTGCACGGTCTCGACGCCCGGAACGCCCAGCAGGACGCCCTCGACCTTCTTCGCCGCCGCGTCCTCCGCGTCGAGCGACGCGGCCTGCGCGACCTCCTGCGTGACGGTGAAGGTGTTCTGCCCGCTGTCGCCCAGGAAGTTCGTCTTCATGAAGGGGGCGGCCGCGAGGGTGCCGCCGAGCACGAGCACCGCCACCAGCACGGTGACCCAGGAGTGCTTCAGCGTCCACGACAGGATCGGCAGGTACGCCTTCTGCAGCTTCGAGGGCGGCGCGGCGGGGTCTTCCGGGTCGATCGGGTTGCCCTCGGCATCCCGCACAGGCTTGCCGGGACGCAGGAACCAGTACGCCAGCACCGGCACGATCGTCAGCGCCACGAACAGCGACGCCGACATCGCGATCGTGACGGTCATCGCGAACGGCCGGAACAGCTCGCCGGTCATGTCGCCGACGAAGGCGATCGGCAGGAACACCGCGACGGTCGTGATGGTCGAGGCGGTGATGGCGGCGGCGACCTCGCGCACGGCCAGCAGGATCGAGGCCTTCTTGTCCGCGCCCTCGACATAGTGGCGCTTGATGTTCTCGATCACGACGATCGAGTCGTCGACGACCCGGCCGATCGCGATCGTCAGGGCCCCGAGGGTGAGGATGTTCAGCGAGTAGCCGAATGCCTGGATGCCGACGAAGGTGATGAGAACGCTCGTCGGGATCGAGATCGCGGTGACGAGCGTCGAGCGCACCGACAGCAGGAAGACGAGGATGACGAGCACCGCGAACACGAGGCCGAGCAGCCCCTCCTGCGCGAGCGACTCGATGGACTGCTCGATGTAGGGCGCCTGATCGAACACGACGGTGAACTCGGCCTTGTCGCCGAGCGAGTCCTGCAGCTGCGGCAGCAGGGCGGTGACCGCGCGGCTGACGTCGACGGTGTTGGCGGCGGGGAGTTTCGTGATCGAGATGGTGAGGGCGGGCTCGCCGTTCACGCGGGAGATGGACGTCACCGGGTCCTGGCCGAGGACGACAGTGGCGACGTCGGCGATCGTGACGGTGCCCGCGGCGAGCTGCTCCGCGGAGGTCGGGACGAGCGGCAGCGCGGCGATCTCGTCGACGCTGGTGAGCTTCGCGCCGGTCTGCACCGTGAGGGTCTGGTCGCCCTCGGTGACCGACCCGCCGGGGAACAGCACGCCGTTCTGGTCCAGGGCGTCGGTGATGGCGGTCTGCGTGAAGCCGGCGGCGGCGAGCTTCGCCTGGTCGGGGGTGATGGTCACCCGCTGCCCCTGACCGCCGATGATGGATGCTGCGCTGACGCCCGCGACGTCTTCGAGGTCGGGGACCGCGGTGGCTTCGAGCTGCGCCTGGATGGTCTCCTCGTCGTCGTAGCCGGTGACGGCGAGCGCGATGACGGGCAGGTCATCGATCGAGAACGAGACGACGTTGGGCTCGACGCTGTCGGGCAACGTGGACTTGATGCGGTTGATCGCCTGCAGGATCTTCTGCTCGGCGGTCGCGAGATCGGTGCCGTACGTGAACGACGCCTGGATGATGGAGGCGTTCGTCGTGCTCGTCGCGGTCGTCGATTCGAGCCCCGGAATGCCCTGGATCGCCGTCTCGATCGGGGTCGACACGTCGTTGTTCACGACGTCGGGCGACGCACCGGGGTAGGTCGAGAGGATCGACAGCTGCGGGAACTCGATCGAGGGGATGAGCTCCTGCTTGAGGTTCGTCAGGGCGAGCCCGCCGAACATCGCGGCGACGATCGTGATGAGGGCGATGAGCGCCCGGTTCTTCAGGCTCAGGACGGCGAGGTTCGACACGGAGGGCCTTTGCTGTGGATGCCGGCGGGCTGCAGACGGGTGCGGACGCTGTCGATACACGAATGTATCCAGTTCATTGTCGCACGCCTCGCCGTCGCAGCCGGCGGTCTCCGCGGCCGATGGGTAGTTCTCCCCATGGCCTGATCGCGGGTGCGGCGTTTACGGTGAACACGGAGGTGCTGCAATGGGGATGATGTTGCCGAACGAGCTCGTCTGGGTGATGGAGAAGCTCGGATTCGAGTGGCCGGACATCGACGAGGACGAGGTGCGCAAGGGCGCGACCCTGGTGCGGAACCTCGGCACCGACCTGGAGGACGTCATCCAGGCGGTGGACCGCAAGATGAACGGCGACCTCGCGGCAGCGCTGCAGGGCAACGCCGGACCGGCGACCCTGTCGGCATGGAACACCAACCGCTCGCAGAATCTGCAGCGGCTCGTGGACATCATGCCGCCCGCGGCGACGGCGATGGACATCGGAGCCGGGGCGATCACCGCGCTGAAGGTCAAGGTGATCGTCGACGTGACCACGACGCTGGTCACGCTGGTCGCCATGCTGACGAACCCGATCACCGCTGTCGGGGCCGGCCCCATGCTGCTGATCAAGAAGAAGCTGCTGAACGCGGCCGTCGACATCGCCGTCGAGCAGCTCATCGCCCAGGTCGCCCCCATGGCGATCGAGCCGCTCGCCGAGCAGCTGCCCGCGGTCATCGACGCGATCCTCGATGCCCCGATGGTCGAGGGCGCCGTCGGCGACACCGACGAGTTCCACGCCGACCTCGCGGCGCTCGAAGATGCACAGTCGACGATGAAGCTGCACGGCGCCGACATCCAGTCGCTGACCTCCACGTTCTTCGCCGAGTTCTCGGCGCTGGACTTCGGCGGGGACTGATGAGCGCGTTCAAGCCGATCATCCGGGAGCTGGAGGACGATCGGTTCGACGACGCCATCGACGTGAACCTCAAGCGCTTCAAGCGCAACAGGAGGCACGATTCCGCCGAGGTGCTGTTCAGATAGGTTGGGATCCATGGTCGAGATCGCTGACTTCGTCCCGCACGCGCCCGTCCCCCGGGAGATCGTCGACGAGTATCGCGGGCGGGTGCCCGACGAACTGATCGAGGTCTGGGAGACGTACGGGTACGGCACCTTCGGTGAAGGTTTCCTGCGGATCATCGACCCGAATCTCTACGAGGCCGAGGTCGGCGACTGCATCGGCAAGACCCAAGGCGACGGCATCGCCATCCCGGTCATGACCACCGGCCTCGGAGACCTCATCACCTGGGAACCGAGCGTCGGTGTCATCGGCATCCTCTACCGCGAGATGCGGACGGTCGGGCTCGGCAGCATGGACGCCTTCCTCACGCTCACCTATCTCGACGGTGCCGAGCACCTCTCCGACACGCTGAACTGGGACATCTTCCCCGAGGCGGTCGCGGCGCACGGCGAGCTGCCGTACGATCAGTCGTTCATCTTCGTCCCGCTGCTGTCGATGGGCGGCGAGGCGAAGGTCGAGAACCTCCACAAGCGCGACACCATCGCCTCCATCCAGGTCGCCGTCGACCTCCAAGGCATCATCGGCCACTGAGTCATCGGCGACCGGGTCAGCGGGGCGGCAGACCGCCCAGCAGCAGGCCGAGCGCCGCCGCCGCGAGGCACAGTGCGAGGGTGCCGAGCAGGTTCAGCCACGCCCAGTCGCGACGCCCGCGCTGGGCGAGCAGCACGGTCTCGGCCGAAACCGTGCTGAAGGTCGTGAAACCGCCGAGCACCCCGACGCCGATGATCGCGACCCATGTCGGCAACACGAGCGCACCGAGGCCGGTGATGAGGCCCAGCAGGAACGACCCGATGATGTTGACGACGAGGATGCCGACGGGGAAGGCGGCCTTGCGACCGCGCATGATCGCGCCGTCGAGCAGGTAGCGCGCGCCAGCGCCGAGCGCGCCGCCGGCGATGAGCAGGGTCCAGTCCAGGCCGTTCACTCGGCATCCTCCGGCGATTCGACCTCGCCGGGCCGGTCGACGATGCGCCGCCCGACGGCCAGTCCCGCCGCCGCGGCGAGCGCGCCGCCGAACAGCGACAGGGCGATGAGGGCGAGGCCGACGAACGGCGAGGCGCTCGCGGTCGTGACTGACTGCACCGCGAACGCGCTGTAGGTGGTGAACCCGCCCATGACGCCCGTGCCGAGGAAGAGACGGCCGAGGGGATGCCGGTCGTCGAGCCAGCCGATGATGACCCCCAGCAGCAGCGACCCGACGAGGTTGATCCCGAGGGTCACCGCAGGAACGGCCAGCGGATGCACGGCCGAGCCGACCGTGAGCGGCACGACGAGCAGCGCCCGGGCGGCGACGCCGACCGCACCGCCGACGATGACGAGCACGAGGGCGGCCGGTGAGAACCATCCCGCGCGGGCCACGAGCCGAGATTATCGGCCGATCAGCCGAGGATCAGGGAGCGGATCGCCGATTCGGGCGAGACGGTGCGATCGAGCATCCTCCCCTGCCGGTAGCGCGCGAACACCCGCGGATCGATGTACGAGCTCTTCGCCACCGTGGGGGTGTTGCCGAGCGCCTCGGCGGCCGCCTTCACGGCGAGCACCTCGGCGCGCTTGCGCTGCGTCTTGGTGTCGACTGCGCCGATGCGCGCGAGAGCTTCGGCGGCGAGGATCGTGCCCCGCAGCGTGCGGAAGTCCTTCGCGGTGAAGGCGCCGCCGGTCATGGTCCGCACGTACGCGTTGACCTCCTTCGGCGTGAGGGGCACGCGCCGCCGGCCGCGCTCGTACGCGAGAAGAGGTGAGGTGGGGCGACCGGCGACCAGTAGCGCGATGACGGCGGCGAGTTCCGCATCGTCGATCTCGAGGCTCTGCCGCTTGCCGCTCTTCCCCGGGAAGCGCAGGCTCGTCACGGTCTCCTCGACCGCGGCATCCCGCCGCCGGAGCGTCGTGAGCCCGCGGCTGCCGTGCTTGGCGAGATAGCGCTCGCTGCCGACGCGCGGCGCCGCCTGGTCGAGCAGGCGGAACGCCGTCGCGAGCACCCGCTCCCGGTCCAGCCCCTCGCGGCGGATCGAGGTCGTCACCCGCCCGCGCGCCCGCGGCAGCGATTCGGCCAGCTGCAGCGCCCGCGCGTACTTGCCCTTGTCCCGACCCGCGGACCAGTCCGGGTGATAGAGGTACTGCAGACGCCCCGCCTCGTCCACCCCGGTCGCCTGGATGTGCCCGTTCGCCGCGGCGCTGATCCAGACATCGCTCCAGGCCGGGGGGATCACGAGTGCCACCACACGGTCGCGCTCCGCCGCGGGGAGGGCGGCCCCGTCGGCATCCGTGTAGCGGAATCCCGAGCCGGAACGCGCACGCCGGTACCCGAGGTCCACCCCGGGATGGACCTTCTTCAAACGCACCACGCCGGCGCCGTCAGGAGTTTCGCAGCATGTCGATGAGCTGCGCCTTGCGCTTGCCGGAGTAGCCGCTGATGCCGAGCTCCTTGGCGCGAGCGCGCAGTTCGGCGACCGTCCAGTCGTCGTACGACCCGGCCACACCGCCGCGCTCACCCACCTTCTTGCGCCCGTCGCGGGCGGCGGCGTTGGAGATGCGCGCGGCCTTCTGCTTGGAGGCGCCGTCCTTGCGCAGCTCCTCGTAGAGCTCGGGGTCCTTCAGGGAATTGGGCGTGCGATTCTGGGGCATATAACGGCCCTATCGCAGATTCGGTCCGGGTGGCAAGGGGGGTGCCACCGTGCCCGGTCAGGGCTAGATTCGGTGCGTCATGGAGTCCCCGGACATCCCGGAGAAAGGGAGCAATCACATGAACATCGCTCTGATCATCATCATCGTCGTCGCCATCGTGCTCGCGATCGTGGGAGGCATGTCCCAGGCCCTCAACTGGCTGCTGTGGGTCGCGCTGATCGTCGGCGTCATCGCGCTGATCGCGTTCCTGCTGCGTGTCGTGCGCGGGGGCCGGGCCTAGTCCCCACCCCGCACACGACACGGCAATGGCCGGGAGCCTTCGGCACCCGGCCATTGCCGTGCCTACCGTGCTCTCCCCGCCCGGGCTCAGAGGTTCCGGTCCGCGAAGACGGCGAGCGCATCGCGGACGAACGCAGCGCCCTCCGCTCCCCCGTAGTTGGCGCCGAAGCGCTCGTCGGCGACATACATCTCGCCGAGACCGCGCACGTAGCCGGCGATGTCGCCGTGCGGGTCGGCGGCGGGCGTGCCCGGGATGCCGCGCAGCCACGCGACATGACGCGCTGCGAGCTCCTGCGCCTCGGCGCTGTCGGAGGCGAGGCCGGATGCCGCGGCATCCTGCCACGCGGCGTTCAGCGCGGCGGTCTGCGCCTTCCAGTCCGCCTGCGTCGCGGCGTCCATCCCGCGCCACCACCGGTCGGAGTCGGCGTAGGCCTTCTCTCCCCAGCGCTCGGTGACCTCGTCCTTGTACTGCGTGTGGTCGAACCCGTCGAACATGTCCTCAGCCATGGGTTCCTCTCCTGTCTCGAGTGTCGTGATGGTCTTCTCCACGGAGGCGATCTGCCGCGCCAGCCGGTGCTGCTCGTCGCGCAGCCAGGCCAGGTGCGCGGCGAGAGCGGCTTCGGCGGCCGCCGGCCGCGCGAGGATCTCGGCGATCTGCGGCAGCCCGAGTCCGAGCTCGCGCAGCAGCAGGATGCGCTGCAGTCGCAGCAGGGCTGCGGAGTCGTACCGCCGGTAGCCGTTGGCCCCCACGCTCGACGGCGTCAGCAGGCCGAGCTCGCCGTAGTGCCGGAGGGTCCGGCTCGTCGTGCCGGCGAGTTTCGCGATCTCTTGAATCGACCATTCCTTCATGGGGACCACGGTAGAGGTTGACGCTACGTCAAGGTCAAGTGCATCTTCCTCGGCCCTCTGGAAAATCGAGATATATCGTGTTACCGTCTTTCAACGCGATATATCTCGATTCGCGACCGAACACAGGAGAACCCCATGACTCTCGAGAAGTGGCTCATCAAGCCGGGCGAGACCCGGGTGATCGACCTCGAAGACGTCCGCAAGCTCAAGGTCGGCCTCATCGGCGGTCAGATCGACGTCGTCGCCCACGACGAACCGGGCGTGCGCATCGAAGTCCACGCCGTCACGATCAAGGATCTGCGCATCGAAGCCTCGGGCGATGTCGTGGAGATCGACCACCCGCAGCTGCGCTGGGACAACTTCCTCGAGGTGTTCCGCAACTTCAGCGTCACCGGGCCGAAGGCGGAGATCAGCGTCGCCGTCCCCCGCCAGATCGCGCTGACCCTCGGCGTCGTCTCCGCGAGCGCCCTCGTGTCGGGCCTCGAGACCGACGCGCGCCTCAACACCGTGTCCGGCGACATCATCGTCGACGGCATGACCGGCGACCTGTCGGCCAACGCCGTCTCGGGCGACGTGCAGATCCGCGGCCTCACCGGCACGCTGAACGCCAACTCGGTCTCGGGCGAGGTCGCTGCGACCGGCAGCATCCGCAAGGCCACGATCGACACCGTCTCGGGCAACATGCTCGTCGACTCCACCGGTCGGGTGGATGCCGTGAGCCTCAACACCGTCTCCGGCGACGCGACCGTCCGCATCGACGAGGGTCACCCGGCGAACTTCGTGCTGCGCAGCGTCAGCGGCCGCCTCACGGTCGACGGCATCAAGCGCTCGACGTCCGGTCCGTCCAACTACGTCGACTCGGTCGGCGAACTCAGCGGCAGCTTCGTCGACGTGCGCGCCAACTCCGTCTCGGGCGACGTGACGGTGCTGCGCCGCGCGGCGACGCAGGAGCCGGATGCCGCGGCATCCGCCCCCGTGTCACCGAGCCCGGAGCCGGAGCCCGCCGAGCCGTCCTTCCCCGAGGAGGTCTGAGCATGGCCCCCGTGTTCTCGCACGGCGATCTGCGCCTGTACCTGCTGAATCTGCTCGACGAGTCGCCCCGACACGGCTACGACCTCATGCAGGCGCTGTCCGATCGCACCGGCGGCACGTACACGCCCAGCGCCGGCACCATCTACCCGCGCCTCGCCAAGCTCGAGGAGGAGGGCCTGGTCACCAAGGTGGTCGACGGTCGCAAGACGGTGTACGAGATCACCGACGCCGGCCGCGCCGAGGTCGCCGCCCGTGCGGGTGAGCTGGAGGGCATCGAGGCGGGTCTCGCCGACAGCGTCCGGCTCATCGCCGAGGAGGTGCGCGGGAGTGTCCGCGAGGCCATGAAGAGCCTGCGCGCCGACCTCGCGGCCTCCGCACAGTCGGAGCGGCACACGGCGAGCGAGCGTGCCACGTCGGCATCCGCCTCGGCGGACGACGACCGCGCGGCCTCGCGCGAGCAGGTGCGCCGCGCGGAGGCGCTCGTCGGCGAGTTCCGCGCGAACGTCCGCGCCGACCTGCGCTCGCACCTCGCGCACGGCGGGAGCCTCGCGGCATCCATCATCGACGACCTGTCCCGCGCGCTCGATGACGCCTCCCGCGCGCTCACCCAGGCGCTGCGCCGCTGAACCGGGGCGGCGTCAGCCGGCGTCGTCGTGCGGCCAGAGGGGCTCGTCGTCCGCGGCGGGCTCCTCCAGCGGCACGACCAGCACCGGTCGGGACTGCCGGTGGGCGAGCCGGGCGGCCACCGACCCGGTGAAGAACTCCCGGATCGACTCGCCGAACCCGCGGCGGCGGGTGCCGACGACGATCAGCCGCGCCTGCGACTGCTCGGCCAGCTGCTTGATCGCCAGCGCCGGGTCGCCGACGAGCTGGCGCACCGACCAGTCCACCCCGGTCCCGTCGAGAACGGATGCCGCGGCAGCCGTCACCGACGCCAGTTGCGCCTCCCCGACCGCGATGTCGAGATCGATCGGCGCGGAGTG
Organism: Microbacterium aurum; assembly: GCF_016907815.1. Lineage (NCBI taxonomy): Bacteria > Bacillati > Actinomycetota > Actinomycetes > Micrococcales > Microbacteriaceae > Microbacterium > Microbacterium aurum. Next base: position 290,772 of record NZ_JAFBCQ010000001.1, read on the forward strand.
GACGTATCCGTCCGGATCCTCGTACGTGACGAAGCGGGTGACGTCGACGTGCGCCACGATCAGGGGTGCACCGAACAGCTGTGCGTAGCGCGCCGCCTCCTTGAGGACGCGCGGCGGCTGATCGGGGATGACCCCCACGATCACGGCATGCTGAGGGACCGGGCCCGCTTCGGAATCGCTCATGACGCCCTCTCTGTCATCGGCCCTCCACAGCGAGGCCTGGAGGGCACCGTGTTATCCTGAATGCTACTCTTGCCGGTTTCCAGCCGGATCGTAAACCGCATCGTGAATGCACGAGGCAAACGCCGGGCAATGTGACGGGCCGCCGCACAGCCCGTGACTCAGAAATGAGGGGGTCTCGCATGGGGCGTGGCCGTCAGAAAGCGAAGCACACCAAGATCGCTCGCGAGCTGAAGTACGACACCTACAACGTCAACTACTCCGCACTCGAGAAGGAACTCGGTCACCACGACGACGATCCGTACGTCGACAAGTGGGCGGATCAGTATGCCGACGACGAGGACGAGCTCGAAAAAGCCTGACCTCGCGGCATCCGTCCGGCGCGTCCCGCGCGGGACTTCTCACCATGCGCCGTGCCGGCGCTCCCACTCGTCTTCGATCGTGTGCGGTCGCGCGACGATGATCCCCGCGGGGATCATCGCCAGGAACAGGATGCCGAGGAGCAGCAGCGTGGGCGGCCATCCGTTCGTGGCCTCGTGCAGAATGCCGAACGACAGCGGGAAGAGCGCCCCGATCGCGTAGCCGACGCTCTGCGTGAACCCGCTGAGCGCGACGGCGCCCTCGTGCGTGCGCGCCCGCAGCTGGATGAGGACGAGCACCGCGGGGAACAGCCCCTGCGGCGTTCCGAGCAGCACGACCCACAGCACCGTCGCCGCCGTCGGGGCGAACACCATGCCCGCGACGCCCGCGAGACCGGCGACGAGCGCCACCGCGTACAGCACGCCGACCCGGCGCCACCGGGTGAGGACGATCGGCACGAGGATCGACCACGGCAGACCCATCGCGCCGAACAGCGAGAGCAGAGCGCCGGCGGCGGCGTGGGAGACCCCGGCGTGCTCGACGAGGATCGCCGGCAGCCACGCGAACAGCGCATACACGCTCGCCGACGAGATCGCGAACGTGATGGCCAGCGCCCACGCCAGCGGCAAGCGCGGCAGCCGGCCGAGCACGCGCGGCGCCGGCTCGTCGATGTCGACCGGTGCCGGGGCGCCGGATGCCGTGACTGCGGCATCCGCCCGCCGTGCGCCCGCCCGCTCGCGCGTGACGAGCGTGACCCACGGGATGATCGCCAGCAGCGCGAAGACGGCCCACATTCCGAGCGAGAAGCGCCACCCGGCCGCGTCGGCCACGGGAACCGCGACCAGCGGCGGCAGGAACGCCGCGACGGCGAGGAGCCCCGAGTACAGGGCGGTCATGGTCCCGACGCGGTCGGGGAAGTACTTCTTGATGAGCGGGGGCAGCACGACGTTGCCGACGCCGACGGCCGCGAAGAGCACCGCGGTCGCGGCGAGCAGGGTGCCGGCGTCGCCGGCGACGGCGCGGCCGAGCAGGGCGAGCGTGACGACGACCATGGCGGCCGCGGCGAGCCGCTCCAGCCCGAACCGGCGCTCGAGCGCCGGGGTGACGATGCCGAACACCGCGAAGCACACCGGCGGTGCGGTGCCGATGAGGCCCGCGACCCACGCGGGGACGGCGAAGTCGGCCTGGATCTCGGTGAGGATGGGCGACAGCGCGGCCACCGCCGAGCGCAGCGAGAACGCCACGAGGACGACGCCCGCCAGGGCCAGCGCGCGCCCGCGCCACAGTGACCGGCCGGTCACGACTCCTGCGTGCCCTCGACCCAGGCGAGGTACTCGTCGGTGACGGTGCCGGTGATGTACCGGCCGTCGAAGCAGCTCATGTCGAGGTCCTCCACGTCGGGAGAGCCCTCCAGGATCGCCGCCTTCAGGTCGTCGATCTCCTGGTAGACCATGTAGTCCGCGCCGAGCTCCTTGGCGATCTCGGGGATCGTCCGGCCGTGGGCGACCAGCTCGTGACGCGACGGCATGTTGATACCGTAGACGTGCGGGTAGCGCACCGGCGGGGCGGCCGAGGCGAACGTGACCGAGAGCGCCCCGGCATCCCGCGCCATCTGGATGATCTCCTTCGAGGTCGTCCCCCGCACGATCGAGTCGTCGATCAGCAGCACGTTCTTGCCCTTGAACTCGCTCGACATCGCGTTGAGCTTCTGACGCACGCTCTTCTTGCGGACGGCCTGCCCCGGCATGATGAACGTCCGGCCGACGTAGCGGTTCTTGTAGAAGCCCTCGCGGTACTCGATGCCGAGCTTGCGCGCGACCTGCATCGCGGCGGGACGCGACGAATCGGGGATCGGCATGACGACGTCGATCGCTCCCCCCGGCGTGTACTTCGCGATGGTGTCGGCGAGGCGCTCGCCCATGCGCAGCCGCGCCTCGTACACCGAGATGCCGTTCATGACCGAGTCGGGACGGGCGAGGTACACGTACTCGAACGAACACGGCACGAGCTGCGGGTTCGACGCGCACTGCTGCGTGTGCAGTCGGCCGTCGAGGTCGATGAACACCGCCTCTCCCGGCTCGACGTCGCGCACGACCTCGAAGCCGCCGTTCTCGAGCACGAGCGACTCCGACGCGACGATCCACTCGTAGCTGCCGGTCGGAGCGCCCTCGGCGTCGACCGCGGGACGCGTGCCGAGGATGAGCGGGCGGATGCCGAAGGGGTCGCGGAAGGCGAGCAGACCGTAGCCGGCGATCAGCGCGATGGCCGCGTACGAGCCCTCGACGCGCTCGTGCACCCGCGAGACGGCCTGGAAGATCTGCTGCGGATCGAGTTCGAGCCCGGCGATCCCGGCCTGCAGCTCGTTCGCGAGCACGTTGACGAGCAGCTCGGTGTCGGAGCTGGTGTTCAGGTGCCGGCGGTCGGTGCGGAACAGCTCCTCGGTGAGCTCGCGGGTGTTCGTGAGGTTGCCGTTATGGACGAGGACGATGCCGTACGGCGCGTTGACGTAGAACGGCTGGGCCTCCTCCTCGCTGGAGGCGGTGCCCTTCGTGGCGTAGCGCACGTGCCCCAGGCCGATGTTGCCGAGCAGGGCCCGCATGTCGCGGGTGCGGAAGGCCTCGCGCACCTGACCCTTCGCCTTGAACAGGTGGAAGACGCCGTTGCGCTCCGCCGTGGCGATGCCGGTGGAGTCCTGTCCGCGATGCTGCAGCAGCAGCAGGGAGTCGTAGATCTCCTGGTTGACGCCCGCCTGACCGACGACGCCGACGATTCCGCACATGGGTTGTTGCTCAGTCCGTTTCTGCGCCTAGAGCGCCGATGACGCGTACGTGCCGACGAGGCGCACGGCGCCGCCGTCGACGCCCTTGGCGCCCTCTTCGAAGTGTCCGTGAGCGTCGCCCGGGCGCGCGCCGTCGCTCACGACGCCGACCTGCCAGGTCGCGATGCCTTCGGCGCGGAGCGCGGATGCCGCGGCATCCGCCGTCTCGGCCGTCACCACCGCGAGGAAGCCGACGCCGAGGTTCCAGGTGCCCTCGGTGTCCTCGAGGCCCAGGCCCCCCAGGTCGGCGAGCACGCGGAACACCGGCAGCGGCGACCACGTCGAGCGGTCGAGCTCGGTCCAGGTGCCCTGCGGCAGCACGCGCGCGAGGTTCGCGGCGATGCCGCCCCCCGTGACGTGACTGAGGGAGTGGATGGCGCCGGGGAACTGCTCGATGAGCCGCAGGAGCGGCAGCGTGTACAGGCGGGTGGGCTCGAGGAGCTCCTCGCCCCAGGTGCGGTCGAAGTCGGCCGCGTGTGCGCCGTAGCTGATGCCCTTGCCGGCGACGATGTGCCGGATGAGCGAGTATCCGTTGGAGTGGGGGCCGCTGGAGGCGAGTGCGAGCACCACGTCGCCAGGCTGGACCCGCTCGGCGCCGAGCACCTGCTCGGCCTCGACGGCGCCGGTCGCCGCTCCCGCGACGTCGTAGTCGTTGATACCCAGCAGGCCCGGGTGCTCCGCGGTCTCGCCGCCGACGAGGGCCGTGCCGGTCTGCTCGCACCCGAGGGCGATGCCGCGGACGATGTCGGCGATGCGCTCGGGGAAGACCTTGCCGCACGCGATGTAGTCGGTCATGAAGAGGGGCTTCGCGCCGACCACGACGATGTCGTCGACCACCATGCCGACGAGGTCCTGCCCGATCGTGTCGTGCTTGTCGATGGCCTGCGCGATCGCGACCTTCGTGCCGACACCGTCGGTGCTCGTCGCCAGCAGCGGCTTCGTGTATGACAGCAGCGCGGAGGCGTCGAACAGGCCGGCGAACCCGCCGACGCCGCCGAGAACCTCGGGACCGTGGGTACGCCGGACGGCCGACTTCATCAGTTCGACGGCGAGGTCTCCCGCCGCGGTGTCGACGCCGGCTTCGGTATAGGGGTTCTGTGGGGCCTGTGCCACCCGACCAGCCTACCCGGCCCGGGGCGAGCACTCGCCCCGGCATCCGCTCGTCTGCCTAGGATGTCGGCATGGCTGCAGCGGCGGGACCGGAGTGGGTCGTGCGCGAAGACGCCGGACTTCCGGTGCTCGTCGCGCTGTACCTGCGCCAGGTGCTGGCGATCCGCTTCCCCGAGGAGCTGCCGCATCTGCGCGGCGTTCCGCCCACGACGGCCGGCGAGTACGACGATTCCGCGACGCTGGAGCGGCAGTGGCGCGCGTACTGGGACATGACGGTCGAGCCGCAGGCGAACCCGTCGCCGGTGCCGCTCGAGCTCGTCGACGGGTTCGACATGCTCGTCGCGCTGCCGGTGGAGGGCTTCGCGGAGCTGCAGGCGGCGATCGCGCCGCACGGGGCGGATGCCGTGGCGTTCGCCCGAGCGGCCCACGCGCGCTATCGGGCGGGCCTGGGCACGGGAGCGTCCTACCGTGCGTACGCCAGCGCGATCGCCGAGCACGAGCGGGCCGTGGGACGGCGCGCGCACTCGTTCGAGCTCAACGTGCAGGTGCTGCCGTTGACCCAGCGCGGGGTGTGGTGGATCGGCGCGCTCACCGTCGCGGTGACCGACGGGCTGCGCGGCGACATCGCGGCCTTCGACACCGCCATCGGCCCGGTCATCGCCGACATCGCCTAGCCCCCGGTCGTCGAGCTCCCCCGGTCGTTGAGCGGTCGCTCCCCGGTCGTTGACCTCCCCCGGTCGTTGAGCGAGCGCAGCGAGACGAAACGCCCCACCCGCCCGCTCAGCCCTCCGGGGTCGTGACGTGCTCGACGTCGACGCGCACGTCTCGGGTGCGTCGGCCGACGGTGCGGTCCAGCAGGAGGGCGACGGCGCCGCCGAGCGCGAGGCCGAGCGGGATGCCGAACAGGCAGAGGAACCCGAACACCTGGCTCGAGGAGTACTCCACGCCGGTGCTGGCACTGGCCTGATCGGTGCCGTGGAAGGCGAAGGTGAGGATCAGGGCGACGAGGATGCCGAGGGCTGCTCCCGCGGCGAGGAACACCCCGTAGCGCGGGCTGCGGCGCAGCTGCACGGTCTCGAGGTGGTGCTCGGGCGAGGACGTCATGGGTCCATTGTCCCACCGCGCGCTGGATCCGGCGCCCCGGGGGCCGGCCGGCGCAACAGCCAGCGGCACGTTGAGGAGGAGATCTGCATTCGGGAGGTCGAATCCTCCGGAGAATCACCTCCCGAATGCGAATCTCCTCCCGAACGCAGCCCCGAGCGGGCGAGAGTAGCGTGGAAGCATGGCAGTCCCTCACGTCGTCATCATCGGGGGCGGATTCGCCGGCATCTCGGCCGCCCGCGCGCTGCGCAAGGCTCCGGTCCGGGTGACCCTCGTCGACCGCCGCGTCTACAACACGTTCCAGCCGCTGCTCTACCAAGTGGCCACCGGAGGCCTGAACCCCGGCGACGTCACCCACTTCTTGCGGAGCCTGCGGGTCCGTCAGCGCAACCTCGACGTCGTGCACGAGCACCTGATGGAGATCGACCACGACGCCCGCACCGTGCGCCTGTTCGACGGCGAGACCCTCTCGTACGACTACCTCGTCATCACCACCGGCGTGACGACGGCCTACCACGGGACGAAGGGCGCGAAGGAGAACTCGTTCGCCGTCTACTCCCGGTCGCAGGCGATCGCGATCCGCGATGCGCTGTTCACCCGACTCGAGCGGGCCGCGGTGCGCCCCGAGCGGCACAAGGGCCTCTCGGTCGTCGTCATCGGCGGCGGTCCCACAGGGGTCGAGATGGCCGGTGCCCTCGCCGAGCTGCGCGATCAGGGCCTCGAGCCGGCATACCCCGAGCTCGACGGCGCGGCCTTCCGCATCACCCTCGTGCAGCGCAGCGAGATCCTGAAGCCGTTCACCCCGAAGCTGCGGGACTACGCGGCGGCGCAGCTGCGCCACCGCGACGTCGCGCTGCGGCTGGGCGCCGGGGTGCAGGAGGTGCGGAAGGACTCGGTGATCCTCTCCGACGGCACCGAACTGGCATCCGACCTCACCGTCTGGGCCACCGGCGTCGCCCCGCACGAAGAGGTGCGCGAGTGGAGTCTGCCGCTCGACGACGGCGACCGCATCCGCGTCGGAGCGGATCTGCAGGTGCTCGGGATGCCGGGCGTGTACGCCGCCGGCGATGTCGCTGCCACGCCGCAACAGCTCCCCCAGTTGGCGCAGCCGGCGATCCAGAGCGGCGCGCACGTCGCGCGTCAGATCCTGCGGGCGATCGCGGGCGAGGAGGGCGAGCCGTTCTCCTACTACGACAAGGGTCAGCTCGCCATCATCGGGCGTCGCTCCGCGATCGGCGAGGTGCCCGGCATCGCGAACCTGCCGATCCTGCACCGCATCCGCCCGCTGCAGCGGATTCCCCTGCTGCGCGCGACGATCCCGCTGACCGGCACGATCGCCTGGTTCGTCTGGCTGTTCGTCCACATCGCGAGCCTGCTCGGACCTCGCAACAAGCTCACCGTCATGGTCGGGCTCATCGCGCGCTACGGCGCGCACCTGTGGCGCACCCCGGTCCCGATCGTCGGCGACGTTCCCGCGATCCGCCCGCACCGCGTCGCCCGCACCCCCCGCACCGGTTCGGCGCCCGGCGCCTCAGCTGACGCCTGACGCCTGACACCCGAGCCGAGGCCGCGGCGCGTGGCGAGCCTCGGCCGAGCGCATCCCGCTCGCGCTATCGAAATCGGCATCCGCTATCGATACTCTCGGCCGCGCGTGCCAGGTTCGGCCGCGCGTACCGCTCCCGGCCACCACGTCAGCCGCGCATCCCGGATCCGCCGCCGTCCCGCTCGCCAGCCCGTATCGAGCCGCCGACGTCGCAAAAGCAGGCTGAATCAACCTCCGGCAGGCCCACGGCCTCGGGAGATGTCGATCCAGCCTGCTTTTCGCACGGCACGGCGCCGCGAACCGGCCCGCCGACCAGCCGACCGGCCGACCTCAGCGCGCCGCGAGCACCGTCTCCTCCAGTCGCGCGTACGAGGCCTCCATGCCGTCGGTCATGCCGGTGGCGAGGATCATGTCGCGCGTCTCCTTGTCGGGATACTCGATCACGAGGGTGAGGAGCGTCGCGCCGTCCTCCTCGTACAGCTGCATGTCGTTGAGCGTGCCGGGGCCGTCCATCCCGATCATCTTCTCGGTCGTGACCTCCCGCCACTGCGGCTCGCTCAGCACCGTCTCGCCCTCGAAGCCGAAGCGCGTCGACTCGTCGTCGCCCTGCTGCCAGACGTAGCGGTAGGTGTCGCCGACGGTGCACTCGACCATCTGCCAGCCGTCGGGACCCAGCATCCACTTCTCCATCAGCGCGGGCTCGTGGTGCGCGCGCCAGACGAGTTCCTGCGGGCCGTCGATCAGCCGGGTGATCCGCACGTGCTGGTCGTCGAGGATCTCGGTGCGCGTGCCCTTGCCCTGCGCGTATTCGCGGAGCGAGACCAGCACGGCATCGAGCTGGTCCATGGCCATGCGCGAGCCCTCGACCGCGCCCATTGCGACGACCTGCTCGAGCGCCTCGTGGGAGGGGAAGTAGGTCACGTTGGTGAGGCGCGACCCGGCATCCGTCTGCTCGAACGTGAACGTCATGCGCATCGACGGGAATCCGTCGAGCTTCTCGCCGTCCTCGCCGACGAACGCGTCGAGCACCTCGAAACTGCGGCCCTCGTCGACGTTCAGGACCTCCCACGACCCGCCGGAGCGCTCCCCCTGCGGGCTCGTCATGTGGTAGTCGACGCGGCCGCCGGGGCGCAGGTCGAACGTGGTGAACGTGGCGGGCCAGCCGGGAGGACCCCAGAAGCGCTCGAGCTGGCGCGGGTCGGTGAACGCGTTCCAGAGCCGATCGACGGATGCCGCGGCATCCGCCACCAGCGTCATCGTGAGGTTCTCGGGGTCGGTGGTGATGTCGGTGACGGGCATGTCAGTCTCCTTTGTCGGGCGTGCGGTCGGTGGACGTGGCGTGTGGGTCGGGCCCGGCGAGCAGCGCATCGAGGCGGTCGATGCGGGCACGCCAGAGCTCTTCGTAGCGGGCGAGCAGGGCGCGGGCGCGGGCGATCATGACGGGGTCGGCGCGGACGAGCCGCTCGCGTCCCTCGGCGCGCTTGACGATGAGGCCGGCGGCCTCGAGCACGGCCACGTGCTTCTGCACCGCGGCGAAGGACATGTCGTAGTCCGCCGCGAGCGCCGACACGGACTGCTCCGCAGCGATCGTGCGCCGCAGGATGTCGCGCCGCGTCGCCGCGGCCAGGGCGTGGAACACGCGGTCGGTCTCATCGTCACTCAACTCAGTTTGTACAACCATTTGGTTGTACGTTACGACCGCGGATGCCGAGTGTCAACCCTTCTCGTGTCGGGAACGCGTTGCGGTGACACAACCGGCCTTTAGATGACACAGGGCTCCGTTGGAGTGACACCGTGTGTCACGAAACGCCGATGCCTACCGACCTGACCGGCCCTCTCGGGAGGAACATCAGCAGCAGATACAGGAGCGATGGGGCTCCGGTAGCCCCTTCGTCTTCGCATCATCCGAACGCGGATCACGTGCGAGAGGGGCTGCGATGCGGCCAGTAGATGGAACGGATACCGACGGACGTGTGTTCTACATCCAAGTGAAGGGGCGCATCGAGGGTTCCGAGACCTTCACGATCACCACGAACGAGGTCACCTTCGCGCAGACTCAGGGCGAGCGGCACAGGCTCGCGCTTGTCAGCGTCTCGCCTGCAGGACCCGCCCGTGACCAGATCCGCTACGTGACCGCCGCCTTCGACCGAAACTACCAGTAGCAGTCACCTGTAGCTGCCGGACTTCCCCTCCGTGGTCGGAGTGTCGATGCCTCTCGGATGCATACTGACGGCACCGGGCTATCGAGGTGTGGCGACGTCTTCGAGTGCATCGATGTCGAGGATGGAGACCTCGCGGCGCGCGTGGAGTTCGATAACACCGGAGGCGGCGAGAGCGGCAAGACGGCGGCTCAGGGTTTCCGGCGTCGTGCCCAGATAGGAAGCAATTTCCTGCTTTGCCATCGGCAGCCGCAGGGTGAGGACACCGTCTCGCATGCTGCCGGGCAGATCCAGCAGGTAGGCCGCGATGCGGGCGCTGACATCACTGGAGGTGATGGCGGCCAGCAGCCGCTCGACGGAAGCAAGCCGGTCGGAGAGGGTGCGCAGCATCCGAAGACCGACGTCCGGGTAGTCGCGCAGCAGGCCGGCGAGGTCGGCGTGGTCGAAGACGCACATCCGGCTGTCTTCCAGCGCGACGACGAGGTCATTCGGGCGGTGACCTGTCAGGAAGGCCCGTTCGCCCACGACATCGCCATCGGTCACCGTGCGCAGGATCTGTTCTTGGCCATTGGCCGCCGCCTGGCTGACCTTGAGCTGTCCGCTGTGCATCACCAGCAGGCGTGAGACCGACTGTCCGGGCGTATAGACGACCTCACCCTTGGCGACGTGCGCGGGCCGGACGAACTCCGCGACCCGCATCTGCTCTTGGCGGGAGAGTCCTTGGAAGATCGGGACGCGGGTGACACACAGATCGCCCTGGGGCATGGTCCAAGCCTACCGGAGTCGGCTGGACCCCAGCGGGGGCCGACACCCTCAGTAGCGGTCCAAGAGCACGGCATACGCGAACTTGATCTATATCAAGGAGTTCGCGGTGCGTCGAACCTACCGTGAAGGTGTCAATAACGAACACATCACGAAAGGGGTCCACAATGGCCACCTCTACCACCACTCATACCGTCCTGAGGGCTGAGGGATTTTCTTGCCCGTCGTGCGTGGCCAAGATCGAAAAGCAGGTCGGCCGCCTCAAGGGTGTCGAGAACGTGAAGGTCCGCTTCGCGTCCGCCCGCATCGAGGTCGACCACGACGCGGAGCGCGTCTCCGTGGACGACCTCGTGGCCGCTATCGCCAAGGCCGGCTACAAGGCCACCCCGTCGGCGTTCTAAGGCCACCGGTGCCCGGCGGGCGACGCTCGCGCATCCTTCTCCCCATTCCACTCTGCCGGTCCGCCGGCACGAGACCCGGAAAGGTCGTACCCGAAAGTGAACAGGCTCCAGAAATGGTTCTACGGGAACTGGTCGGTTCCCGTCGTGTCCGGCGTGCTCATCGTCATGTCCTTCGCCATCCAGTGGACGGCCGGGGGCGTCGCGAATCTCACCGTCAGCCCCCAATGGTGGCTCGACGCCGGCGCCCACGCCACCCACGCCAACGCGGTGTTCACCCTCGGGGACATCTTCATGATCGCCGCGGCCGTGGTCGCCGGCTACGGGATCGTGATCAAGTCGGTGCGCGCGCTGATCGCCAAGGTCATCGGCATCGACCTGCTGGTGTCGGTCGCAGCGATCGGCGCGGTCATCATCGGCAACTTCTGGGAGGCCGCGGCGGTCACGTTCCTGTTCGCGATCGGCCACGCCCTGGAGGCTGCCACCTTGAACAAGACGCGCTCGGCGCTGGCCGAACTCGTCGCCGTGGCCCCGGATTCCGCGATCGTGGTACGCGACGGCGAGCAACAGGAGATTCCCGCCGGCCAGGTCAGGATGGGCGAGATCGTGCTGGTCAAGAACGGCGCGAAGGTCCCCGTGGACGGTCAGGTCGTCTCCGGAACCGGAGCGATCGATGAGGCCTCCATCACCGGTGAGTCGATCCCGGTGGAGAAAACCAAGGGCGGCCAGGTCTTCGCCGGCACCGTCTCCCGCGGTGGCTTTCTGCAAGTACTTGCGACCGGCATCGGCGCGGACACCACCCTGGCCCGGATCATCCATCGGGTGGAGGAAGCCCAGGACGCCAAGGCGAAGACCCAGGCCTTCATCGACCGCTTCTCCCGCTGGTACACCCCCGCGGTGATGGTCCTGGCACTGGTGGCCGGGCTGATCTCCGGCGACGTGGTGCTGGCCCTGACCCTGCTGGTCATCGGCTGCCCCGGCGCGCTGGTGATCTCCATCCCGGTCGCGATCGTGGCCGGCATCGGCCGTGCCGCTCGTAACGGCATCCTCATCAAGGGTGGCGAGTTCCTGGAGACCTCGGCGAAAATCTCAGCCGTGGCCGTGGACAAGACCGGCACCCTTACCGAAGGCCGTCCCCAGCTGACCGACATCGTCGTCTTGGACTCCACACTCGATCGTACTGAGGTGCTGCGCTGGGCCGCCGCGGCGGAGGCCGGCTCCGAGCATCCACTGGCCTGGCCAATCCTGGAGACCGCCCGCGCGGAAGGCGTCGGACCACAAGGTATCCCCGGCACTGTGACCCCGGTTCCCGGCAAGGGCATCGTGTCAGAGGTCGATGGTCGCCGGGTGCTGATCGGCAACCCGCCGCTGCTGGAGCAGCACGGCATCGGAGAAGACGCCACCGCTCGGGCAGGACAGGCAGCCCAGGGCCTGGCCGCCGCTGGGAAGACCCCGATGATCGTCGCCGTCGATCAGACAGTGGTCGGCGTCGTCGCCGTCGCCGACAAGATCCGACAGGATGCACCCGAGATGGTGGCCCGGCTGCACCGGGCCGGCGTCGAGAAGGTCGTCATGCTCACCGGCGACACCCGGCTGGTGGCCGAGGCGATCGGGAAGGCCACCGGGATTGATGAGATCCACGCCTCCCTGCTCCCCGAGGACAAGCTGGACGCGGTTACCGAGCTGCAGCGTCAGGGGCACACCATCGCCATGGTGGGTGATGGCGTCAACGACGCCCCCGCCCTGGCGACGGCGAACATCGGTGTCGCGATGGGTGCGGCAGGCTCGGCCGTGGCCGTGGAGACCGCCGACATCGCGCTGATGGGCGATAACCTGCTCAAGCTGCCCGAAGCCATCGGGCTGGCCAAGCGGACGGTGGCAGTGATGCGGCAGAACATCGCGATCGCCCTGATCACCGTGGTGTTGCTGCTGGCCGGGGTCTTCGCCGGCGGGGTGACCATGTCCATCGGCATGCTCGTCCACGAAGCGTCCGTACTCGTCGTCATCGCCAACGCGATGCGACTGCTGCACAACACCCGAGGCTCCACCACGATGCCGAAGAGCCAACGGACCAGCGAGACAGCGGCCGAGCAGGTTGCCGCCTGACACCGAACCCACTGCGCTGATGACGTCGGCCGCGCTGACGGCGGGGACGGCTGATGGGATCGTCCGCGGCCGGGAGCAACTCCGCACTCCCTGCGGGCGCCAGCCGTCGGCGGTTTTGTCCGACACTCGCTCGGACCCGGACGGTGCATTCTCCGGTGGGTCCGGTGGCGTATGACTGCGTGAAGGTGATCGTGGTCCGGTCGGGCTCGGCGATCCTGTTCAGTGAGTTCGGGCAGAAGCCGGTCAGCGCGGGCGATGTGGTGGTCCTGAGTGCGAATGTCTTGTGTGGCAGCGAACCGGAGGACCATATCACCGTCACCACGGTCTACCTGGACACCGACTACCTGGTGGACCAGGTGTTCTGGCAGCACGCCGGGCTGCTCCAGGACCGGCTCGATGCCCAGGAGCTGGTGGATACGATCTACACCGAACCGGCTCAGGCGCTGCGGCTGGGCGAGGACCGGACCGGGATGCTGATGCCTTGGCTGGATGAACTCGTGGCGCTGAGTATCGATGGCGGGTTCGGCGCGCACTTCTACCGGATGCAGCACGCGACGCAGGTGGTCGCCATCGGCCGGACCTCCAGCCGCGCGGCGGGGATCGGCTGCCCGCACACGACGCAGATGCCGTAGGTCCCGGCATCCACCCGTTCGAGTGCCGCCGCGATCTCCGCCCGCTCCGCCGCGAGGGCGCGCTGCAGAGCGTCGATCCGCTGCCACTCGCCCGACAGCGTCGACCCCTCCGGGTCGTGCTCGTCGTCGGCGGTGCCGTCGGCACGGTCGGAGCGCACGGCGGCATCCGCGTCGTCGAGGCGCGCGAGCATCGCGTCGATCTCCGCGGCGCGGGCGCGCAGCAGCGCGACGGCAGGGACGGTCATGCCGCGAAGGCCGCGCGGCCGACGACCAGGCACGGCACCGCCGCGAGCAGGAACACCGGCGCCCCGATGAGGCCGCACCAGAAGCTGCGCGTGGTATCGGATGACGGGATCACCGCAGCGACAACGGCGACGACGGCGAGCGCGACCCCGGTCCAGGCCATGATCGGCTGGCCGAAGACGAACGCGAGGGGGATGAAGTGGATGCCGACGACCGCGAGGATCAGCGGCGCGATCAGATCGGAGCGGCCGGACCGGCTCGCCCACACGGCGAGCACGATGCACGCCACGACCTCGATCGCGACGACCACGAGGTAGGCCACCCACGCGGGGCCCTCGAAGCGGACCGCCGTCGCGGTCGACCAATGCCGCACCGCGAGCGGGATCGCGAACCCGGCGACGGCGAGGCCCGCGACGCCCAACACCGCCAGCACGACACGCCACAACACGCCGCGCGGCGGACGCTCCTGCGCCCACCCCGACCACACGAACGCCGCGACCCCGAAGATCGCCGCCGTCATCACCAGGTCACGCGGATACGCGTCGTCGATCACGTCATCACCCCTGATATCCGATGAGCCAGGTCACTCCGAACCGGTCGCGCACCTGCCCGTCGTGGTCGCCCCAGGGCTTGAGCGCGAGCGGGTCCACGAGCTCACCGCCGAAGACATCACGGTAGAAGGTCAGCGCCTCGCGAGCGGTGCCGGCGAAGTGCAGATAGGGCGTCAGTCCGGTCATGGGCAGACTCTACGACCCGCCGGCGACAGGCGCGAGATGGCGGCCCGCGCCCTGTCAACCCCCGTGCCTGGTGGGGCGACGACGCCGAGACTCGAACCGACACGCGAACCGACCGAAGGAGACGCCATGTCCGACGAGGGCACCCCCGAACCCGCCGCCGACACCACCGAGCCGACGGCCGAGCCGTCGACCGATCAGCTCACCGAGCCGAGCACCGAGAAGGAGCCGGGCGAGGAGCCCAAGGCCCCGAACCCCGATGAGCCGCTGGCACCGAACCCGAGCGAGCCGCTCGCGCCCACTCCCGCCGAGCCGACGGTGCCGACACCCGACGAGACGCCCGCCCCGAACCCCGCCGAGCCCGGGACGGTCTCGCCCTCCGCCGCCGAGCCGAGTCACGAAGCTACCGGCATCGGAGTCATCAACACCGGCGAGCCCTCCCACTGACGCGCGAACACGCTCGCCCGCCCCGCAGAAGGACCGCGGAACCGCCCGCGCCGGGGCCACAACTAGACTGGACGGCGTCCCCCGGCATCCCGCGATCTCTTGGAGCACAGCCGCGTGAGCACCCCCGTTGCAGACACCGTTGAGAACGCCCTGGCGACGCCGGAGAAGGAGCAGCCGTACGCGGCGCTCGGGCTCAAGCCCGACGAGTACGCGAGGATCAAGGAGATCCTCGGCCGGCGCCCCACGAGCGGCGAGCTGGCGATGTACTCCGTCATGTGGAGCGAGCACTGCTCTTACAAGTCCTCCAAGATCTACCTGCGCCGCTTCGGCGACAAGGTCTCGGACGAGATGAAGACGCGCCTCATGGTCGGCATGGGGCAGAACGCCGGCGTCGTCGACGTGGGTGAGGGCTGGGCGGTCACCTTCAAGGTCGAGAGCCACAACCACCCCAGCTACATCGAGCCGTTCCAGGGCGCCGCGACCGGCGTCGGCGGCATCGTGCGCGACATCATCTCGATGGGCGCGCGCCCCGTCGCCGTCATGGACCAGCTGCGCTTCGGCGCCATCGACAACCCCGACACCGAACGCGTGGTGCACGGCGTGGTCAGCGGCATCAGCTTCTACGGCAACTGCCTGGGCCTGCCGAACATCGGCGGCGAGACGGTGTTCGACGCCGTCTACCAGGGCAACCCGCTCGTCAACGCGCTCGCGGTCGGCGTCATGCGCCACGAGGACATCAAGCTCGCCAACGCCACCGGCGCCGGCAACAAGGTCGTGCTGTTCGGGGCGCGCACCGGCGGCGACGGCATCGGCGGCGCGTCGATCCTCGCCTCCGACACCTTCGCCGACGGGGGCCCGACCAAGCGTCCCGCCGTGCAGGTGGGCGACCCGTTCGCCGAGAAGGTGCTCATCGAGTGCTGCCTGGAGCTCTACCAGGGCGAACTCGTCGAGGCGATCCAAGACCTCGGCGCCGCGGGCATCTCGTGCGCGACGAGCGAGCTCGCCGCCAACGGCGGATCGGGCATGCGCGTCGACCTCGAGAACGTGCTGCTGCGCGACCCCACGCTCACGCCCGAGGAGATCCTCATGAGCGAGAGCCAGGAGCGCATGATGGCGATCGTCGCTCCCGAGAAGCTCGACGCCTTCCTCGCGGTGGTCGGCAAATGGGATGTCGAAACCAGCGTCCTCGGCGAGGTCACCGGCGACGGCCGGCTGCAGATCTTCTGGCACGGCGAGCAGATCGTCGACGTCGACCCGTCCACCGTCGCGGTCGACGGCCCGGTGTACGAGCGTCCCGTGGCCTACCCGACCTGGATCGACGCACTGCGCGACGACTCGGCATCCGCCCTGCCCCGCACCGACGACCCGGCTGCGCTGCAGGACCAGTTCCTGCAGCTGCTCGGCAGCCCGAACCTCGCCGACACCAGTTGGATCACCAACCAGTACGACTACTACGTCATGGGCAACACCGCACTGAGCTTCCCCGACGACGCCGGCATGATCCGCGTCGACGAGGAGTCGGGCCTCGGCTTCGCGATCGCCACGGACTGCAACGGCCGCTTCTGCCAGCTCGACCCGTACGCCGGTGCGCAGCTCGCGCTCGCCGAGGCGTACCGCAACGTCGCCGTGACGGGTGCCGTGCCCACCGCGGTCACCGACTGCCTCAACTTCGGCAGCCCCGAGAATCCCGAGGTCATGTGGCAATTCGGGCAGGCCGTCGACGGCCTCGCCGACGCGTGCCTCGAGCTCGGCGTACCGGTCACGGGCGGCAACGTCAGCTTCTACAACCAGACCGGCGATGTGCCGATCTTCCCGACGCCGGTCGTCGGCGTGCTCGGCATCATCGACGACGTCGCCCGCCGCATCCCGAGCGGGTGGCAGGATGCCGGCGAGAACATCTACCTGCTCGGCGTGACGTCCACGGAGCTCAGCGGCTCCGCGTGGGCGGGCACGGTGCACGGCCACCTCGGCGGCCGACCGCCGGCGGTGGACCTGGCGCAGGAGAAGCGGCTCGCGGAGCTCATCCACGCGGCATCCCAGCAGGAACTCGTCTCGAGCGCGCACGACCTGTCGTCGGGCGGACTCGGCCAGGCCCTCGCGGAGGCCGTCATGCGCTTCGGCGTCGGCGCACGCGTGTGGCTGCGCGAGATCATGGAGCGTGACGGTGTGGACGCCGCCACCGCCCTGTTCAGCGAGTCGACCGGCCGTGTCATCGTGTCGGTGCCGCGCGAGGAGGACGTGAAGTTCCGGGGCCTGTGCGAGGGCCGGGGCTACCCGGTGCTCCGCATCGGCGTGACCGATCCCGCCGCGGACGGCGACGAGCCGGCGCTGGAGATCCAGGACGTCTTCACGCTCACCGTGTCCGAGCTGCGCGCCGTCTCGACCGCGACGCTCCCGGACGTCTTCGGCGCCACGATCACCGAGCCCGCGCTCTGACCCGTAGGCTGGGCGCATGAGCGACGACAACGAGTACCAGGGCATGAACGAGGCCCGCACGCGCCGCACCCGCATCATCGCGTGGGTCGTGATCGTCGCGCTCATCCTCGTCGGCGGCGGCGCCACGGTGCTCGCGCTGCTGTTCGGCTGATTCCTTCCGCGTCCGCCTCAGGCGGCTCCGGCACCCGGGTGCAGCGGATGCCCCTCACAGGCATGCTGGTTAGCATGACCCTGTGGACCCGCTGTGGGCGACAGTCGCCGAGTTCTGGTGGATCGGGCCGAGCTTGATCGGGGCCGGTGCCGCCGGCTGGTTCGGCCTGCGTCAGGAGCGCGCGGCGCGGCTGCGGCGCATCGAACTCGACGCCGCGCGCGGCGAGTTGAAGGCCGCGCGCCGGGATGCCGCGAGCGCGCGCGTCGCGGTCCGTGTCGCCCGCACCGAACTCGCGCGCATCCAGGCCGAGCGCGCCACGGGCCGTGCCTCCAGCGCCGACACCGCCGCCGCCCGGAAGAACCTCGAGCGCACGCAGCGCGAGGCGAAGGCCGCGGCGGCCACGGTGCGCGTGCGCCGCGCACACGTCGATGCCGCGCGCACGGCCCTCCCCGCCGCCGCGACCGACCCGGCGGCGCTGCCGCTCGCGCGTCTCATGGCCGCCCACGACGAGGTCACGGCACGATGGATGGCGTACGAGACCGACCCCGCACGGCTCATCGCGTTCCCGGCGATGACCGATGCCCGCGAACCGCTCACCGCTCACTTCCTCGCCGCACAGCGCGCGGCCCGCGAGCTGCGTCCGGCGTCGCCGCAGGCGCGCATCACCGCCGCGCAGTTCACGGCCTATCGCGACGCCGTGCTCCGCGAGACCCGAGCGTTCGAGGCCGCCGAGGCCGACGCCTGGCGCCGGGCGAGGGCCGCCGGTGACATGCCGGCGACGCCGCGCGAGGGTGACCCGGATGCCGCGGCGCCCTCGGCCCTCTCGCAGTGGGGCACGGCGGCACAGGACTTCGCGCAGGGGCTCGCGCAGACCGTCATCGCCCGCTCCGCCGAGGTGATCGCTCGCGCGAGCGCCGCACGCGCGGCATCCGCACCGCCCTCGCCGCCTGCCTCCGCCGATCCGCCCCCGCGATCCGATCCGGCGGCGCAGCGAGACCCGGCGCCCCGAGACCCGGCGGCGCAGCCCGACCGCACGGCGCAGCCCGACCGCACGCCTGGGCCCGACCGCACGGCCCCGCCCGCGCAGGCGCCGTCGCCGCCGCGCGTCTGGCCGGTGCCGTCGCGGACGCAACGTCCTCCCGGATCCTGACCCGCCCGAGAAGTAGGGTGGCACGGTGGAGCAGTTCTGGCAGTTCGTCGGCGGGTACTGGTGGCTCGTGTTCCCCCTCGCCGGTGTGCTGGGGGGCGCCGTCCGCGGCGTCGACCGGGCGCTCGACCGGCACCACAAGCGGCGCCTCGAGGTCATGTCGGCCAAGGCGCAGCTGCGCGCCGCTCGCACCGCGCCGACGGTGACGGCGGCCACCGAGCCCAAGACGATCACCCGGCCCGCCGCGATCCCGCACCAGTTGGAGCAGCTGTTCCAGACCCATGACGCCATCACCGCGCGCTGGCTGGAGTACGAGCTCGACGTCGCGCGGATGATCGCCTTCCCGACCATGAGCGACGGGCGCCAGCCGCTGACCGCCGCATTCCTGCGGGCGAAGAAGGTCGCCGACCGGCTGCGGCCGCCGAGTGCCGACGCCCGGCTCACCGCCGAGCAGCTCGCCGAATACCGCGATGCCGTCACCGACTACGAGGTCGCCTTCGACCTGGCCGAGCGCGAAGCTCGCCGCGTGCGCGACTCGCAGTTCAGCGAGACCGAGCGCAAGCGCCTCGCGACGGCGCAGCAGCTGCTCGCGGTCGCGCTCGACCAGTCCGCGACGCCCGCCGAGCGGCAGATCGCCTACCGGCGCGTGCGCGACGAGGTCGACGGTCTGCTGGCCCTGTCGGACGAGGCCGTCGAACGCCTCGAGAAGAAGGTCGCGCTGCAGTTGGATGCCGGGACCACTGCGCCGCAGACCGGGACCAGCCCACCCCAGACCGGGCCCACCCCGCCACAGACCGGAGCCGCCCCGCCGCGCGACGGCGACGGGGCGGCTACACCGCAGAGCTGAGATCAGGCGGTCAGGGAGTCGACCCACTCCTTGTTCTCGTCCATCCACGCCCGCACGATGTCGGTGTAGTCGCTGACCTGCTCGTCGGTGTTGTACATCGCGTTCTCGAGCGAGAACAGCACGTCCGAATCCATCCGGAAGTCGGTCAGCCAGGTGTTCACCTCCGGGAAGTCGGTGTCGAACCCGGTGCGCGTGAACGTGTGGATCGACTCCGCGTCGCCGAGGGTGCCCTCGGGGTCGGCGAGGTCCTTGATGTCGTACGCGTCGTACGCCCAGT